>JBHIXE010000009.1:16118-16461 GCA_041984905.1 Verrucomicrobiales bacterium | reverse complement strand
CAGCCGCCCAAGCCGAAATACAATTTTGATGGGATGGACCAGTTCGCCAAGAAGGTGAACAACGATAACGGGGAAGCCACCTCTACGGAAGCCGCTCCCGCTCCTCAGCCCGCACCCCAGCGCGGCAAGTTTCTCAATCTCGGCCGTGAGCCGAAGTCCGATCAGCCCTATGCTGAAGACGCCACTCTCCATGTGGTGACTGGCGGCGCGGATTCCGACTTCTTTGAGTTCGATGGAGAAAGCCGCTCCGACGCAGAACCCTTCACCGTTCCACCGGGAACCGTCGTGAAGGTCGTGAAGCCCGGGGATGAGTGGTCAAACATCCAGCTTCCCAACGGACGCA
>JBHIXE010000009.1:347-16052 GCA_041984905.1 Verrucomicrobiales bacterium | reverse complement strand
GTATGGTCTTGCGCCTCACCGCCCTGTTGATCCTTGCCCTGCCCCCGTTTGGGTCCGCAAACCCGAGCGCCGGCATTCCGGACGCTCGCCAGTTGATCGTTGGACTCGCGGATGCCTGGGACAGTTCCCGAGCCACTCTCTGGACTTTCGAGCGCACCCGGACAGGATGGGAGCCCACTGACATCTCCGAAGTTCCCATCCTCCTGGGACGCAATGGACTGGCCTGGGGAAAGGGCGTTCTCCCGGTGCCTCAAGGCCAACTCAAGCGGGAAGGCGATGGAAAAACGCCGGCGGGCTACTTCAAGATCGGAAAAATCTACGGCTACCCGGATCATCTCCCTGCCGGCTCCAGCTTTCCCTATCACCAGGTTGGCTACTACGACTGCTGGGTCGATGACGTGAACAATCCCCACTACAATCGCCACTACATCGCGAAGCCCGGTCAGGAACCACCCTGGTTCGAATCCCAACGCGTGCGTCTCGGAGACTACGCCTACAAGTACAAAATTGAGATCCGGCACAACTCGGATCCCCCGGAGCCTGGCTATGGCAGCGCCATTTTCTTTCATATCCGCCGGGGCGAGAACCGGCCTACTGTAGGGTGCACGTCCATGGCGGAATCTGAGCTCGTGAGACTGATCCAATGGTTGCGGGCGGATAAGAATCCGCACTACGTCGTCCTCTCTCGGGCTGAGTATGAGCGGCTTCAGGAAAGCTGGCGTCTGCCAAGGATCCCTTGAGCGCTGAATAGCAGGCTTGCCTGACACGTCGACTTCTTGGTGAATTCACTCGGCAATTCCCGCTTTTTCGCTACCCTGTAGGCCCCATGGTTTTCCAGTCCCCCCAATGGTTTTTCCTGATCCCCGCCTTTGCCGCTGTGGGATGGTATTGGAGCGGGCTAAAACTCTGGACGCCCTTTCGTGCCTTGGCCCTCCTGCTCATTGTCCTGATCCTGGCAGACCCCCAGGTGCAACAGCTCAAGCGAGGGATGGATCTGTGGGTGTTGGTAGACCGCTCCGAATCCTCCCTGGATCTGGTCGATCAGAATTTTGACGAGTGGCGTCGACTCCTGCAACGCGCCAAGCCCACCAAGGACGACGAACTGCACTTTGTGAACTTTGCCGGAGAAGTGGTGGAACAAGCCGGTGGCGAAACCCTGACCTTTGCCGGCAACCCAGGCTACACGCGGAGCCGCTTGGCCCTCGAAAGCGCCACCGCTCTGCTCAAGCCGGACCGGCACGCCCGCCTGCTCATGTTCACCGATGGCTACAGCACGGAGCCCCTCGGCGATATGGGCGACAAGCTCAAGGAAATCGGCGTGCCTCTGGACTATCGGCTGGTGCAACCTCCTGAAGCAACCGACTACCGCGTGGTGAGCGTGGATATTCCCACTCGCAAGCGGCTTGGGGAACCCTTCCTGGTAGAGATCACCATTCGCGGGAATGAAGATGGAGAGATCCCGATTCAGGTTTCCCGGAACAATCTCGAGCCGCTGGAGCAGACAGTCGCTATCAAGGGAGGGCTGGCAAACTTCCAGTTCATGACCCGGATTGGATCGGCCGGAGCGCACAAATACAAAGTCAGCCTCCCCATTCAGGACGCCTATCACGGTAACAATACTTTCGAAAGCTGGATCGAGGTCACCAGCGGCCCCCGAGTCGTTCTCGTAACGCGTTATCTCAACGATCCCGTGGCCGAGATTCTCTCCGCGCAGGGGTTTGAGGTGGAGACTGTCTCGGATCCATCCACCCTTCAGGTGGGGCAATTGACCGGGGCCAAGGTGGTCATCCTGAACAACGTCCCTGCCTACGAGATTCCTCAGCAGTTCCTCAATGGGCTGCAGTTTTTCGTCCGCAGTCAGGGCGGAGGCCTCCTCATGGTCGGCGGCAATCACAGCTTTGCGGCCGGCGGCTACTATGAATCCACCATCGATGACTTGTTGCCGGTCTCCATGGAGTTGAAGGCAGAGCACCGCAAATTGGCAGTCGCCATGGCCATCGTGCTGGACAGGTCTGGAAGTATGAGTGCGGGCGTGCCGGGTGGACGCACCAAGATGGATCTCGCCAATGAAGGCGCTGCGCGAGCTGTGGAGTTGCTCGGCAACTTCGACCAGGTCACGGTTTATGCGGTCGACAGCAGCCCGCATGAAGAGGTGCCATTGCTCATGGTCGGCCCCAACCGGGACAAGATCAGCAGCCGTATCCGGAGAATTGGGAGCATGGGCGGAGGAATCTTTGTCTACACCGGCTTGAGCGCTGCCTGGAAGTCATTGCAGAACTCTCCAGTCGGTCAAAGACACATCATTCTCTTTTCTGATGCGGCCGACTCCGAAGAACCGGACCGATACAAGCAGCTGCTCTCCGAGATGCAAGCGGAGGGAGCCACCGTCAGCGTGATTGGTCTCGGCACCAAGACCGATGTGGACGCCGGCTTCCTCGAAGACATCGCCAAGCGCGGCAATGGCCGGATCTTCTTCACGGATAATCCCGGCTACATCCCCAATATCTTTGCCCAGGAAACCGCAACCGTGGCCCGCTCCCTCTTCGTGAAGGAGGAAGTCCCCGTCAATCCAACCGGGATGTGGCAGCAGATCTCTCCCAACGCCTTCGACTGGCTTCCCCAGGTGGATGGTTACAACCTGAGTTACGCTCGTCCTGAGGCCACCGTTTCTGTGATTTCCGGGGATGAGTACAACGCTCCCATGGTGGCCACGGTGCAACGCGGCATCGGGCGCGCCGCAGCGGTCTCCTTCCCCCTGGGCGGGGAATCTTCCGAGTCCGTCCGCAGTTGGGCAAAGGTGGGTGACTTCGTGCAGACCCTGACTCGCTGGCTCATGGGCGAAACGCTTCCTCCCGGCCTGGGCATGCGCACGGATGTGGACGGAACCGAATTCACTCTGGATCTCCTCCATGACGATAGCTGGACCGAGAAACTCTCGACTCCGCCCCGGATTTTCATGGCCGAAACGGGCAGCTTTGATGAGGTCCGGGAGATCACCTGGCGCCGGCTTGCCCCCGGCCATTTCCAGGCCAAGACCCAGTTGGAACACGGCACCATGGCGCGGGGAGCGATTCAGATCGGCAACATTGCCCTTCCCTTTGGCCCGATCGCGGTAGGAGGAAGCCCGGAATGGGCCTTCGATGCGACTCGAGTCGAGGAGCTAAAACAGACCGCCATCCAAAGCGGAGGGTCGGAACTCGTGGATCTCTCCAAAGCCTGGCAGCGGCCCCAGGTTCAGGAGTACGCGAGCATCCAGCCCTGGCTCTTGACGGTGCTGCTGATCTTCATTCTGGCGGACGCCCTCTTCACGAGAATGGGTTGGCAGACGCCCCGGTTCGCTGGGGCCGGGAAGATTGTCGATGGGCTCAAACCCAAGGCGCGGCCTCGACGGAAAGTCGCTCAGCCATCGGTTTCGACGGACGAACAGCCCGCAGAGTTGGAACAACCCGTGCAGGTTGGTACGGAGGAAGAAGAGCCAGATGCAGCCGAGTCTGCGGAGACCCGCCGTTCCCGATTCGATCGCGCCAAGCGCAGGCGATAGTAGTAGGCACACTCCGTGTGCCGTTTGCATTTGTTTCGGGACGGCACACGGAGTGTGCCTACTACTATCAAAAGATGGCAGGCATCCCCTTACAGAGCGCGGCTCAGGTATTCCAGAGCCAGCAGAGAGTAAGCTGTCACCAGAACCGGATTGTCTTCCTTCCAACGGGAAGACCCTTCATTGATCCAGGAACCATCCTGCTTTTGTTGGTCGAAGAGCTTCACGGCCAGCTTCTCCCGCCAGTTCACCGAAGAACCGTCCGCCAGCGTTAGCTTCTCACCCACCTCAGCCAGGGTCAGGGCCTTGGCCATGGTGTGGTAGTAATAGAAAAGGCCTTGGGCCCCCATACCAGGATTCTCCTCCAAGGTGTAGTTCTCGCTCAGCCAATCCATGGCCGCGACGATTCGCTCATCGGACTTGTTCATCTCCGCATAGATGAAGCTCAGAACGCCCGCATAAGTCATGCTGCCATAGGAACGGAAGGCGACCTTTTCACCGGGCATCTCCACGTCGCCCGCCTTGCTGTCTCCAGGGAAATACATGAATCCCCCCTTGTCCTCCTCCCGGACCACCATATCGCCCTTGGTGAGGTCATTGGTCTCCAGGTTCTGACAACGGGACACGAACTGCACCGCGGCATCCCAATCCAGTTCTTCACCAGCGGACTGAGGCTTGTCCGCCAGAAGCTTTTTGGAGTAGTGCAGCGCCTCCATGGCGAAGTGGGTGTTGGAGAGATCCGAGTGGGTGTAGGATCCACCATAGCCGATTCCGCCATCGAACTCGTTGTCCAGTTCCCCTTTCACATCGTAATCCGCCTGCTGACCGATCAGGAATCCGCGAGCGGCACGAATGGCAGACTCAAATTCTGGTTCATCGCCTCGGAACAGGAAGGCCGACAGGGAGAGAGAAGTGTTGTAGGTCGCCAGACCATCGTCGTAGACGCCTCCGTCCTCCTTCTGCTTGCTGAGAAGAAAGTCATAGGCCTTGACCACACCTTCCGGCAACGCCGCATCGGGATCCCGTTCCGGATTGCCCATGATGGCGGAAAGGGCCAGACCCGTGAGTGCGGGATATCTGGCATCGCCAATGGAACCGTCTTCGTTCTGTTGCCGGAGCAGAAACTCGACGCCATCCTCGATTCGGGGCTGGATTTCCAGTTTCAGGGACAAATCACCACCTTGCGGGGTGCGCAGGTCCTGGGCATGCACCACCGAGGAGGTAGCGAGGGCCAGGCCCATCATGAGTGCGGATAGTCTATTCATTGTCTTGGTTGGAAGGGTTCTCAGTTGGATTTGTTGAGTTATTCTCTCCGACAGGGCGTAAGATCACAGTTACCGGCGTTTCGTAGGCGGGGATACGTTTCTTGATGGGAAACCAGTTCTCATCATCCCAGGCACGCTCATGGTCGCAGTTGCAGAGTGCCAGGGGATCCAGATACAAAGCGAGGATGGAACCCTCCACCTGGGCCATGAACTTCCCTTGCACGATCTCGGACCCATTCAGGATCCACTGAGTGGGCGCCATGGGAGCATCGGCGGTGAAATCATGAATCGCACTCTCGACAGGCACCTCCCCGCTTCCGGGCCAGGTCATGAAGACACGGAAAGCGTCGCCGCGGGGCTCCGGCTCGGGAAGTTCACCGGGCGGATAACGCCCATCAAAGAGCTTACCTTTACCGGCCCGATACCGCAGGAGCTTGAAGACGACCTGGAGATCCGTGGGTGAAATGGCCGTCTTGAGCAGGCTCTCATGAGTCTTCCCGGTCTCATGGACCAGCACATACTCCAGGATGCCCTCCTCGGCGTTGGTCAGGGCAGGAAAGGTGATCTCCCGGGTCTGGGAATTGAACTCGATCGCGCCCAGGCGGTAGACATTGGGCCTCACCTCTTCCACCGCGGGTTTTGGCGCGCTCTGTTGATCGATCGCCAGCGCAATCGTAACTCCTGCCAGGATCGCCACGCTGAAAGCAGCAAGCCTTTTGAGCGGAAGAAGGTTCGGTGAAAGGAGGGGCACCAAGGGGTTTTACCATCTCATCAGTTGCCCCACAACGCCAGTTTCTTGTCACTTCGTTTCGGAAGTTGCCGGCTTCCGATGGTCTCGGATGCCCCCAACCTGGATGACGCCCCGTCTCTACCTTCCATCGTCTTTTCTGGGAATCGAATGGCTCCTCGTAAGGGAGTCGCCCTGGTTTGCATCCAGAAACGTAGGAAGAAACACATGAAGACCATCGGATACGCAACTCACTCACCCACGGATCAACTTGCCGCATTCAGTTTCGAACGCCGGGAACCTCGGGCCCAGGATGTGGCCATCGAGATTCTCTTCTGCGGCATCTGCCACTCAGACATCCACTGCGCCCGCAATGAATGGGGCAGTACTCATTACCCCTATGTCCCCGGACACGAGATCGTGGGCCGGGTCACGGCGGTGGGTAATCAGGTCACCCGCTTCAAAGAAGGCGATCTCGTCGGCGTCGGCTGTCTGGTGGATAGCTGCCGGGAGTGCGCTTCCTGCAAGGATGGTCTGGAGCAATATTGCGAGAATGGCTGGACCGGTACCTACAACAGCGAGGACAAAATCGGGGGCACCCCTCACGAGTTCACCTATGGGGGCTACTCCGACAAGATCACCGTAGACGAGCGATTCGTGTTGAACTTGCCGGAGGGATTGGATCCCGCCGGCGCCGCCCCGCTTCTCTGCGCGGGGATCACCACCTACTCCCCTCTCCGGCACTGGAACGTCGGAGCCGGGCAGAAGATCGGCGTCATCGGCCTCGGTGGCCTTGGACACATGGGGGTGAAATTCGCTCACGCCATGGGAGCTCACGTGGTGATGATTACCACATCGCCAGAGAAAGGCGAGGACGCCAGAAAGCTGGGAGCCGACGAGGTGCTCATTTCCACGGACGATGAAGCCATGCAGTCCGCCATGAACAGTTTCGATTTTCTTCTCAATACCATTCCCGTGGGCCACGATGTCGATCCCTACATGGCACTTCTCAAACGGGATGGTACGATGGTCATCGTGGGCGCCGTCGAACCACTCAAACAGGTCAACGGGGTCCCCTTCATCTTTGCACGCCGCTCCATGGCGGGTTCCCTGATTGGCGGTCTACCAGAAACCCAGGAGATGCTTGATTTCTGCGGCGAGCACAACATCACCTGCGATATCGAGACGATTGGCATCCAGGACGTGAATAAGGCTTACGACCGCACTGTGAAAGGCGACGTGAAGTATCGGTTCGTCATCGATATGGCAACGCTCAAGGACAGCTAGGCTAGCAGCACATTGCCCAAGCTTCATGGGGAGGATTCCGGAAGTCGAAACTTTTCTCGACTTTCTGAGCAATCCAGGTGCAGACTTACGTCTAACTCCCTGATTGTGAGCAGTTTTTCAGCAAGAACCCGAACCCGGCTCATTGTCTGAAAACCTGCTCTCCACCCTTGAAGTCAGAACCAATGAAAACTATAGGATTCGTACTACTGTTCCTGGCAATCGGCCTTGTGCTGGGCGCCGCCCTTGGATTTGGCGTCCCCTTTGGAATCGCCCAGATCCGTCCTGACCAAGCTCAGGCGTTATCGTTCATGCCAATCATCAGCCTGCCTGCCGGAGCCGTTCTTGGCGGCATCATCGGTGCAGTGGTCGGTGCCCGCAAAGGACGCAGCGCTTAGAGCCGCTGCCAGGGTCTCTCCTCCAACCGTGGAGGAGAGTTGATCGAGGGGGGCAAGTTCAGCGTACGAGGATCTCCACTGCGGAGATATCTCCCGCGAAGGGAAAGGGCGCTTCGTAGTCTCCGACTGCCCCAATGAGGTCGACTCCCACCTGCAGACCATCCAAGGGCTGCACATCCAGTGGTCCGGGAACGGTGCCTTTCGCCACTTCTTTGCCGTCCTGCGTCAGCAAAACCTCACCGTCCACGGAGAATACCGCGCCGACCTTGGCTGAACTGCTGAGACTTGCAGGCGCGGTCACCACGCTGCGCTTGCCTTTGTGTGCCGTGACGAAGTTCAGCTTTCCATCACGGACATACAACGACCAGCCGGCGCTGGTTCCGCCTTGGGCCACGATCACGCCATCGGTCGAGCTGGGATCTGGACTGACCTGGGCAGAAACCGAGAAGCCTTTCTTCTCCACATAAGGAGCCTTGAACCGATTCAGATCGTCCCCCTTCTGGAGTTTGAACTTCTTCTTGGTATTGAAGCTTTGCTTGTCGTCCTCTTTGGACTTGGGATTGAGAGGAAGCACATCCGCACGCTCCGCGTAGGCCTGCCACATGGCGGCCATCTTCTCAACCGTCTCCGGCTGGCTCTTGGCGAGGTCATTCTGTTCGGAGCGATCCCTGGCAATGTTGTAGAGTTCCCAATCTCCCTGACGTCCCTTGGCGACCAGCTTCATGTCTCCCATCCGCACCGCGCGATTGCCTTCGTGTTCCCAATAGATGGCCTCGCGCTCCAGTTCTCTGCCCTCAAAGACGGGCACCAGGCTCTTGCCTTCCATCGGCTTGATCGCGTTGCCATTGTGGGCGGTTGAAGGATAGGTGACTCCAGAAATATCGACGCAGGTTGCCATGACATCGACGAGGTGACCCGGGGTCCGCTCCAACTCTCCATGGCGCTTGATGCGATTGGGCCAATGCGCGATGAGAGGCGTGGAGATGCCTCCTTCGTGGGTCCAGTGTTTGTATTCGCGGAATGGCGTGTTGGACACACTTGCCCAGCCCTGGCCATATCCAATTGCAGTGTCGTCCGGACCCGCCATGCTTCCCTTCCCTTCACGGACGGCGTATCCGGCCCGGTTCTGTTTGGGCGTCATATCTGGCTGCAGATAGTCTGCCGCTAACGGCTCAAACTCCGGCTTGTCGGCCCGCTCCCGGCCAATGCCTTTGCGCCCGTAGTTCTCGGCGCATCCTCCATTGTCCTGCATGAAGAGGATCAGGGTGTTCTCGTACTGCCCGGTCTCTTTCAGGGCTTCGACAATCCGGCCGATCCCCTGGTCCATGTTGTCGATCATGGCGGCGTAGACTTCCATGTTCACAATGTCCCAATCCAGGTATTCGGTCTCCTTCCACTCTTCCGGAATCGGCCAGTTCACCGTGGCATCCTCGTCAATCACGCCCAACTCGACCATGCGCTGGTAACGGGCATCCCGGATGGCCTGGTAGCCCGCGTCATACTTGCCGCGATACTTGGCAATATCCTTCTCCAGAGCATGCATGGGCCAATGCGCTGCGGTGTAGGCGACATACATGAAGAAAGGCTGCTCCCCGGTTTGCCAGTGGTGCTCCTGGATGTAGCGCACGGCATGATCGCTGATCGCGTCGGTATAGTAGTATTGCTCCGGTGTGTATTCCGGGTCGGCGTAGGGAGAGATAAAGGTATTGTCCCGGGTCAGGGTATTGGGATCAAAGAAGTTACCGGCTCCGTGAATGGTTCCGTAGAAGCGGTCGAAGCCGCGTTGCAGTGGCCAGTTGTGCTTGTCCTCTTCCGTCTGGGGATCGACGACCTTGGTCACATGCCATTTCCCTGCCATATACGTTCGATAGCCGGCCGGCTTCAACGCTTCCGCAATGGTCACGCAGTGCCGATTGAGATCTCCCCGGTATCCCTCGTAGCCACGATCGTTCATCATGTGGCCGATCCCAGCCTGGTGCGGATACAGCCCCGTTAGAAGGCTGGCCCGGGTAGGACAACAGCGAGCCGTATTGTAGAACTGAGTGAAGCGGAGCCCCTCCCTGGCAAGTTGATCCAGGTTGGGCGTCTCAATCTCGCTCCCGTAGCAACCGATGTCCGAGTAGCCCATGTCATCGGAGAGAATCACAATCACATTGGGCCGCTCATTTTGTCCAAAGGCGGCAACGGCGACGAAGAGGCTGAGAAAACAACAGAGGGGGCGCAAGTTCATAGGGGTTGAGAGAAATGGGTGGGATCAGGGCAGAACACCTCGGCCCCGCCCTCGATCTATCCTGAGCCGGGATTCCTCCGGCTTTCTAGGCACAGCTATCCCGATTTTGGGATAAATTGGACACTTCGCTTTCTAACTCGCCCTAGGAGGCGGGAGAACCCGGCCAGAGAGCAGCAAAGATCACCCCCATGATCAAGGCATAGACAATGCTCTCGATGAGATGCCCGATGATCCGCATCCGGAACCAGATGGCGTGACCGATGATGCCCGCGAGAAAGGCGATCAATCCTGCCGTGGCCACAAATCGAAACACATCCCCAAACGCCGCGCCGCGATCAAAAGCCAGCGTGGCCAGGTAACCGATGCAAAAACTCACCCCCAGGTAGTGAGCAAAGGTCAGACCCAGATTCCGCCCCATCGATTGGCCTGCGGGAAAGATCGTGATCACTCCGCAGGGCCCTTTGTTCATCTTTTCCTGCATCGCCGGATCCTTCATGTTCTCCGGAGTGCAATGTGGAAAGTTGTAACTCCCGACAGCGGGCTTCAGCTCCTGCACTTTGGCAAAGAACTCGTCTTCCTTCTCCAGCTTGCGCCAGTCGTCCTTGTGAAGCCTGACCACCATCCAGCTCACGAAGCTGGCAATAAACAACGCGATGGCGGAAAGGATGATGGGAAGCAGGAGGGTCCAGACCATGATGATTTAGCTTTGAGGTATCATTGCTCCTCCACGTCCACCGAATCAATCCTCAAGCACTTTGAGGCTAACATTTCACAATTCGTCCCGCACCATCTTCACGCCGGCGACCATATTGATGAGCTTCTGTTTCGCTGCCCAGCGGGCCGTCTGGCTAAGCCCACAATCCGGAGCGAATACGAGCCTTTCCGCGGGCGCATGCTTGAGGCACTCCCGGACCCGGTCCGCGATGAATTCCGGTGTCTCGATGAAGTAGCTCTTCACGTCCACGATTCCCACCGCCACATCCATCTTTTCCGCGATCTTCGCGATCACCTCCAATTCGGCATATTCCCGGCTCGCCATTTCCACATGCATCTCGTCGACCTTCAGGTCCAGGAAGTCCGGAAAAAGCGGGGCATAACGGCGGTACCCCACGGCGTGCCCCTTGAAATTGCCAAAACATAAATGAGTGCAGAGACGGGTCTTGCCAACCACGGGTTCCACGGTGCGATTGAAGATGTCCGCAAAGCGCTTGGTGTCTTCCTTATAACCATAGCAACTCATCGAAGGTTCATCGACGCAGATCTCTTCACATCCGGCTTCCACGAGGTCTTCGAGTTCCTTCCGGATGAGAGGCAGCAACGCTTCCGTGATGGCGTAGCGGTCCTGGTAACGGACATTGGGTAGCAGGCGCCCACTCAGAGTGAAGGGGCCAGGCACGCTCATCTTCAGGGCCGTCCCTTCGGGGGCCAGCCGTTTCAAGCGCTCGAATTCCTCCACCGCTCCGAGTCCATTGGGAGCATTCAACTCCCCCGTAATCTCATGCTTTCCCCGCTGATCGTGAGCGGGAGGGCCGAAGCGCCGAGGCGAAGCCGGCTCAAGCTCTATCCCCTCCAGGAACCCGTAGAAACTGAGGTTGAAGTCGAAGCGAGTCTGTTCCCCATCGGTAATCACGTCCAACCCGGCGCGGACCTGATCCATGATCGCGATGGTCGCCGCATCGTCCTGCATTTCGGCGATATCCGCCGATCCAAACTCATCCAGGTGAGCGGAACTGAACTCCAGCCAACTGGGGAATGGATAGCTGCCAACGACACTGGTTCGGAGGGGGATTTGTTCCATGGTAGGGATACTGGGGAGGGCTCGCCCGGGAATCAAGCGCCATCCCTCCCCGTCTGGAAAAACTGTCAGCCCCTACCAGGTCTTCACCAGTTCCACGAGTTGCGTCAGAGCCGTGCCCCATCCCTCTTCAAAGCCACGCTCCTGATGTCTTTGGCGCGCCTCTGGATTGCTGTGCAGCACAATGACCGTGTATTTCGTCCCCTCTGTGTGAGGCTCCAGGATCAGGTTCGCCGTGAAAAAGCTCTCGATGCACTCGTTGGCTTGCCTGGAGGGCCGATAGTCGCGCTCCAGGGAATCGGTCCATACCAGCTTCTCATTGGGAATGATCTCCAGGTAGCAGCCTTCATTGGGAAAAGTCTCGCCATCGGGAGACTGCATGACGGTTCGGAAGCACCCGCCCGGTCGGAGCTCGATTTCGCATTCCACGGTCTTCCACGGCCTCGGGCAAAACCACTTCATGAGGTGCTCCGGCGTCGTCCAGGCTTTCCAGATAAGTTCGCGCGGCACGTCGACGATCCGCTCCATGACCAGGTCCAGTTGGTTATCGATGTTCATGATTGATTGGTGTTAGAAAGGTTCTCTGAATTCAGGATTGCTCGTTCTCTTCCGCCTTCATCTCCTGGAGGTAGCCGTCCAAACGATCCAGTCGGCGCTCCCAAAGTCGCCGGCGCTTCTCCAACCAGTCTTCCGCCTCCGCCAGCGGTTCGGGATTGAAGTAGTAGGTGCGAACCCGTCCCTGCTTTTGGGAAGCGACCAGCCCTTGTTCTTCGAGCACTCTGAGATGCTGCATGAAGGAAGGCAGCGCCATATCGAACGCCTTGGCCAACTCACTGACTGGGGCTGGTTTGCGGGAAAGCTGGTTCAAGACCGCCAGCCGGGTTGCGTCAGCCAGAGCAAAGAAAACGCGATCCAGAGAGGCAGCATGGTTAGGCATTCACCTAAGTAACACCACTCAATACTTAGGTCAATACCTAAGTGTCTGGCGTGACTACAATGTCATGCTTCCGTGGTTGCAATTCCTTACCCATTTCGGCGACTATCCAGCACAGCTATGGAAACCGATATTGAGCCGTTTCTTACCGGAAACACCTTGGCGATTGGGGTTGCCTCTCTCAGCGTCGCCCTCTCCGTGACCTCTCTCTACTTTTCCCGGCTCCGTCCCGGGCGGCTCAAAGTCCCGCCTTTACGCGCTTACCGAGTGGAGCCCTTGAATTACAATAGTGGCGGTGAGTCGATTCGGATCTTCCGCCTGTATGTGCCCATGACATTGATGAATACAGGCACCCATCAACGCGCTATCAGCGATCTCAGGGTCGTCATTCCTATCAAAGGCATCGGAATGCTCCCGCTACGTTGGGAAATGGAACTTCCCTCCCTGGATGCAGATCCTAACCACCATGGAGGCTTCGCCGGTCAACCCACGCTTCAGACCTACGAGAGCACCAGCCGCGTCTACACCTTCATCACTCCTTTCAATCCGGAGGCGGGCAAGATGGTGGAGGCGATCGAACAACAAGGGAACAACGGAGGTTTCTTCACCGCCTCCCTGGAGACTCGCAAGGCCACCAATCAGTGGCAGTCCCTCCTGCACTTCCGTTTCGACTACGCCGGTTCCAACCGGATTGAAACGGATTTCGACAAGATCAACAGCAGCGGCTCTTGAAGGACCTCAGCCGCCTGCACGGGCTCTCGCAATCTCCATAAGTGCCTGGAGATATTCCGGTTGTGCCATCTCCCCCGCAGCAAACCTCGCCTTCAGCGCCGCCCCTTCCGGGGTGCTCAGAACAAACTTCACGACCTTCTCAAAGGCATCAAAGTCCTTGGTGACATCTTCCAGGATCGAATCCGTAATCGTGCCAACATCCAGGGCAAAAATGTTATCCGGATCCTCCGACATCCTGAGCTTTGCGTTCCAATTCCAACGAGGTTCCGGCCCACCCGGGCCAACTTACCATAAAGGGGATCAGTTCCTTAAGATACTGATGTCCTAACAAATATCACTATTGCCCTTCCGCGCCACTCTTAGTTTCTTGGAGTCTTTTCATCACTCGCCGCAGTTTCAACAACACGAGAAACGGATGGTAAGGTAGAGGTGGTTTCAGGTTACAATGGATGCATGAGGACCTTTCTCATAACCTGCCTTTGGCTGATTCCCTGCAGCTACCTATTGGCAGAAAACCCGGTCGAAGTGGGTAAAGTCTCCTGGGGCCGGGACTTCAAAGACGCCCTGGACGTTTCCGCCCAGACAGGGAAACCGGTGCTGGCCCTGTTTCAGGAAGTCCCAGGCTGTGCTGGCTGTCAGCAGTTCGGCCGGGAAGTTTTGAGTGAACCTCTCCTGGTGGAAGCGATCGAAACGGAGTTTGTGCCGGTCTTGATCTACAACAACCGGCGCGGCTACGACGCCGAATTGCTGGACCGATTTCACGAACCGGCCTGGAACTACCAGGTTATCCGATTTTTTGACTCCAAGGGTAATGACATCATTCCCCGCAAAGACCGGGTGTGGACTCTTGAGCCTCTAGCGGCTCGAATGATCGCGACCTTGGAAGAGGCGGGTCGAGAGGTCCCTGCTTATTTACGCACCTTGGCGGCCCCAACCAGCAGCACCGGTCTCGAGACTGCCGCCTTTGCGATGTTCTGCTACTGGACCGGAGAAATGAAGCTTGGACAGATCCCCGGAGTCTATTCGACTGAGGCCGGTTGGTTGGAGGGACGTGAAGTCACTCGAGTGCTCTACCATCCTGATGAGATCACCTTCCCCTCCCTTGTCGAGGCCGCCGCCCAGGTCGAATGCGCCAACAAGGTCTATCCAAGCTCGAAGGCTCAGCGAGACTCGCTGGGAATGACCCGCCTGGAGATTGGCGAGCTCACCGATTCCTACCGGCCAGCCCCTCTCCAGGACCAGAAACGACAGTTGCAGGGCACCCCGTATGCGAGCCTGAATCTGACGCCACTGCAGGCCACCAAGGTAAACGCCTGGGATCGCGTCGATCCAGGGCGAGCATGGGAGTGGCTCAGCCCGAGACAGTTGGAGCAGCTGAAGGAACTCTCCGCACCATAGCAGACGCGGATAGTTGCATCCTAACGCATGCATTAAATTTTTACTCGCTCAGCGAAGGTACTACTTGAACCTCCAGTATTACCTTGTATCGCTGAGGTAATCCCTAGTCATCGACTAGGAATCTCCTTACGAGTGGCCCTGACGGCTCTCAGCAAGTAGATTCACCTGAACGAAGAAGTTGGCTGGGAGTCTACCCTGCTTATCGGTGTTATGGAGCAAGAAGTGAACGCTACGTCTGAAGAGCTGCGTGCCACTATAGCTACACTCCAAGCCGAAAAAGCCTTACTATCTGCTGAAAATCAGGCAATTACAGCCAAGATCAATCAGCTTCAGGATCAAGTTGCCGACAGTCTCAGCCTTTTCCTGCAAGCGACCCAGGACGCGATGTGGGATTATGATCCCATTACCGGAGCACTGCGTTGGAACGAAAGTTGTGGCCGGATGCTGGGCAAAGATCCCAGTCAGATTCCAGAGACCTGGGAGTGGTGGGAAGAACGCATCCATCCTGCCGACCGGCAAAGAGTCACCAGTTCCTTCCATAGCGCCCACCTCTCTCCACAGGCCCACTGGACCTGCGAGTATCTTTTCCTCAATGCCGACAACGAATACATCCACGTGCGGGACAAAGCGTTGGTGATTCGAAACGAGGAAGGCGAAACGGTGCGCATCCTTGGCACGATGAGTGACATCACCGAGAGCAGGCGCACCGAGGAACGGCTTACCACTGCCATCAACGCGGCGACGATCGCTCTATGGGATACGGATCTCATCACGGGAAAGGTCTGGTATGCCCCGGAATGGCAGGAGATGCTCGGCTATCTTCCCGAAGAGATCGAAGACAGCAACGAAGCCATCAACCGCTGGGTGCACCCCGATCAGAAGGAGTCTATGTGGGAGCAGGTTCGCCTGCATATTGAAGAAGGCGTTCCTCTGGATTTCGAGTGCCAGCTCCTCCACAAAGATGGCAGCTACCGTTGGGTGCGCTGCTGTGGCCGTGCGTTCTTCGATGCTCAGGGCAAGCCGGTCCGGTTATCGGGTGCATCCAGAGATATCACCGACCGGAAGGAGAACGAGGTCGCCCTTCGTGAATCCCGGCTGCAATTCGATCAGCTGACGGATTCGATCAACGAAGTCATCTGGATGAGAGAACCGAAAACTCTTCGAGTTCTCTTCGTGAGTTCCGCTACGGAGCGCTTGTTCGGATTGCCACCAGAGAGCTTCTACGAAGATCCCTATTACATAATGAAGGTGACGCATCCGGATGACCAGCACCGGGTAAAGAACGCCTTCCTCGACTTTGAGAAAACCGGATGCTTTGACCTGGAATTCCGGATGGTTCTCCCCAACGGAGATACCCGCTGGGTGCACAGTCGCGCCTACCCCTTGCGAGATGATAATGGCGAG
>JBHIXE010000009.1:0-337 GCA_041984905.1 Verrucomicrobiales bacterium | reverse complement strand
TCACTGAGCAGCACCGGCTTCGGAAGTCCCTGGAGATCGCATCCGAGGTGGAAAAAGTCACCATGGGCAACGACATCCACGACACTCTCTGCCAGGAGTTGCCGTCGGTGAAACTACGGCTCACGGCCATCGCCCATAAACTTGCCAAGACGGATGAGGAGTCTGCCAAGCTCTTGCGTGAGCTCTGCGACCAAATCGGAAAGTCCGCGAAAACGGCCCGCCAACTGGCGAAGGGGTTTTCGCCTCTCCTTGCCGATCAGGAGAACCTGCGCGGCGCCTTGATGCAGTTGCTGGAGTCGGAAGGCCCCCGATTTCCGCAGGTCCGCTGCACCTTTGA
>JBHIXE010000008.1:307-31905 GCA_041984905.1 Verrucomicrobiales bacterium | reverse complement strand
AGAACCGAGAACCGAGAACCGAGAACCGAGAACCGAAATCCGAAATCCGAATACTGGGCCCCTATTCCTCCAACTGACCCAGGCTCCAGAGAAACCCGCGAGTCAGGAAATCCAGATACTCGTCCTCCATCATGGTCTCGTTATGGTGACCGATGGTGGTGCCGAAGACGCGGGTCTTGTTCTCGCCATATTCGTTCGTCCAGATGCACACGTTGTTCTCGCCGGTCTGTTCGCTCTTGGCCTGAGCCAGAGGCGTGGCGGTGTCCCACACTTTCTCGATGTAATAGAGCTCACCCTCAGGCGTGGTCCAATCCGGGAAATCCTTCATGATGGGATGACCGGACTTCAGGTCCTCCACCTTGAACGGATGCTTGGGACCATGGCGACGAGAGGTCACTCCGCAGAATTCAAACCAGCGGTCGTCGCCCACGCGATAGCAGTGCATGGCACAGTGGATCAAGAGGGCGGGAGTGCCGGCCTTGTGAGGCGCCAGGATCCCGTCTGCCCAGTCCTTGTCATCGATCTTGGCAAAGCATTCGTTGTGCACCACCACGTCAAAACCCTTTGCCCAGTCCTTGTTCTCGTAGAACGGGATCTTGGTATCGGTGGTCGAGCCCCCTTGATGAATGACGGTCCACTCGATATCGAGGCCAGCCCGCTCATCGATACCGGAAGGGATAATCACCTTCTGGTTGTCATAGTCGTGGCAGCAGCCACCCGTGATGAGCAGCGCCTTGATGGCCTTCTTCTCTCCGTGCACCTGCGGTGAGGAAAGTGTGAAAAACATCGCGCCAAGCACGCAGAGTGAGAAAATCGGCAGGAGGGCAAACAAACGGGGTTTCATACCTCTATTTGAGGCGAGTCCCCAGGGCACATCAAGTCATTTGATTGCCCCCATTGGTCGAGCTGTAGCTCCTAATTCATGTAGCGCATGAAGACCATCTTCTCGAAGGTGCCACTGTCGCCTTTGTCCCCGTAGGCCTTCATCTCCCAGCCCTCACTGCCGAAGCTGTTCAGCATGTCAGGCACCTTCGCGAACTCGTTGGTGGGTGTGCCATTGATGTGAAGATCCACGATTTCCCCGGTGTAACCACGGCCAATCAGGCGAAAGGAGACATAGAGATACTCATATTTCGTCATGAGAGTAAGGCTAGACCAAAACCAGCCCAGGTTTCGATGAGAAACTTGGCCAAAGTTTGTAATCGGGTGGACGAGCCGCACAGACCGGATCAAGGTGCCGCATGGGGACAGAAACGCCCACCGATGGACTGGTTACTGGCGAAGACGGCAAGCGCCGCTGCTGGTGGCATGGCGGCTATGACGACTATCTGGCCTACCACGATGATGAGTGGGGGCATCCCGTGAAGGACGATCACCGGCTTTTCGAGAAGATCTGCCTGGAGGGCTTTCAGTCCGGGCTCAGCTGGCTCACGATCCTGCGCAAACGCGAGGCCTTTCGTGACGCTTTCTGCGGATTCGATTTCGCAAAGGTAGCGCAATTCGGCGAGGCAGAGATTGAGGCTCAGGTTCAGAACGCCGGGATCGTGCGGCATCGCAAGAAGATTGAGTCCACCATTAATAACGCCCAGCGAGCCCTGGAATTGGTAGCGGAGAAAGGTTCCCTGGCCGCGTATTTCTGGAGTTGGGAGCCCGGCAAGGAGGGACGCCCTTCCACGCCGGATTACGACACCGTGCGGGAGATGACCCAGACGGAGGTTTCCGTCGCACTGAGCAAGGATCTCAAGAAACGGGGCTGGAGTTTTGTGGGGCCCACCACGGTGTACGCCTTCATGCAGGCCATGGGCCTGGTGAACGATCACCTCGAAGGATGCTACATGCGTCCCCTGGTGGAAGCGAAGCGGGACGCTTTTCAAAGGCCTTGAGTCCTGCCCGGTTCTCTCTCAGAGTCTGTTGTTCAGCCCTTCCTATGAAATTCCTCTTCTCCCTCTTTGCCTGCCTGTCTCTTACTGCCGCCCTGGCGGAAGAGCGGCCCAACATTCTCTACATCATGTCCGATGACCATACCTCGGAAGCCATTGGAGCTTACGGGTCCTGGCTCAAAGACTGGGTGCACACGCCTACGATCGACCGGCTGGCCGCCGAGGGGATGCTCTTTACCAACGTTTGCTGCAACAACTCCATTTGTTCGCCGTCTCGCGCTTCCATCATTTCCGGTCAGTATTCCCACATCACGGACGCACGGGATCTGGGCTGTTCCCTCAAGCCGGACGCTCCGACCTATATCGGCGAGTTGCAGAAGGCTGGATATCAGACGGCCGTGGTGGGCAAGTGGCACATGGGGCAGTGGCCGCGTGGCTGCGATGACTACGCCGTCACCAAAGGGCAGGGCAGCTACTTCGATCCCACGCTCTTTCGTCCGGACGGTTCTCAGCAGAAGTACGAGGGTTACTATGCGGACATCTACACCGATCAAGCGCTGGAATGGCTCAGGAAGCGGGAAGAGAGCAAGCCGTTCTACCTGAGTCTTCACTTCAAGGGGCCTCATGAATCTTTCGAGTATCCGGAGCGCTGGGCCCATCTCCATGAAGGCGTGGACATTCCCGAGCCAGCCAGCCTGCACGAAGATGTCTCCGTGACCAGTCCCAAGCTGAAGGCGCAGCATTTCTCCTTTATGTACCGGGACGACGCGCCCAAGCCCTACTATCTGGTGCGGGAGAATGCGATGGACCGGAAGAGCAAGGATCCCAAGGAGCGGGCCTCCATCGCGTATCAGCATGTCATCCACAAATACATCCGCTGCGTGGCCGCCCTGGACGAGAACATTCAGCGGGTGCTGGATTACCTGACTGCGGAGGGCGAGCTCGACAACACCCTCATCATCTACACCTCCGATCAGGGCTATTGGCTGGGGCAGCACGGCATGTTTGATAAGCGGCTCATGCTCGAAACCTCGCTGAAGATGCCTCTGATTGTGCGTTATCCCAAGGAGATTGCGGCTGGGGCCGTGAACGAGAAGCTCGGCATGAATATCGATTTTGGACCCACGATGCTGGACTACGCCGGGGTGCAGATCCCCGACGCGATGCAGGGCGTCAGCCTGCGGCCCTTGCTGAAAGGGGAAGAACCAGCGGATTGGCGGAAGTCCATCTTCTACGCCTACTACGCGCGAGCGCCTCAGCACTACGGCATCCGCACGGAGCGCTTCAAACTGATCCGCTTTCCCGGAACGAATGAGGTGGAGTTCTACGACCTGGAGCGTGACCCCGATGAAATGACGGACCTTGCCTCCAATCCGGAATATGCGGGCCAGATCGCGCAGACTCAGGAAGAGTTGAAGGAACTGATGGGAGAAGTGGGGATGACGGATGCTTATCTGGCCAATCACATGAAGGGAATGGCCAGGTCCGCGCCCATGAGCGCCCTGAAATCCAAAAACAAGAAAGCGGCCAAGCCCTGAGTGGGGTGGCCGGAATCGTGCTTTCTTGAGAAAAACTTACCCGTCAGGCAGTCTATTTCACATATGGGAGGGAGTCCGGAGCCGCCAGAGCCCGATGAATTTGTGTCTCTGATCCTGTCCAACCAGGTTCGGATCCACAACTTCATTCGTTCTTTGGTCTCTAACCGGCAAGACGCAGAAGATCTCTTCCAGAAAACAAGCATGGTACTTTGGCGAAAATTTGATCAGTATGAATCCGGGACCAACTTCGCGTCCTGGGCCATGCGTGTTGCCTATTTTGAGGTCTGCGACTACCGCAAGAAGCTGGCTCGATCCAAGGTCACCTTCAACCAGGAGATCTTTGACGCCCTGTCCGAAAAAGTGGCGGAACTATCCCTGGGCGCGGACGAACGCCGGGAAGCGCTTGAGTTTTGTCTCGGCAGCCTCAGTGATGTGAACAAGGAGCTGATCCAACTCCGCTACATGCAGGACAAGACCGTGGAAGAAGTGGCGGAAGCCGTCGATCGGCCGGTCAAAACGGTCTACCGCATTCTCCAGCAGGTTCGCAGCTGGCTTCAGGGCTGTATTGAAACCCGTCTCTCCCGGGAGTCCATGGCATGAAGTCTCCCGAACAACAGGCTCAAGACGAGTTGATGCGCCTCTGTTACGGGTGGTGCGATGACTGCCTTTCCGATGCGGAGGTGAAGCAGTTGGAAGCTCTGCTCAAGGACGATGAAGAGGCGCAACGCTACTTCGCTCAGGCCGCGGCGGTGACGAATGCTCTGGAGCAGATGGGCCCGGTTCATTCGATCAAGGCAACCGTCGAGCCCGAGAATGTCGTCAAGCCGCGCTGGCCGCAAGCTCCCTCCTGGCGTGTCGCCTTGGAAGTCGCGGCCGTCTTTGTTGCTTTGGCGGCGGTGACCTGGGCGTTCCTCACCGTTCCTCCCAAGGAACCGGTGTTGGCTTCAGCGCCTGAAAAAGCTCCGGCTGTGGCGGAACCTCATTTTGCCGTGATCTCCCACACCATCGGCGCCGTTTGGCCGGAGGGACAGCAACCGCTACGGGCGGGTGCGGCCTTGGGCCGTGGCGAGATGAAACTGGAAGAGGGAGTCGCGCACCTGCAGTTCTACAATGGAGTGAAGCTGGTGATGGAAGGTCCCGCGGAGCTGGACATCGTTTCCCTGGAGGAAGCCCATTGCTATCGCGGCAAATTCTTTGCCAATGTGCCACCCCACGCCCAGGGATTTCTCATCCATACTCCAACCGGCGAGTTGGTCGACCACGGAACGGAGTTCGGACTCGCCGTGGGAGACGAGGGGGATTCGGAGGTCCATGTCTTTTCCGGCGAAGTGTTCTTCCAGAGCAAGACCAGCGATGAGGTCACCCGGCTCAGGCAAGGTGAGGCGGCCCGGATCGATCAGTTGGGGCGCAAGCTCACACTAATTGCGGAGCCCAGCGCCTTTTTCTCGGACACAGCCACCAAGGAGATGCATGCCCTGGAGATGGAGTATCAGTTCTCTCGCTGGACGTTCGAGAGCCGGCGCTGGCGAAAAGATCCCGGATTGCTGGCCTACTATGACTTCGACCAGCCAGATTACCTGACCGGAATTATTCCCGCTTTCACTTCAGATCCCTATGCCGCGGATCAGGAAGGGGTGATCATTGGAGCGCGTAGTACTGAGGGCCGCTGGCCAGGTAAGGGTGGACTCGCGTTCCGTCGCAGCAGCGACCGCATTCGGGTCCGGATTCCCGGCTATTATGATGCGCTGACCTTCGCGGCCTGGGTGCGGATCGATAGTCTGGAAGACCGGACACATTCCCTGCTCATGAGCGATGGGTTCGATCACGGTTCCGTGCATTGGCAGTTCCATGGTGGCAGCGGCCAACTGCTGCTCACCACGCGCCGGGAATCTGAGGAGATCGCGACTTATGCTTCTCCCAAGGTGATCGACCAACGTCTCGTCGGGCAATGGCAACACCTCGCGATGGTCTATGACCGCTTGCAGGGAGAAGTCGTCCACTACCTGAACGGCAAAGAAGTGAGCCGCCAACCACTGGAAGTGGATGTGCGACTGCGCGTAGGTGTGGGGGAGATTGGCAACTGGGGGCTGACTCGGGATGGCCAACCCAATGATCACAACCTCCTGGGCGTGATGGACGAGTTCATCGTCTTTGATCGTGGCCTGGAAACCGAGGAGATCCAGGAGCTGGTTCGAAGCGGCGAACCGGGATAAAGGCGCTAGTAGTTGGGCCAGACGCCTGGGGTCAACAGCTCCAACAGGTTGTCATCCGGATCCCGGAAGTAGAGACTGGTTCCTCCACGCGGCCAGGTAAACTCGCTCTCGATTGGGATGCCGAAGTCGTTCAGGCGATGTTTCCACTCTTCGAGGGAATCTTTTGGAATGCGGAAGCCCAAATGGATTGAACCGGTCGCGTTGTGGGGAGGAATGTAGCCAAAGGGAAGGGTGTTGCCTTCCGGCGCGCTGTCCCGGAGGAAGAGCAGAAGCACGCGTTCCTGTCCCATGTTGAAAGCGCAAAACCGTTCATCGGACTCCATCACCTCAAAGCCGAAGAGCTTGGTGTAGAAGTCCTGGGCCACCTCCATATCGGACACGTAAATGCAGGTTTCCAGAATTCCGCCAGGAGGCGGTGGAGCGTCAGAGGATCGGTAGGCCATTAGCTAAGCTACGTGGCCTTCCGTCGCCGGTGCAAGGCTAGAGCCACGGCGACAACCGCCAGAGTAATTGAGGGCAGCCAAAGAGGGAACACCAATGTCCGGTTTCCTGATGAGGGCCATTGGAATTCGAAGGAAGTATCTCCTGAGTTCCTCATGCGTTTTATCCAGCCACGAGGGCCTCTCCTATTCCAGTGGTTCCTTTCGGAGGGAGGAGGCGATAATGATGGTACGAGCGTCCAGATTTCTACCGCCCCTAGTGATAGGTCCACGCCATCTGCGACGAAAACCCCCTGCGTCAATCGAAGATGACCATCCGTGGCCAAGACTTGGACGACTTCCCCTCGCTGAAACCTCCAATCCCCGCCCATGCCCCATCCAGCGATATTTGCCACCCATGGAAGGGCTAGGACCAGAGCGAGGCAGATCAGGATCTTACTCATAAGTCAGTATCAACTCCTACCACGAACCAATCGAATGGTCGCCATCGTTCCGGTCACGAGAATGAAGAATAGGGGTATCAATATCGCTGGCAGAATAAGCGATTGATCCTTGGATGAGGGCAGCTGAAACCAGGGCAGTGCCATGGGCAATTTCTCCTGGCGCATGAACCAACCGTTTAGAGGCGGAGGACCAGAAGACGAAATCGAGCTCCGCCCGGCCGGAAGATAAACGACTCGCATCTTTCCGTCTTCGCATTCCTCATCCGAGATGAAGGTCGGCACTCCACTGCGGACCACGAAGCGGCCTTCCGTCTCAGCAACGACAAAGGAGTAGGGATCCGGATCCCAGGAGACCCCAAAGGTCCAGCCCAGCAGATTGACCAGTGCAGGGAGGCTGAGCACGAGGGTCAAACATAAGAGAACGCGGATCATGAGGGCTCGCTCATTATGTCTGAATCCTTGGATCGAGGCAATCCGGGGTAACGGCCATAAAAAAATGAGGCTGCCCGGTTGGGACAGCCTCATCGAGGTTTTAGCACTCGAAAGTGTATCTATCTAATCTATACGGCGTTTCGCTTACTGCACGGCTGCCGCAGCCATGATGGCGACGATCGGCAGGGTGGCGCGAGACATCCGTTGGAAGCCGGCCATGTGGGATTCGCTGACATACACCACATCGTTCGGGTGCAGCAGGAAGTCCTGAGCCATGAAGGTGTTGATCGGCTTGGTGAGATCCAGGGCGTAAGCCATCTTCTCGCCGGATTCGGTTTGGCGGAAGACGAACACTCCCTTGGGATCACCCAGAGCGGTATCTTCAGTTTCAAAGCTGCCAGCTTGAGCAAGCGCTTCCATCAGAGTGGGATCCTTGTCCGGGAACTCAAAGCGACCCGGCTCCTTCACTCGGCCCATCACGTGATAGGACAGGGCGCGGTTGGGCTCCACTTTGATGACGTCGCCATCCATAACCAGGGGACGTTGAGAAACGAGTTGCTCAGCGGTCAGCGGATACTGCTCGCCCTTCCGGTTGAGAACGATGCTGAAAAGGTGCTCGGCATCATCAGCTCCACCAGTTGCGGCGATCGCGTCCAGAATTCCAAAGCCTTCCCGGTCGATGCTCACGGCGCCAGGCGTTTGCACGCTACCAACGACATAGGCGCGCTTGGGCATCCGGTTCACTCGAATCACGGAAGCTTCCGCGGTGGGAGAAACGCCTTGGATGGTTCCCCGAACTTCCCGAGTCAGGTCAGCTAGGTGACGGCCGATCACCTCCACTTCACCCACATAGGGAATGGAGACCACTCCGTCTTCCGGAACTTCAAACGGTCCGGTCACGAAGTCTGCGCTCGAGCGATAGAACGGGCTCTGCGGAGAAGCGTCAACGATGCGAATTTCCAACACATCACCAAAGGCAACCTCATCTGAATAGAGGAAGCGGCTGTCCACGGCGGGAGTGGATCCCTGAATGGTCGTTTCCGGTGCGCCAGGTAGATCCTTGAAGGACTTCACTTGGACGAAGCGGTATTGGGAATCCAGGTCTGAAAGGGTCCGCTGGGGAGATACTCCCGAATGACGGATAGAAGCCGCTTTGGGTCCTGGACCGGACGTAGTGACACAGCTGGTGAGGCTGCCGACGAGTGCGATTATTGCTAGATGGTATACTTTCATGGGCGTTGCGTAACCTTTAACAAAAATTAAATTCTAAGCAACACTTTATTTATGGTTTTTAAAACTGTTTCTAGTATTGGCGGCCACGCGTCTCTCCTTTGACCCTGAGCGGCTTGTGGCGGAAGTGCTGTTTCCTGAGCTCCGCAAGACGCAAAAAGACGCGGCCCCTGGTGTAGGGAGCCGCGCCTTCTGTGCGCGTGGAGAATCTTGGGAAAGCAGCCTTCGTTCTCTCCTAATAGGCTCGCTCGGAAGGCAGAATCGCTTCGCGGAAGGTCAGCAGGATAATCTTGATATCCAGAAGGACCGACCAGCTCCGGATGTAGGCGATGTCCCAGCGAACACGGTTCCGGATATCGGCATCCCGCATGACTTCTCCGCGATAACCCTTGATCTGGGCGAGGCCGGTGATGCCCGGTTTGGCAAAGCGACGCACGGGATAGTTCTTGGCGATATTCGTGAAGATCTCGTCATGCTCGATGTAGTGCGGACGTGGTCCCACCACGCTCATATGTCCCAGCAGGACATTGATGAACTGGGGGAGTTCATCGATGCTGGCGCGGCGCAGGAGGCCACCGCCTTTGTAGATACGAGCGTCACCTTTCTTGGCTTGCACGCCTTCCTGCTCGGGATTGAGGTGCATCGTACGGAACTTGTAGATCTTGAAGCTCTTTCCGTTCCGGCCCATGCGATCCTGGCGGAAGAAGATGGGGCCGGGCGAATGCTTGCGCTGGAGGGCCCATACCAGGAGGATGCATGGAGGAAGCACCGTGACGATGGCGGCGAGGGCGATGGCCATATCGAGACCACGCTTCATCAGTTGGTTCAGCGGGTTCTCCAGAGGTTCCCGCATCGGCACATACATGTTGGTGCCGCCAATGGTGTGGGAGGAGAAGTTCCGTCCGAAGCGCCAGCGGAGATCGTCCACCACCATGAACCGGATGCTCTGGAAGTCGCAGAACTTGGAGATGTCCAGAATGATATCGTCGTGCTCGTGGTTGTTCACCACGATGATGCCGCCAATGTTGTTCTCCTGGCAGATGGCATCCAGGTCACCCAGACTACCCAGGCAGCGCAGTGCGCCTTCGGTAGTTTCCGTCTTGTTGAGATCCACGTAGCCTGCGACGCGGATGCCGATGAATTCCCCTAGACGCACCCGGCGGCGGAATCGCTTGGCGTTCTCATGACTGGAAATCAATAGTACGGGCGTAGGCTGAGATACCTGGGTCGCAAAGATCCACCGTGCCAATCTGGGAGGCAGGGCTGTATTCGACCAGAATACAAATGCCGAGAAAGAGGCAAAGAAGAGGAAGAGATAAACCCGGGAAAGCGCGAACTCCTTCAGGAAAATCATCGCGACCAGTGCGAGCGCGATCGGCAGGAAGACCTGGCGCTGGCTCAGAATGTTCCGCTTCCGGGTAGAAAGGGCGTAGAGATTACTACGATCTTCCGAGCGCGTGAAGTACTCCACCAAAAGGCCCAGGGAGAAAACCAACATGAAGCGCAGGTAGACGTCCGTGGGCAACTGATTCTGATACACCGTCACCCAGAGCAAGGCATAGAGGGTGATCATCAGGGCGATGCTGATTCCAAACTGGATCAGAAAGTGAAGGCGCAGCAGGCCAAGATTGCGTTCGATGAGCATGGCTTAGTGTGTTGAAGGGATTGAGCGCTCCTAAACGGCAGTTCTGCGATTCGTGGTCCTCATTGGGCTGGTTTGAGGCGGGGATACCTGAATCAAGACTGAACTGCTTGGAATTATAGGGATGGGGAATTCCTCAATATTGTTTCTAGTTTCCTTGGTTTGAGAGGGCTAACGCAGTTTCCGTGCCTCTCAAGTATAATTATCTATGCATTTGTGATAAGTCTTTTCGTTGCGAGATGGGGCTTTGCTTCCAGAAAGCGAGAAAACATATCAATTTGTGGATTCACGGCTGAAATTAACAGAGCGTAATCCAATTGCAATAATTTTGATAATTAAAGTTGAGAGCGGCCTCAGGTTTGATTACATGTATATAAGTCCGCGAATGTGTGCGGTGATATCAGTAGATAGAGCCGGCTGCGGCCTGTGATAGATGAGCTGGAGAGCAGCTCTTCTATTAATTGTGGTGATCAATTCTGTGTCTCGTATCGAGCATGGAAGAGATCAGCAGAAACTAGGAGGCGCGTACGAGAGTCAGTTTTGATTTTGAGATAATATTGCTGAAAAACCGGAATCAATTGGCTGCGCCATTTTCCCTAAGCCACTCCATCTGCTACATTTTTAACGCCCAACTGTTCAATCCTGCCTATGGAAACCCCACGCCCATTACTCCTCGCTGAAGCCGCCAATCCAGAGTGGCAGAGCGTGCCGCTGGTTGGTTGGTCCCATGCTCGTGCCATCACCGAAAGACTGCCGGGCGCCCACCTGGTAACTCACATCCGAAACCGGGCGGCTATTCTCCGCGCGGGACTGAGAGAGGGGATCGATTTCACGGCGATTGACTCCGAGGCTATCGCCAAGCCGATGTGGAAGCTCACATCCATGCTCCGCGGCGGGAATGAGAGCGGCTACACGACGATCATGGCGCTGGCCCCCATCAGCTACTGGTACTTCGAGAAGTTGGTCTGGAAGCACTTTGGCGAAGATATCCGCTCCGGCCGGTACAATGTGGTGCACCGGATTACACCCATGAGTCCAACGGTGCCGTCTCCTCTGGCGAAGAAGTGCCACTCAGTGGAGCGGCCCTTCGTCTTGGGGCCGCTGAACGGCGGGCTGCCTTATCCCAAGCAGTTCGAGTACATGCGGGGCAAAGAGAAGGAGTGGATGAGCCACCTGCGCAAGCTTTACAAGCTGGTGCCGGGCTATCGCTCCAGCCGGGAGCATGCCAGCGCCTTGCTGTGTGGCGCCCGGGCGACCTTTGAGGAACTGCCCGCCAGATATCAGGAAAAGGCCTTCTACATGTCTGAGAACGCCCTGGATCTGAGTCGCTTCGACCTACAGCGGGAACGTCGCCCGCAACTCCCGCTCAAGGCGCTTTTCGTCGGGCGGCTGGTCCCCTACAAGAATGCGGACGTGACCCTGGAAGCCGCCATCGAATATGTTCGCCGCGGTATGCTGGAACTCACCATCGTGGGAAGTGGACCAGAGCGCGAGCGACTGGAGCAAATGGCCGCTGAAAATGGCGTCCAGGGCGGCGTGACCTTTGTCGATAACGTGCCTCACACGGAGTTGAAGAAGTATTACGCGGAGGCGGATCTGTTTCTGTTTCCCAGCATTCGAGAACTGGGCGGTGCCGTCGTGATTGAGGCCATGCTCATGGGGGCGGTGCCCGTGGTGGTGAACTACGGTGGCCCTCCAGAGTTTCTCACGAAAGAGACGGGTTTCTGCCTGGAACTGGGGGATCGTACGAGCCTGGTGAAACAGCTGCGCCGCTTTCTGGCCAGGGTCGTGGAGGATCCAAGCCGGCTTGAGGCTGTATCCCGCGCCGCCATGCGGCATGCACGCGAGAACTTCACCTGGCAGGCCAAGGCTGAGCGGGACGAAGCGATTTACCGTTGGATCCTGAATGGAGAGGCCAAGCCCGAAGCTGGATTCCCGGACTGTGAAGCCTTGGTGGATGCGACCTCCAGCAGCCTGAGTCAGAATGCGGCTCCACTGCTGGCTCACCGGGCCTGAGCCCCGGTGCCAACCCTTTCTAAGGCTATCGCTAAGCGCCGAAAGACTCTTCTTAGCGGTAGCCAAATAGATTCGCTTCCACAACGCCGCGGTGAATGAAGCGGGCGCGATCAGCCTCTGGCTTCCAGCCCAGCACTTCTTTGGCGCGGACGTTGGAGAACGGGGAAGCCTGAGTGCGGGACTTCCAGTCCCGGTAGCTGGGTTTGGTAATGCCGTGCTTCTTGGCCAGGTAGACCTTGGCATAGTACTTCACCATATCCGTGAGATAGTAGCGGGAAATGGGCATTGGCTTCACATGAATCTTCGCGCCAAGATACTCGTGAATCACCGCAAAGTAGTCACGGGCGGAAAGCATGGGATCACCAATGAGGTTGAAGGACTGGCCTTCCACGCCGGGCTTCTCCATGGCGGCGATGAGCCCGTCAGCCACGTCTTCGACTAGTACGAAGGGCATGATGGTCTTGCCATCGCCCCAGAGCTTGACCGCCCCGGCTCCGTGCCACATGCCGATTCCCCAGTGCTGCAAGGGGCCGCCTTTACCAATGACAATTCCTGGACGGGCGATCACCAAGGGCAGGTTCTGCTCCTTCCATAGCTTTAGCAGTTCCCCTTCGCATGCTGCCTTGGAGCGGGCATAAAGGTTGCGGCGGGTGAGATCCGGATCGAATCCTGTCTCTTCCGTGATCGTACGATTCGGCTCTGAGGCATCGTAGGAATCGATCGTCCCCGTGTAGATCAAGCGCTTCACGCCGGATTTCAGGCAGCATTTGCCAATCATCCGGGTGACTTCCACGTCATTTTTCACGTAGCTGTCCCAGTCCTTCTCGATCGCCTTGGCCAGGTGAAAAACCGTATCAATGCCCTTCATGGCATCCATGACATTGTCGAAATCATGGAGTTGGCCGGTGAAAACGCTGATGCGTCCATCGGCGCGTTCGAAGCCTCCCGCGCGTCCTCGGGAGAGTACGCGTACGGCGTAGCCCTTGTCCGCCAGAGCGTGGGTCAGGCTGCGCCCGATGAAGCCCGTGCCGCCAATGACCAGCACCGTGGGCTGCGGTGGATTCTCGGGCATCTGTGGAACTTCCGGAAGCACGAAATCCGGGCGTGCCACTTCCACCGCCTGCTCCACCATATCGATCACTTCCGCGGCGGTTTCCGCAGACACTCGGGGATCTTGTTCCCCTTCAAAGCTATTGTAGTAGAGCTCCAGGGAGCGCGCGATGCTGAGCCCGTACGGCGACAACCGGTTGAAGGACTTGCCCTGGCGTAGCGCATTGCTGAATCCATTGCGCAAATGCTGGCCAGCCTGGCCGATCTGATTCAGCAGCGGTCCTACGATGATTTCCTGGGTATTGCTGGTCTCAATTTGATAAGTGTCTTCCGCCAGACTGACCTTGGCCATGCCGCATACACCTCGTGCTTCCACGCTGCGATTGTCCTGTCCTTCCACCAGGGAAAGATTCAGGGTCACCGACGTCGACTCGGCGTCCGCAAGGATCTGCCAGGACTGGAAGTGAGTGATATCTCCGGGAATCTCGATGGGATTACGCAACCGCACGGAGATGTTCTCGATGGGGCCCACCAGATCCTGCACGCAGGAGAAGAGATGGGGTCCCAGCTCAAAGAGCAGGTTTTCCGGGCTGCGCAGCATCCACAGGCTGTATGGGCCAGAACGGAGGGGAGGGAGGGGGAACTGCCAGTTCACCGTCAAGGTGTCCAGCGGCCCCAAGACACCGTTTTTCACGTCAGAGCGCAGGCGCTCGTACGATGGAAGGGAAAGGAAATTGTGATTGACCCCCAGTTTCAGGCCTCGCTCGGTAGCCAGGGTCTGCAATTCCCGGCATTCCCTGGCGGTCAGGGCGAGAGGTTTCTCCACGAGCGCGTGGTGATCGCTCTCCAGAATCTGGCGAGTCACGGACGCGTGCAGGTGAGGAGGCGTCAGGACGTGCACCACGTCGCAGGCTTGGGCGTCCAGCATGGTTTCTAGAGAACTGAATATCAGCTCTACACCAAATGCATCTGCGAGCCCTTGAGCGGCGCTCTTCGAGAGATCGCAAACCGCGCTGACCTTCACTCCTGGAAGGCGTTTCAGTGCTTCGGCGTGCCAGCTGGAGATGTAGCCGGCGCCGAGGAGGCCGACCTTAAGCGTATTTTCCATGGGGAACGGGGAGGTGAGTGAGTGGAATCAGAAGGTGACGAGTCGGTGCGTTCAGGTGTGCGCAGATTTGTATTCGATGATTTCGAATCGCTGCCCGGTGAGTTGCCGCCGGAAGAAAGTCAAAAGTCCCAGGGCATTCGGGAATTTGGCCAGCGTCAGAAACCAGGCGTGCGCCCGGGCGGACTTCTTGTCCAATCCGCTGGAGCGCAGGTTGAGATAGGTCTTGGCCAGCGAAAGTGGATAGAGCCCCAGGAGCAAGAGTCCCCAGCCCTTGGTAAAGATGGCCAGAAGGATGGCGGCAATGGGGATTCCAAGGCCCCATGCGGCCGTACGGAGCCGTTCCTTCACGAAATAGTCCGGATGAAGCGAGCCGACCTGTGCGTAGCCATGACCTGCTCGTACGGCACGCTTCCACCACTGGCCGAAAGTGCGCATGGCGGCATCATGTTTGGTCATGTCTTCATCCAGGCGTAGTACTTTCCAGCCTGCTTTGCGGACACGAACGCAGAATTCATCGTCCTCCGCCGCAATCACGCTGGGATTGAAGCCCTGAATCTTGAGGTAAGTCTCCTTGCGGACGAGGAAGTCTCCTCCGCAGGCGAGAACCTCTCCTTTAGAGGCGTCCCATTCAAGGTGACAGAGGAGGTTGTAGACCGTGGCTTTTGGGTATCGTTCCCGGCGGATACCCGCCACAATTCCGGCTTCCGGATGCTGCTCCATCGTTTCACGGGCGAGCGGGATCCAGTTCTCGTAAAGTTCGCAGTCTCCATCCACGAAGTGGATGAATTCCAGCTCATGGCAGAGCTCGAGAAGTTGCAGGGCGCCTGCATTCCTGGCGCGGGCTGCGGTGAAGGGGATGGATGTGTCCAGCTCCACCACGGTGACTCCCAGTTCGCGAGCCATCGCCACGCTGTTGTCCTCCGAGCCAGAATCGACGTAGACGACGTGCTCCAACTGACTGCGTAGAGATACAAGGCAGCGCTTCAGCCGCAGACCTTCGTTTCGGCCAATGGCGACCGCGCCTATAGTGGTAGAGAGAGAATCAGCCATGAAGAAAGGATCGGAGACGTGTGAAATTAAGATACGCTTTATATACTCGTTTAAAAGGCTGTTTGGTGTATTATTTATGAAAAATATAGTTGAGGCTAAGTGTAGATAACCCTACCTTCTCAAAGATTGGGAATGTCTCGTATTTAAGATGGAATTATCGATTCTGACGCTGTAATAGAGGGGAGTGGATGTCTCCTCCAACAAGCGGGCAGCTTCGAAAAGATCTAGTCAAACACTAGTACGAACCTCTCTCAAGAAACTCGATATCTCCCCAAGAAACCATGGAAACACCAGCAACTGAGCCCGTCATTCCGGGCAAGCGAACTCGGCCCATCGACCTAGCTGACATAGCGCAGCGGTGGTGTGTGCCTCTCCTCCTCCTGGCGGTGCTATTTGCAGCCGCAGCATTCGTCGCTTCGGCGCGCCTGGCCAAGCCGGTCTATGCAGCGGAGGGGCAACTGCTTCTGTCTCAGGAAGTGGAAGGAACCCTTTCTTCCGGAACTCAGCGGCAGTTCTGGAACGTTCGTGATGAAGCCGCCACGCGCATTGAGGAAATCAAGAGCGTCGAGGTCGTCTCCCGCGGACTCGCCATGCTTCCTGAGGAAGAGTGGCCGAATCTGCTTACCGACCTGGACAGCGTGGACAACGCTCCTGGCGTGCTTGCCTGGGATCTCGACGTCACCCATTTGGCTCCGAGCCAACTTCTGAGCGTCAAGTTGGAGTCCGACAACCCCAATGGGTTGGCGGAAACCGTCAACGCTGTCATGGAAGGGCTCGTTCAGCACCTGGAAGAAAAGAAGGAAGCAGAGAGCACCAAGCGCCTGCGCTATCTGGAGGCTGAGGCAGCGGTGATTAGGGCTGATATTGATACCATCCAGTCCAATAAGACCGAGCTGGCCCAGAAGCACTCCATTCACAACTTCGATCGTGAGATGGAGAACCCATATTACGAACTGCTCATCTTCACGCAGCAGCAATATCAGACTGCTCTGGATGACTCTCTGCGGCTTCGTGCACAGCTGGAGCAGGCCAAGCAGGACTACAATACTCTGCGCGGAAACCTGCCGGAATCTTCACCAGGCGTGATCAAGCTCTCCATGGGGGTGAAGGAAACGGAGAACGCGTTTGATGCCTCCAAGGTGCTGGTGATGGATCTTCGGGATGAATTGGAAGCAGTGCGCAAGCTCTTCAATGAATCTTCCTCCGTCCTGCGGGAAGGGATCGTTCTGACGGACAATATCGAGCATTTGCGCGGCCGTTTGACTCGCGTGGAAGACCGGATCCGAGACATTCAACTCGAGTCCAAGGTGCCCGTGCACGTGAGCGTGCAGCGTGAAGCTCTCACGCCGACCGAGCCGACAGGATCCAACTTCTACAAACTCTTTCTGGCCCTCATGGGCATCCCGCTGGTGCTCGCAGTGGGTTGCGTGATGGTCTATGAAGTGACCTATACCAAGGTGCGCAGCCGCAAGGAGCTGGGCGAGGCCCTGGGTGCGCTGCCGGCCGAAAGCATTCCGATCTTTGGAAAGGCCAGTGGGCGTTCCGTTCTTTGCGTGCGGGACTTCCCCTCCAATCTCTGCTCCGTGGCGCTGCGGAAGTTGGCCTTCAAGCTGCACCAGGATCAGGATCTCAATGATGCCAAGATCTTCTTCTTCACGGGGGCTTCCCGGAAGAGCGGGGTTAGCTGGATTGCCAACAATGTGGGCGAAGCGCTCACTCAGTACAATCCCAAAGTATTGACCCTGAAGCTGGACTACGCTTCCGGTGAGCTGCCTGAACCCTCTACAGAGGAGCAGGACAACGCCCTGCTGGACGAAGTCATGGAACGGCTGAGCCGTCATGAGACGCAGCGTTGCCAGCTGGATCTGGCCACGGAGATGACCTTCATCCAGAACCGCAACCTGTTGAAGCGATTCCTCAAGCGCGCCCAGGCTGAGTATGGCGCCATCGTGATTGATGGTCCGCCGCTCAACGACAGTGACCTGTCCCTCTTCCTGGCTTCCCGCGCGGATGCAGCCGTGGTTGTCGCCGCCAAGAACAAGTCAGAATACAAGGATGTCCGGACCTGTATCGAAGGTCTGGCCGCGGTCAAGGTTCCCGCTGTCACTGCAGTGCTGAACTACGAGCGCCCCGAAGGTTCTTTCCGGCCGTTCCGGCAGAAGCCTGCTCGCAAGGCGCGCTTCCAAGTCTCTGCCAAGTCCCAAGAGGTGCCTTCCGCCTCCTAAGGTCCTGGTTGTTTCCATCTGGTTATGGTCTCGATGGGCCCCGCACGGAGGGGCCCATCAGCCATGGCTCTCCTTCACTGCTGCCACCTCAATCCCTGAGAGAGAATGAGCCCCACAGTCATCATTGCGATCGTTCTCTGGTTCGTCTGCGTTCCACTTTTCTTCATTCACCTGTCCCGGCGGCGGGCCATCCTTTTCTCCATCGCGACTGGATGGATGTTTCTCCCTGTGGCAACGATCGCCATTCCGGGATTGCCGGACATCAATAAGGAGTTTCTGACCTGCGTGCCGATCTTCCTGCTCTGTTTTGCCATTCCCTCGGAAGGATGGAAGGTTCCCAGGTTTGATATTCAGGACGGGCTTGTCGCGGCCTTCTGTCTCACGCCGCTGTTTTCTTCTCTGGCCAATGGTCTTGGCCTTTATGACGGCGTCGCCTCCAGCCTGGACCGGCTTCCCATGTGGCTCTATCCCTACTTGCTGGGCCGCTTCTACTTTCACTCCGCGGAATCCCTGCGGACCATGTGCTGGGCTCTATTGATTGCGGGCCTTGTCTACATGCCTTTCTGCTTGTGGGAGATCCGGATGAGCCCGCAGCTTCACAAGCAGATCTACGGGTTCGCCCAGAAGGAATTCCTGCAATCCGTGCGCGGCAGCACCTATCGCCCCGTGGTCTTCATGCACACCGGGCTGACGGTGAGCATGTGGATGATGATGGCCTGTTTCTGCGGGGTGCAACTGTGGCGCACGCGCCAAATGCCTTATATGGAGAAGCTGCCCTTCTTCCTGCAGCCTCGTCTCCTACTTTTCGCCCTGATTGGCGTCTTCATCCTGTGTAAGTCCTGGGGTGCGGTGATTCTTTTCATGGCGGCCTGCCTGGTGTTTGAACTGGCTCGTCTGCGCCGCAGCAAGTTCGTCTTGCTCTGCCTGGTGGCGCTGCCAATTGCCGGTCTTTACGTGAAGTTGAATGCGGCCAACGTGGGAGTGGAGCAGGAAGTGGTGAGTTTCTTTGAAGGCATTGATACGGAGCGCGCCGGATCGCTCCAGTTCCGGATCGACAACGAGGAACTCTTGCGCGAGAAAGCTCTGCAGAAGCCCATCTTTGGATGGGGCGGATGGGGCGGCGCCTTCATTTACAATGAATACGGGGAGAAGACTTCGGTGACGGACGGTTGCTGGATCATCATCCTGGGTGCCAACGGGTTGTTGGGAGTCTTTCTCCTCTGGGCCGTCATTTTGACCCCATCGTATCGATACATACGGCGATTCCCCAAGACAGGGTGGCAGGAGCCGCGAGCGCTTCTGACCCTGGCCGTGATGGTGATTCTTCCCTGCTATGCTATAGACGCGCTCATCAATGACATGCGGACTCCCATCTATATGCTCATCGCAGGAAGTGTGACGTCGCTGGTACGTGCCACATCCCTGGTTGAAGAACGAAAAGAAGAACTGGTGGCAAGACCCGTTACCGCGCTTCCCGCATTCAGATATCTCTAAAAGGTAATCATAAATTTTCGGTGGCCCATAAGGCAAAGAGGGCGGATATTTACAGTTTTTGTAATTATTCGGTTTTCCGAGAACGAGGCGCCATGAAGATTGCTTATTTGATCAACTCCTATCCCTACGTCAGCCTGACTTTCGTTCGCCGGGAAATTCACGCGCTGGAACAGCTCGGGCATACCGTCGCCAGGCTCGCCATCCGGACTCCAGACCACGAGATGGTGGATGATCTGGATAAGAAGGAGATGGAGCGCACCCACCACGTGTTGAGTCAGGGGAAGGGGAAGTTGATCCTCTCCGCTCTGACGGAACTGGTACGGAATCCCCTGAAGTTCGGCGCGGCGCTGAAGGGCGCCGTAAAGATGGGGATGAGCAGCAAGCGCGGACTGCTCCATCACTTCATCTACCTGCTGGAAGCATGTCACGTGAAACAGTGGCTGAGCGATCACGAGGTGGAGCATCTCCATGTGCATTTCGGCACAAATTCCGCCACGGTGGCTCGACTGGTCTATCTGCTTGGCGGGCTTCAATACAGCTTCACGATTCATGGTCCAGAGGAATGGGACGACCAGTTCTCCCTGAGTTTGGAGGAGAAGATGAAGGACGCTTCCGCTGTCGTGGGGATTTCTCACTACACGATCGCGCAGATGCGTCGCCGGCTTCCCGTGGAGCACTGGGACAAGCTGAACCTGATCCACTGCACCATTGAGGCTGAGGGATTTGAGAATCCCAAGCCCATTCCGGCGGAGTCCAAGCTCTTGGTCTGCACCGCGAGGCTCAGCCCGCAAAAGGGGCAAGTTACCCTCTTGGAAGCAGCCCGGCTCCTCAAGCAGCGGGGGCGTGAGTTCCAGTTGGCGGTCCTGGGTGGAGGGGAAATGCAGGATTTGTTGCAGAGCTGGATTGAGAAGGAAGGCCTGCAGGACTGTGTAAGACTTCACGGTTGGGTCTCGGGCGAGGTCGTACGGGATCACCTGGACCGGGCACGGGCATTGGTTCTGCCGAGCTATGCGGAAGGACTGCCAGTAGCCATTATGGAATCCCTGGCCATGAAACGGCCGGTGATCACGACCTACGTCGCGGGGATTCCGGAACTGGTGAAGGAAAACGTCAACGGCTGGCTGGTGCCCCCTTGCGATGTGGAGGCTCTGGCCAACGCCATGGAGGAAGTGCTGGACGCGACTCCGGAGCAATTGGAAGCCAAGGGCGCGGATGGCCGGGCTCGAACACTGGCGGAACACACGCCCACGACGGAAGCCGTAAAGCTGGAGGCCATGTTTGCCAGCATTATTCGTGGAGCGCGTCGCGGAAACTCTGAGCGGTCTGCTTCTACGCTGACGGAACTGGCTTCGGAAACCCCTAAACCACAGCTCTAATTCAATTCAACCAACGCATATCCATGAAACGAACCTGGGGATTAGTTGGAGTTGGTCAGATGGGTTACCGGATGGCCTTCGTTTTGGGAGGACGGTTGCATGCGGTCAACTCCCGCAACCAGACCAGCGCAGAGAATTTTGCCAAGAGCTTCGGGCTACCCAAATTCTACACCAGCCGTCCGCAGTTCCTTGTGGATCAGGATGTGAAGAAAGTCTACCTGGCCACGCCGAACCACACCCACAAGGATCTCTGCCTGGAAGCGCTGGATGCCGGCAAGCATGTGCTCTGCGAGAAGCCTCTCGCCGCTACGGTAGCGGAGGTGGACGAGATCGAGAAAGCCGCCAAAGCTGCCAACCGTGTTGTGATGGAAGGCATGTGGAGCCGTTTTCTCCCGATCTATCAGCAGATTGCGGAACTGCTGGAGGACGGCGCGATTGGTGAGCCGCAACGCTGGGAAGCGAAACTGGGCCATCAGGTGCCGCGCAGTGAAGACGGCCGTTTCTACAGTCAGGAAGGCGGAGGTGCTCTGCTGGATCTCGGGGTGTATCCTCTTGCGATCGGGCGATTCCTTTTTGGCGAGCAACGCCATGTGGCCACCCAGGCAGCCGCGCTCAAAGGCGTTGATGAAGAGACAACCTTGCGTGTGACCAATGACTTTGGCGTAACTGGACGAATCGATGTAAGCTTTCGCCATCAACTGCCGGAAACCATGACTATCTATGGCGAGTGGGGCAGGATTGATATCTCGGGACCGGTCTATCGTCCGGAGTCCTTTCGCGTGGTGCAATACCAGGCGATCTCTGCCATCTTTGATCCCGGCAAGAAGCTGAGCATGAAGCAGAAGCTTCAGTGGTCCCCGGCGCTGCACGGGGTGAAGCGCTACCTGAAGAACTTCCGGCAGCGCGTGATGGAAACGGATGAGATCCGGGTGGGATACAAGGGAGATGGCTATATCCACCAGATCCTCGCCTTTGAACAAGCCGTGAAAGATGGCGCAGGTCAGGTCGAGCAGTGGCCACTCAGTTGTACGAGAAACGTCGTTGAGGTGCTGGAAGCCAGCCGCGCCACCTTTCGCAAGTCATGACGGATCTACTTATCATCGGCTGCGGTTTCGTGGCGGACTACTACCTGAGCACGCTTAAGGAGTATCCGCACCTGCGTGTTGACGGGCTCTACGACCAGCGTCCGGAAGCGTCGGCTCGTTTGGCGGAAGCCTACGGGCTCAAGACCTATGGCTCCATGAAGGAGGCGTTAGTTGGTCCGAGTACCATCGTACTGAACTTGACCAATCCGCGCAGTCACTACGAAGTCAGCAAGACCTGCCTGGAAGCAGGGAAGCACGTCTACTCGGAGAAACCCCTGGCCATGGAACTGGACCAGGCTCAGGAGCTGGTGGATATCGCTCGGGAACGCGGCCTGCAAGTCATCTCCGCGCCCTGCAGTCTTCTGGGCGAACAGGCACAGACGCTCTGGAAAGCGGTGAAAGACGAAGTGGCCGGGAAGATCTGGCTCGTCTATGCGGAGATGGAAGATGGTCCCGTCCATCTCATGAACCCCGAGAACTGGCAAAGCGTTTCCGGCGCTCCCTGGCCCGTGAAGGATGAATTCGAAGTGGGCTGCACTCTGGAACATGCCGGTTATGTGGTGCCCTGGTTTGTGGCCATGTTCGGCTCGGTCACCAGCATTACGGCGCACGCTTCTGTGCGAATCCCGGAGAAAGACGATCACACCAAGCTGGATCCCGTGGATACACCAGACTTCACCTTGGCGGTGCTGCAATTTGAGAGTGGCGTCGAAGCGCGGCTCAGTTGCGGGATCGTGGCGCCTCATGATCACCAGGTGAAGCTCTATGGCCAAAAAGGAATCCTCTGGCTGGACGAATGCTGGCACTACGGGAATCCCGTGAAGTTTCACGAGTATAGTACGCGCTCCTTCAAAGCGGAGAAGTACTCCTGGATCCGCTCCAATCCGCTCTTCTCTTACATCCTGGGCCTGCGTAGCAAGACGCTGCCGTTTGTGACTCCGCCGGACTCTCGTTTCCGTTGGAAGAAAGACTACATGGACTACGCTCGCGGTGTCCAGCAACTCGCGGACGCGATCGATCGAGACTCAGATCCCATCTTGAGCCCGGAGTTCTGCCTCCACGTGAATGAAGTGGTGCTCGCGATTCAGAACGCAGTCGGCGGAGCCGTTTACAAACCGCAAACGCGGGCGCCTCAAGTCCATCCTTTATTTGCCTAGTACCAGAATCTCATGGCCATTCTCAGCATCGTCCTTCTCAGCTTAGCCGGCATTGCACTGCTTCTCAGCCTGATCTTTGATCTGGAGTGCGTGGCGCATTCCTTCCTCAAGAAGGCAACAGGGGAACCACAGGGCGTTCGTCCCAAGCTGGCGATTCTGGTACCGGCTCACAATGAAGAGGCGGTGCTTGGAAGGACGCTGGAGTCCATCAAGGCACAATTGGAGCCAATCGACCGCGTTCTGGTCGTGGCGGACAACTGCTCGGACCGTACGGCAGAGGTCGCCCGCGAATACGGAGTCGAGGTATCGGAGCGCTTTCACGATACCGAACGAGGCAAGGGATACGCCTTGGCGCATGGGTTGCAACAACTGGAGGAGAACACTCCGGATGTGGTCATCTTTCTGGACGCAGACTGCCAATTGGAGGAAGGCGCACTGGATCATCTGGCCTGGACGGCCATGAGTTCCCGGCGGCCGGTTCAAGCCATCTATACCATGGGGTTGCCACCCAATCCCTCCGCCAAGGACCGGGTATCCTGCTTTGCTTTCTATGTCAAAAACCAGGTCCGCGCAGGGGGATTGCATGTGTTGGGCTTGCCAACCCATCTCACGGGAACGGGCATGGCCTTGCCCTGGAAGATTGTCAGCCGGGTGGATTTTGCTACGGGTCACCTGGTAGAGGATATGCATCTGGGGCTGGAATTCGCTCTGAAAGGCACTCCGCCCCGGCTGGAGCCGAATGCACGTGTCACCAGCGTGCTGCCGGATCGGAGCGAAGCTGCCACGAGTCAACGGACTCGCTGGGAGCATGGACACCTGCAAACCATTCGCACCCAGTTTCCGCGTCTCTTGGCTCGTGGTTTATCGAAAGATCCGCGATGTCTGGCGCTTGCCCTGGATCTTCTGGTGCCGCCGTTGGCCTTTCTGGTCATGTTCATGGCTGGGGTCGGCGGCATCAGCGTACTGGCTGGTCTGATTGGTCTCGGCTGGGTTCCTTCCCTCATGGTGCTGATTGGGGTGCTTGCGGCCTGGGCCGAGGGCGGGAACCGGATTCTCTCGCTGAAAGACCTGGCGAGTATTCCGGCATACATGCTGTGGAAGCTGCCCTTCTATAAGAAGTTCTTTAGCGGCAGTTCGGAGAAGGAATGGGTTCGTACGGCGAGGGACGAAGAAACTCAGGAGGAGAACGTGATTCCACCAATTGATAAAGGTTCTGAGGCTCCGGTCTCCATGGTTCTCGGCCAACTGTTCGATACGATCACCATGGAAGAGACCATGACGGCCTGTCAGGAAGCCATGCGTGGGTCTCGGCCGCGTTACTTTGTCACTGCGAATTGCGACTTCCTGGCTCGGTCCGCCGACGATCTGGAACTCAAGCAACTCCTGTTCAATGCCGATCGCATTCTCTGCGACGGGATGCCAGTCTACTGGATTTCCAAGGCGTTGGGGGTCGGCTTGCCGGAACGCGTAGCAGGATCGGATCTGGTGAGCCCATTGCTGGAGTATTGCGGCAAGGCCGAGCTCTCTGTATTTCTCTTTGGCTGTGCGCCGGAGACGATTGAAGAGCTGAAGGAGAAGCTTCCCAAGGCCTATCCGGGATTGAAGATTGCCGGCGCCATCTCGCCTCCATTTGGCTCGATCGAATCCTGGGACAACGAGGAATACGTCCGGATTATCCGGGAAGCCAGCCCAAACCTGTTGCTCGCGGCCCTTGGATTCCCCAAGCAGGAACGATGGATCAGCCAGTTCCACGAGGAATATGGTACGCCTCTCTCCATCGGGATTGGGGCGAGCCTCGACTTCCTGGTGAACAAGCAGGTCAGAGCGCCGCGGTTCCTTCAAAAGATCGGACTGGAATGGTTCTGGCGCATGATGCTCTCTCCGCAACGGCTGGCCCCGCGCTACTACAAGGATTTCAAGGCGCTCTCCAAGTTGATCAAGGCGCACTTCCGGGCGTTCCGCTCGTCCGGAAACGCTCCTTCCAAGCGAGAGGCAGTCGAAGGGGCGATCAGTTGTCCCACGCAATATACCTCAGAGTTTGAGGAGCAGATTCGTAGCTTTGAAGGGGAGGAGATTCCGCTCGATTGCGCTTGGATTGCCCCTGTGGACAGCGTGGTGATTTCACGGATCTTCCGGGCGCAACGGTTCGCCAAATCGGTGGGCAAACACCTGGTGTTACGCAACGCGCCACCTGTCCTGGAACGATACTGGGCGGAGTTCCAGTTGCAGCCTGTGTTTCCCCTGAAGGCAGGCGCCGCCACCTCAAGCCAAGGGACGGGGACGACCGAAGAGTTCCCACAAGCAGGTCCAATCGTAAGAGGAACCCCTCGCGCCTGAGTTCATAGAATTCCTTCTGTTGATGAGTGCTATCGCCCTGATGTTCACCAAAACCCAGCAAGGCTTCGGCTCGATTTTTTCGATGCTGCGGCGCTTCCCGACCATTCTGTTGGAGCGGCCCACCTTGCGGGCTTCGGTCTGGACGGTGACCGGCTTTGGGGCGAGCCAGGTCATTCGCTTTGGTTCCAACCTGATTCTGACCCGGTTGCTCGTCCCTGAAGTGTTTGGATTGATGGCCATTGCCAACTCCCTGATCCTGGGGCTTTCGCTCTTTTCAGATATTGGCACGCACCGAAGCATCATTCAGAACCCGCGCGGTGAAGAGAAGAAGTTCCTGGATACGGCCTGGACCGTACAAATGATCCGCGGAGGAGTGCTCTACATTCTCTGCGCGCTGGCAGCCTTCCCGATGAACCATTTCTACGGGAAGGAAGGGGACAACACCCTTTTATGGCTAATCCCGGCTCTGGCCTTCACGACCTTGAGTTGGGGAGCCTGTTCCACGGCCCTGGTCACCTTGAACCGGCGTATGGAAGTGGGGAAACTCATGATCTTCGAGTTCAGTGCTCAGGTCATCTCCCTGATGTTTGTGCTGCCCCTGGTGTTCTACATGCGTTCCATTCATGCCCTCGTCATCGGCATGATTTGCGGGGAGACCATCCGGGTGATTGCCAGTCACTTGATCCTTCCCGGCTACCGCAACCGCTTTGCCTGGGATAAGGAGGCGGTGCATGACATCATCAGCTTCGGCAAGTGGCTCATGCTGTCTTCCGCCATGACCTTCCTGGCAACGCAGTCGGACCGTCTCATTCTGGGACACTTCTTCACGCTGACCTTCATTGGGATCTACATGGTGGGTTGGGCGCTTGCGGAGGTGCCGCGGCAGGTCCTGAAGAAGTTGAACCACACGGTGCTGATGCCTCAGTGCTGCCGGCAACTTCACCTGGAACGGGAAGAGTTGCGCAAGCTGATCATGCGTCACCGCAAGATGCTCCTGCTGGTGGCCGCCGGCGGAATTTCCGTGCTCACTGCCTGGGGAGACTTTGCCATCATCTTCCTCTTTGATGATCGCTACGATGTCGGCGCCTGGATTCTACCAGTCATGGCTTCCGGACTGTGGGTGTCCACCCTGGCGCTTACCTCGGATCCGGCGCTCTTTGCTCTTGGGAAACCACGCATTCCCTCATTTGGGAACATGGCCAAGTTCATCTATATGATCATCGCCATTCCCGTTCTCGCTCATTATGTGGGGCCCCTGGGCGCCATGCTGGTGATTGCCTGGAGTGATATTCTTTACTATGTGGCCGTGGCGATTGGCCTGTCCCGCCAGCAACTCAGTGTCCTCAAGCAGGACCTCACCTATACCATGGTGATGATTCCGGCTCTCGTCCTGATGCTGCTCGTCCGCTACCTGCTTGGCCTGGGAACACCACTGGACACCTTCTTCCAAGCCGGGGATGCCCTGAAGGACTGGCTGAGATAAGCCCTAACGAATTTGACCTGTACCATGAATGATACCTCTCCATCTTTGAGACTAGCCGTCGTGATCTTAAACTACCGTACGGCTCAACTGGTAACCCAATGCCTGGAATCCCTGGAAGGGGAGTTGACCGATCAGGACCAGGTGCTGGTGGTGGACAACTGCTCCGCCGATGGATCCGCCGAAGCGATTCAGAAGGAGATTGAGGCGCACGGGTGGGGTGACTGGGTCACTCTTCTGCAGTCGCCTCACAATCGGGGATTCTCCGCTGGAAACAACTATGCGCTGTCCCGCTATGAAGCGGAGGCCTACCTGCTATTGAACAGTGACACCATTGTTCGTCCAAACTCGGTGGAGACTCTCTACAAGGCCCTGGTGGAACATCCCAGCGCGGGAATCGTGAGTCCACGCCTGGAGTGGCCGGATGGAGAACCCCAGATCAGTTGCTTCCGCGATTTCACACCCGTGAGCGAGATCATCCACTCCGCCGCGACGGGGCCCGTGACGAAGGCTCTGGAGCCTTTCAATGTGTCCATCCCGGTGAATCCTGAACCCAACTATCCGCAGTGGACCAGCTTTGCCGCCGTCATGATCCGGGGCGAGGCTGTCCGGCAGGTAGGCCTGATGGATGAGGGATACTTCATGTACTATGAAGACGCCGACTACTGCCGACGCGTTCGCCTCGCGGGCTGGGAAATTCTGAATTGGCCGGAAGCCCACATCGTTCACCTGCGCGGAGGAAGCTCGGACGTCAAGAAGGATACCGAAGCTCGTCGACGCCGGAAGCGTTACTACTACGCCGCCCGTGCCCGGTATCTGGCCAAGTTTGGGAGTCCTGGAGGGCTGATCCTCTGTAATATGTGCTGGGGGATCGGCCGTTGTGTCTCCCTGATCCGTGAAGGATTGGGCCATCGGAAGTCCCACCTCTGCGAACGTGAGGCCCAGGACATCTGGACGAACTGGTTCCGCCCTCTGAGCGGCAAGCATGGCATGGAACAATCCTGAAACAAGTTATCACTTTCAACCCAATCACCATGAGACTTCCAGACTTCTACATTATTGGAGCCATGAAATCGGCTACCAGTTCTTTGCATGAGCAACTGGCACGCCAGCCTGGGTTCTTCATGAGCGAGCCCAAGGAGATTTACTTCTTCAGCGATGACCCGGTCTGGGCCAACGGCATGGAATGGTATGGTGACCACTTCAAAGGTGCCGCCGCGGATGACCTTGTGGGTGAGTCCAGCACTCACTACACCAAGCTGCCGACGTATCCGGAAACAGTTGCCCGCATCCAGGAACACACGCCGGACGCCAAGTTCATCTATGTGATGCGTCATCCCATCGACCGGCTGGTATCGCAATACATCCACCACTGGACGGAGAACGAAGTGTCTGTCGATATTGATACCGCTGTGGACAAACACGAAATCCTCATTGCCTACAGCCAATATACCAGACAGCTGGAGCCGTATTTCGATGCCTTCGGGGCGGATAAAGTCTTGCCTGTCTTCTTCGATCGCATTCGTGCCTGTCCGCAGGAGGAACTGGAACGAGTGTGCCAGTTTCTTGGCTATGCAGGTGAACCCAGATTTGTCGAGGATCTGGGGCGTCAGAATGTATCGGCGGAACGCCTGCGAAGATCACCGCTGAGGGATCTTCTCGTTTATGCTCCAGGGATCAGTTGGGTGCGCAGCAACCTGGTTCCGCAATCCATTCGGGACCGGGTGAAAGGTGCCTGGCAGATGCAGAAGCGGCCCGAACTGTCAGAGGCAAAGAGGGAAGAGCTGAAGCTCATCTTTGATGAAGATCTGAAGCGGCTCGGGGGCTGGTTGGGTGTCGAACTGAATTGCGACAACTTCAAGGAGAAGACCGCTGGCCAGTCTTATGATTGGGGAGCCGAAGTGACGGCTCGAAAGCAGGTCGCCTGAGACGAGATCAGGGATCCGAGGTAACTTTCTTCCGGACAGGTTTGGCGGGAACGCCAACGACGGTTTGACCGTCCTCAACGTCGCGAATGACCACGGCGTTGGCGCCTACTTGAACGTGGTTTCCAATCTGAACCGGTCCCAGGATCTTGGCGCCGGCTCCCACGTCAACGTGACAGCCCAGATGGGCTTCGCAGGTCAAGGTAACCTGCTGAAGAATAAGACAGTTGGGGCCCACCGAAGCCTGGGGATGAATCACAATGCCGTTGGGATGAGGAATCTTCAAGCCTCCTCCCAGTTGGCAGTTCAGGGGAATCTCAGCACCCGTGACCACACTCCAGAAGCGGTGGCGCAAGACACAGAAACGTTTCCGGATGCGGGCGAAGGGACCCTTCTTGTCCGCCAGGGATTGGTAGTCGCGTAACGACTTGATCAACTTTCGTCCCGGGTCCCAGAACTTCTGGGGTTCCTCGCGGGACCAATCAGGTTTAGCCCAGGAGTTGATCTCGGTTTGGGAACTGGAGTTGGCATCCATCCGTAGGGAGTCTGAATGATGCGTTGGTACCGGAGAGATGCAATCGTTAATCCGGTAAAACATATTACTATGGAAATGAAAAGTGTGGTATTTTTAAAAGCTGGATTACATTTACTATAGTATGCTCGCGGACCTCAAGCGTGATATTCAGATTCATAAGCGCTCCCTCTCGTACGAAGGCATGCTGATCATGCTGAATTATCGTTTTGGGGTGTGGGCCAAGTCTCTTCCTCAGCCTTTCCGGGGGATATGTTCCAAGCTATACGGATTGGGATATATGTGGACCACTCTCGTGACCCATATCCACCTGAGCCGGGACACGCCGGTGGGAGAGGGTATTCATTTCATTCACGGTGGAACGGTGCATATCCATTCCCGTTGCAAGATAGGGAAACGCTGCGGCATCATGCACGGAGTGACGCTTGGGGCCGCTACCAGCGACGCCGTACCAGTCGTGGGCGATGACGTTTTCATTGGCGCCAACGCGGTGATTCTCGGCGGGGTCAAGATTGGCGACCGGGCCCGAATCGCTGCCAATGCCTTGGTGCTGAATGATGTGCCGGAAGGGTACACAGCGATCGGGAATCCTGCCAAGATGGTGCCGCCGTTTGGGTTTACTCTTCAGGACAAGAAGGACAAGAAACAGCCTGTAAGGTCTGAAGCGAAGTCCGAGGGCGACGGGGGTCCGTCTGCTCAACAGGAAGTGGGGGACTCGTTGCCCGAGATGGCGACGGACTCAAGAAACGCCAATTAACCCACAATGGAACCAGAGGAAATTGTTCAGGTTTTCTTTCCCAGATCCCAGGATGAGTTGGTGGTCGGCGACGTTCCGGTGAGCCAACTGGCGGATCGCTATGGGACTCCTTTCTATGTCTATGACGCCGCGATCCTGCGGCAGCGTTTCCGGGAGGTTCGCAAAGCACTCGGCGATCGCGTTCGTGTGCTCTATGCGTTGAAGGCCAATCCCTGTGCGGCAGTCGTCGATGTCCTGGTTAGAGAGGGGGCCGGTCTGGACGTGGCTTCTCGTGGCGAGATCTTTGTAGCGAACGCCGTCGGAGTGAAGGGGGGCGACATTCATTTTGCTGGGCCCGGCAAAGCGATTGCGGATATTGACGCAGCCTTGGATCTGGGAATCGGCGCGATCAGCCTGGAGTCCTCGCAAGAGATGGAGCTGGTTTCCCTGCGGGCGCGAAAACGCGGCATCAAGGCAGGAGTTTCGATCCGGATCCATCCTGATCAAGCCTTGGCCGGTTCGCGGATGCGGATGGGCGGACGCGCGGAGAAGTTTGGCGTGTTGCCGGACGAAGCGGAAGAGATGATTCGTGTGATCGCAAAGGACAGGGCTCTGGAGCTGCAGGGGCTTCATATCTACGCCGGGACCCAGTGCTTTGATGCGGCTGCCTGGGTGGAGAATTCCCGCTATATACTGGGAATTGCCAGCCGCTTTGAAGCGGCCACGGGAGAGAGGATCCAGAAGATCAACTTTGGTGGGGGCTTTGGAGTTCCACTCTTTGCCGGAGAGTCGCCTTTCGATCTCGAGTCCGCTGGAGAAGGGCTGCAAGAACTGTTGGCGGAAGACAACCGGCCGGAGCGCGGCTACTACGTGGAGCTGGGACGCTACCTGACCGCTCCGGCAGGCGCGTTCGTATCCCGAGTGATCTATGCCAAACAGGTGAAGGATACCTCCCACCTGATCCTGGACGGCGGCATGAATCATCACGCCGCAGCTGCCGGTTTCGGCTCCATCATCAAGCGCTCATTCCCAATGGTGGCCGCGGAGAAATTGAAGGTTGCGGAGCGGATGCCCTTCGCGATCGGAGGCAACCTGTGTACCCCCGCGGACGAGTTCTGCGCCCAGCAAAGTCTGCCTCCCATGAAGGGCGGGGATCTGCTCGCCATTCTCATGTCCGGCGCCTACGGCCTGACTTTCAGCAATACGATGTTCCTGGGACATCCCTCGCCTGCGGAGATCCTGGTGGACGGTAGCGCCAGCTATGTGGTGCGAGATGCGGGCACTTCCGCGGACGCTATGCGCGGACAATCTATTCCTGGCCGGCATGAACAGACCATGGCGGAAGTTGCCTGAACACAACGGTGAAAAACTTTGAAGCACTTGCCAACCAGTATGCCTCCAAGATCGCGATCAGCGATGACTGGGGCTCGGCAACCTTTGCGGACCTGCGGGATTTCTCCCTGGCCTGGAGTTTGTGGCTGGAGAGCGCGGGTCGCGAGCGGCAGCTGAGAGTCATGAACATGTTGCCGGGCGGTGTCTGCTTTACCGCTCTGCAACTCGGTTGTCTCCAGGCAGGATCCACCTTCATCCCGGTGTCGGACTCCTGCACGCCGGAGGAACTTCGCCGTTATCTGACGGTCGCTCGACCGGATGTCATTGTCGCCGCCAAGGACACGGAGGCATTGCAGGAAGCGAGACGGGAATTGCCGGTGATTCTGGTGCCGGAACTCCTAAATGGATCTCCTGAAACCTGGAGGTTGATCATCACCAATTTACCAAGTCCGGAGTTCACCGGGCCCGCCTTTCCGGAGTGGGGCCCCGCCGCGCAGATTCAATTCACCTCTGGCTCGACTGGTGCGCCCAAGGGCATTCTCGTCACGGAAGCAAATCTCCAGGCGAACCTGGATAACAACGCCAAGTGGCTCAGCCAGTTTGCTGGTTCCGATCTATTTTCGCCGATGCCCCAGTTCCATGCGATGGGCGGAGCGCTGGTGCTGGAGTTTCTGTCCTGCGGATGTGGGGTTCATCTGAGTAATGATGGTCTCTTTGCGGATCACCTCCGCCGGATCAACCAGCGACAGGTCTCGGTCATTGGAGGTCCGCCCAGCTACTTCCGGATGATGACGAAGATTGGCGCGCTGACGGAATGGACCGTGCCCAGCGTGCGGAGCCTGATTCTCGGTAGCGATGCTTGCGATCAGGTGCTTTA
>JBHIXE010000008.1:0-297 GCA_041984905.1 Verrucomicrobiales bacterium | reverse complement strand
CTATGGGCTGAGCGAGTCCGTCGGCACCATGGCCCGGCACGATCTGTTACCGGATGATCTCTATCCGGTGCCGGGCATCGTGGGAAGAGCCGTGCCCAATCTGGAGATTCGCTTCGCGGAGCCGGTGGAACCGGGCGATCCCGGGGAGATCCTGGTCCGTGGCGGAACGGTAGCCAGATGTATTCTGGAAGGAGGGACCGGGAACCTGCTCGAACTTGTGGATGCGGACGGTTATCTCCATACGGGCGACCTGGGCGGGTTGAGCGATGACGGCAATCTTATCATTACTGGAAGGAA
>JBHIXE010000007.1:20128-33665 GCA_041984905.1 Verrucomicrobiales bacterium | reverse complement strand
CTTTTCATATTGCCGGATCTAACACATGGCGCATATCCACCAGCAACTAACTGTCTGTTCGACAAGTTTCCATACCGAGAAGTTGACCGTCTGAAAGCGAACGGCGCGGTCGTCCGGCTTCTTGATATCCGGAGGGATCTCCGCCTGATAATAGCCGCTGATGACGGTCTTGGTGCGGCCTTCATACTCCACAAAGCGGAGGGGGTGCTGGTCGTGATCCGCGATGATCTTGCCACTCGCCAGCTTCTCCTTGAACTGAGAGTAGCTGAGAGGTTTGCCGCCAACCATGCGACCGCCAGGCCCCAAAAAGGCCAGCGCGAAAAGCATAAACGCGACAAGGAGCAGGATTACCCCGCGCCAGTTGAATCCACCCTCGTTACGGTCGCGAGGATCTTCGTTGTCATTTTGGGGGTCGTGAGGCATTAGATTGAGAGTCGGGTGGGACTAGGATTAAATTTCAAACAATATCACGAAAAATTCGCGATTCAATAAGATCAGGTAGTCGGGATCTGTAGTCAGTTGAGAGATGGATCGTCTGGCATGTCCGCCGCAAGCCGGTGCAGTGGGCTTATCTCGCGAATTAGCCGGGCCCAGAGCTCAGCATTTAGTCGGCGGGGATCCATGACTTCCTTACGCGGGAGAGCCACGATCCAGGCCTGATCTTTGAGCTCATTTTCCAGTTGGCCCTCCGACCAGCCGGAATAGCCCACAAAGGCACGGACGGTGAACCCTTCCTTCACGGCGCGAGAGGCCTCCTGCGCTGAGAGATGGGTCTGGTATTGAAGAGAATCATTGGCGTCACTCCAACCCAGGGACGAAAAGGTGAGGTGCTCCTGGCTGACCGGACCGCCGATGTAAACCGGCACGTCTGACAACTCCTCGAAAGGAGAGCTGGGAAGCAATTCGTGCACCTTTTTGTTCAAGGGTCGGTTCAGCACATATCCCAAAGCGCCCTCCACCTGGGAATGATTGGTGATCAAAATGACGGTGCGCCGGAAAGTGGGTTCCAAGAGCGGGGGGGCCGCAAGCAAGAGGTGGCCGCACAATGTGCCCGGCGCTGACTCATCGGAAGACATGAAAAGCGTGAAGGGAGGAAGTCGAAAGCTAAGCCCATAACCTGTAACGACGCTTGTGGGTCTGGCAAGGAATCTCTGGGTTGTAGGCGGCGAATTCGTAACCCATGATGGGACGACACCATGAAAGAACTGATTACAAGGCTTCACGCCGGAGAGAGCCTGGATACCGCCGACGTCAGAGAGGCCGCTGCTGGATTGCTGGACGAGTCCCTCGAGATTCAAACGAAGAAGGAATTCCTCCGGGCGTTGGCGGCCAAAGGGGAGACGCCCGCAGAAATCGCCACCTTGGCGACGGTCTTTCTGGAGCGGGCGCGCGATCCTCAACTGACCCCGGAAGAGGTGGGCAAGCCGATGCTGGATGTCTGTGGGACGGGAGGAGACAAGCTTCATATGTTCAACGTCTCTACCACTGCCACCTTTCTGTTGGCTGCGGCCGGCATTGCCGTGGTAAAGCACGGCAATCGAGGGATTACCTCCAAGAGCGGTGGGGCGGACGTCCTGGAAGCTTTGGGCGTCCGGATTGATCTGGCACCCGCGGAGTTTCGGGAGAGTGTGCTTCGCACGGGCATGGGCTTTCTCTTCGCGCCGCTCTATCATCCCGCCTTCAAAGCCGTGGCGCCTGTCCGCAAGGAACTGGCGGAAGAGGGAACCCGGACGGTTTTCAATATCCTGGGGCCTTTACTCAATCCGGTCCGGCCCGATTACCAGGTCGTTGGAGTCTTTTCACCCGCACTGCCACCGGTCTTTGCAGAGATCCTGAACCAGCTTGGACGGAAACGAGCCTGGGCGGTCAACGGGGACGCTGGGGACGGCCGAAGCATGGACGAACTCTCTACTCTTGGACCGAACCTGATCGTCGAAACCAAAGATGGGACGGTAGCGTCATCCGCAACGCTGGATCCGGCAGATCTGGGCTTGGCCAGGCCGCAACTATCGGATCTTCAGGGAGGGGAAGCGCCAGAAAACGCATCCACCTTGATCGCCATCCTGGATGGGAGTGAGCGGGGCGCGCGGCGGGACATTGTCCTGCTCAATGTGGCGGCGGGCCTGGTAGTGACCGGAATGGCTCCCAACTTAAGCGAAGGGATGGGCAAGGCGGCAGAACTAATCGACTCCGGTCAGGCGCTTGCCAAGCTTCGAGAGGTGCAGCAGTTCTCCTGAACACCGGGAAACGCTTCCGGATCTCCTCCGATCACTGGATGGCTACTGGAAACAAAAAGCCCTGGCCATCTCTGACCAGGGCTTTTTCAAGATAGGATTGCGGAAAGGCTTCGTCCAGATCAGGGTGCGAAGCGCTGTTGGCTCAAGACTCGGAACCGATAGTAGTTATCCAGCGCCGGAGCATTTGTATCGGTTGCATAGTCGGGAATCCGGGGATCCTCAGGATCGATGTAGCGTTCCAGGATCGTCGAACCGCGGTATTCCGACACCCACTCATCGATGGACGGATCAAAGGTCTCATATTCCGTATTAGACCGGCGATTGGAAGGATCGCTCGGAGATAAAGGAGACTGTCGAATTACTTGGGCCCGGTAGTGGACTTGAAAGGTATTGGATTTCGTGGTCAATCGCGGAACGATGTTGGTGTAGGGGCGCTCGCGGGAATTGTCCCCCGTCAGGCCAAAGCCACTCCGTTCATCGGGATCCCACATCCGGTCCATCCTTTCCAGGACTGCATCGAACCGCAGACCCCCAACAGGTGTTGGTACCAGCCAGAGCTCACACATCTCGGAGGCCGTCCGGAAGATCTCGCCCTTCTCAAACTTGTCTTGAAACTGGCGAAGAGTTTCTTCTTCGTCAATCCAGCTGCGAAGGCTGACCTCCCGGAGGTCACCACCCACGTCCAACCAGTAGTTATATCCGCGACCATAGCCTCTGCCATTGGTGTAGCTCAATGCCATGGTGTTCGGAACGGTTAGCATCTCTTCGGAGGCGAAGACCGCTCGTACCCCAGATGAGCGGGTGATATGAGCAAACGGTTGGATCGCGTAGTTCATGTTGATCTTACCTGCCGTCGAGAGAGGTTCACTGATGGACCAAGGTTCCACCACGGGCATCCAGAAGAAGTCCATGAAGTAGTGATCCTTCGGATCTTCGAAACCGGGATGCACCTCTCCGGTAGTTCCTCTCGCTTCCTTGGGAAGCGGACGGAAAAGCAGGGTTCTCCAAGGTTCGTTATCTTCCACTCCAGTTGGAAGGGAGCCGAACATTCCTGGCCCAGGCATGATCCGGTTGGGTGACCAGTAGCTTGGCCCTGCAGGTTCCTGGGTCCAAGGTTGAGTGTAGTAAGGGATAAACTCCCGGTCTACGGCTCCATGCTGAGGTGCTGGATTGAAGTCGTAGACTGCAATGTTCCGCGAGTTCCCTTCATCGGGTTTATTGATGAATGGGCCATCCAATTCAGCGGCCATCGTATTGTCCCAATCACCCCAGCGATTATAGTCATCTTCGTAGGTATCCGGAAGGTGCGGGATGCGGTCGCTGTTTTTGTTGAAGTTCGCTGCAGGCACCAGTTGCTGCCGGCTCAACTTGTCCCTCCCATACCCGCTCGAGTTGTTCCCTTGGGTGAAATTGGAGGCAATCGCAACATTCGGATTGTTGTATTCCGGGTGTTTGACAAACAAATTGTCTCGCCTTGAACCATTGCCATCGGTGAGTTCTCGGGTGACATGGCTGATGCGAAGATCGCCATGTATCACTGAGTAGCTCCTGGTTACATCACCAGTGTTGGTCCTGTCGTCAGTTTCCGTAGAGCCCAACCATCGAGTTTCGTCATCGACACCTTCACCAGGTCTGTTGTGATTAGAGTCACTCCCGTCGATCAAAAACGGTATCCCATGCCAGTATCTGGCAGTTTTCATGCGGCCGCCCCGCTGGGGGTTGGGGTAGATGTCAGGTCCACTACCGACCATGCCAAACGCCCCATCTCTCATCAGGGACCATCGCTCTTGAGGCTGTGTTTCCGTAAATTCCTGCACACCGTTTTGGACAGGACGCAATTGTTTTCCTCCTACAAGTGTTGGAGTAGGCATCGGACAAGAATCCATATTTATGGTCACCCGCTGATAATAATCCCCGGAGCGTCGATTTTTGTCTTCAGGATCCGACCCAATGCCATCATCGGCATAGAGACGAATCTCGACTCTCCCACCACTAAAGACCATGGGCTCATTTTTGGGAACGATGATAGGCCGTGTAATCAGAGGGTATTCAGCTCCCGTTCTACCGCCTTCATCATCATCGAAATATTGAGCATTCCCGATGAGGCCCTCACGAGCTGTGTTGCCGACAACCTCCGGATTGTCCCGAAGATAGATCTTGTTCCCATACTCATCAGTCTTGGTCAGGTTCCTATTCCAAGGAGAGTAACGCGAGGCCAGTACGTAGGTTCCATTGCTACGCTTGGCGTCTGCCATAAGGAGGTAACGAGGCTCGATCACGCCGCCGTTGTCACGCGCTCCCCACAACACTCGGCATGAGTGAAATGGCGTCCGAAGAACGTGGTTACCATCAATCTCCAGCGAAGGACTATGTGTCCCCCCGGGACTTGTGGGACGTCCCAACTTTTGCACGTCATTCAATCTCATTCCCGAGACATCAACTTCAATACGGAGATCTGGGTTGATCATGGTCCAACCTTGAGACGGAGAGAAAAGGGAAATCAGCAACATGCCTTGAACCAATTTCTCTTCTTCCAGGAGGATGTTATTCTCTCCCAATGCAAGGTTCCAGTTCCTCTGATCGCGAACCAGATCCCAGTTTTCCTTCCCAGTACGGCCGAACGAATCTCTATATTGGGGATCGTTGCTCTGCCAGTATTGGTCCATAGGTTGCCCGGACATCATCCAGCTTGAAGGGATCAATGCTCCATACACCTCTGTAGCTTTAGATGGGCTGATAGGATTCAGCTTGCAGATATTGCTATACTGATAGTTGTTAGCCTGCATTCCCCGGTCTCCATGGGAATACTCATTCACCATCTGCCGACGGCGCCCGCCGATGGTATTAGTTCCTTCCGCGCAGCAAATGAAGGCGATGCCGACTTCCATAACGCTGTGGATGCGTCCAAAACCATGGGTGGAGCCGATTTCGATTGGGACCACTTGTCCGTGACCCGGGTGGGCATCGATTTCGGTTGAAGATTTGACCCGCTTGTTGGTGAAAGCGATGTGAGAGGCCGTGTTGTTGGATTGCGGTGAGGAACTTTCAGTTCCGTGCTGTTCCAGGAGAGAATCATCAAACAGGTTGAGACATCGAATATAATCGAAAATCTCAGTCAGGATCTGGTCAGTCTCGTTGCCATATTTGCTCTTCAAACTACGGCCAACTCCCGGAACCTCCTGGTCCGTCAACCATTGCATGTATTCATAGAGGTCCTTGTTTCGAGCAATCTGTTCGTAATCGTAAGTACGGTCACCCGACTTCTCTCTCTGAAAGTAGTATTGGGCCCGTCCTTCGGGGGACGTATTGTCGGACGTTCCTGAATCCCCAACTTCCGTGCAGATACGAATACGCTTATCGAAAGAAGAGAAGTATTCTTCGTCCTGACTTGGGTTGCCGTTGTAGGTTGGCCAAACGCTAATCCGAGGTGTATTGAACACCGTCGTTTCAGGGGCGCGGCTGTGGGCCGTCAGGAAAAACTTCAATTTGTCCAGGTAGCGAACATAAGCTTCACCTTCGTTACCGGGATCGGAACGCTTCCAACGAGTGTTTCGGAAGTTTTCCTGTAGCTGGTTGATCCGGCCTTGGTTGGGAAGGGAGGAGTCTCGGCTCTTGATCGCACCTTCTTGGTCAAACTCCAACTCCGGTGCTTGAAAGATAAATTCGTCCAGGGTCGCATACAGGCGGTCCCGTTTGGGGGAAAGATACTCCGGCGGATCGCCAGGGTTTGCTCTCCGGTGAAAAGTCCCGCCCGCGGAGCCACCTTCCTTGATTCGGGGCGTCAATTTGTAAACCTGCTCGGATGCAACACCGTCGTAACCAGACTCGCCATATTTCGGTTGGTTGGGAAATAGAATGGGCAGCATGGACGTGGTTGCCGGATGTCCAGGATAGCGCTGATACTCGCGCTGCATGGGTTGGAATCGGCCCATGTCCCGGTCAGAGAATCCGGCAGCGCGAGGGGTATCCCAGGCCCGACCGCCTGCTGCGGTGTTGATGTTCACCTTGCAGGTCTCATCATCTGTCCAGAAGGCGATGCGCGCAACCATGGGGTTTTCCCGGGAGGGGATCCCGGCGCCGCTCACTCGCTGAAAGCGATTATCACCGCCGACCAGAGTGCCCAAGGTCCCATCAGCCAGTTGATAGAGCCACTTTACCGGCATTGGAAGCCAAGCATGCTCCAGTCCACTGCTTTCGCTAGCATGGGCCACGTTATCCAGCTCAAAATCAAATCCTTCGACGCTCTTCTTGCTCCGCGAAAGGTCTGAGGCCTCAAGCTCCTTCGCCCGCGGATCCACGATGGGGTAGTAACGCTTGTACTGTGTCTCGTACTCTTCTTGGTCGAACGCAGTTTCTGTCGCTCCTACATTCTCCCGAAGCACTGGTTGGTTGAGGTCCACATATTTCACCTTGTTGGAAGGTGAATCCCAGTCCCGCAGATCCTTAAAGTCATCAAAGACCTCACTTTCCCGTTCGAGCAGCATCTCATCATCCGAGTAAAGTTTATAGCCGGCCTTGAATCCGTTCTGGTCCCAAGTCCGAATCATTCCCGGTTGGGAGGCCCACGCTACGTTCTTTTCGCTCGATGCGGAGCGGATCTGGTGGATCACGATATTCACTGCAGTCTGTGCCAGTTGCTGGGCTTCAATGCCGTGCGAGTAGGCGGTCGACGAGGTCAACTCGTTCCGGGAGAGGGAGAAGAACGCGAGAATCATCACGGCCGCCAGCGTGAGAATGGCGAGCACGGAGATTAAGGCGATTCCCCGTTTGTTGTGTTGTTTTTCAACCAACTTTGTTAATTTCTTCATAGCTCCAAAATTCACGGGGTTTGAGTGTGCGATGAGTGCAGGACGTGAATTTACAATGTATTCTGAGATGAATACATAGCCAATACAAGCATGAAATTCACTTCCCTTACAATTTTGTAAGAGATTGGAGTGCGGCAGGTCGAGAAATACCTGCAGGCGAGAGTATCCCGATTGCCGTTCTCAGGAAGACCGTCCCTGTTCCAGTTGGCTCAGCCAATCTTGGCTTCCGCTTCTCCCTGCTTCTGGATGGCCTTGATGGCTTTGCGCAGGGAAATCTTCTTGGCCGAACTCATCCGGTCGATAAAGAGAATGCCATTGAGGTGATCCACCTCGTGCTGGATCGCCCGGGCGAGGAGGCCGTCCGTTTCGATCTCCAGAGACTCCCCATCCAAGGTCTGAAAACGGGCCACCACTCCACCTGGGCGCCGGATGTCAGAGCGAATGTCGGGAAAGGAAAGACAGCCTTCGCTTTCTGTTTCTCGGTCTCCCGTGCCTTCGATCTCGGGATTGAGCAGGTACAGAGGCATCAAGTCCTCCACTTTTCGGTCTTCACCATTGACTTTGAGATAAGTCGCGGGCTCTTCAGCCCCGGAGACATCTACCACAGCAATCTGCAGGGGCTCACCGATCTGTTGGGCTGCCAGGCCCACACCATCCGCATCCCGCATGGTTTCCAACATGTCGTCGGCCAGCGTTCGGATCTCCTCGGTGACTTCAGGGATTCTCTTACCTTTCTCCCTGAGAACGGGATCACCATACAATACAATCTTACGAATCATTCTTCTGGTAGAAGCAGCATCCGATTCCGGCAATTATCAAGGGGAAGTCGCGCCACCGCTCTTGAGAAGAATGCGGGCGGGAACATCCTTGATGGCGATCCCGGCCTGGTTGAAGGCATCCCAGACGCCGACCAGGATCCCCAGGGGAAGGTTTTCATCCGCCTTAAGCTCCAGTTTGACGTCTGGATTGGCGGTTCTCATCTGGATGAGAGTGTCAGCCAGGGCTTCCAGGGGCACCAGTTGGTCGCCAATGTAGATCTCTTCCTCCTCCGTCACGGCAATGGTGAGGCGTTGCTCGACCGTGGCGTTGGCGGCCATGTTGCCTGCCTGGGGAAGGGAGATGTTCAACAGGGCGTCGTTCTTGCGAAAGGTGGTGGTGACGATGAAGAAGATGAGCAGGATCGCGAGAATATCGATCAGGGAAATGATCGGCACTGCGGGCGCCACCCGGCGTTTGGTGTAGATCTTCATGTCAGCTGCCCGGTTGACTCATGGGCCGTGGCCGGTTCATCCCTCCATCTGGGCGGCGGCCATCCGTTCCCCCAGGTTGCTGGGGATGAGGCTGCGGACCGGTATTTCGATGGGGACCGCGATGATAGAAGCGTTGCATGGCCTGCATGACCTGGGTCAGCAGCACCTCCGTGCGCACGGCAATGCGCTCGATCTTCTTGCTGAAATAGCTATGGGCAATCACCACCGGAACGGCAACCGCCAGGCCTCCGATGGTGGTGTAGAGGGCTTCCGCGATCCCCGCGGCAAGTGCGGCGGGGTTTTCTCCAAGCAAATTGGATTCCCCGACGATTCCGAACACGCTGATGAGGCCGGAGACCGTTCCCAGCAATCCCAGGAGTGGCGCGATTGTGATGATCACTTCCAATACAGGCAGTCCGTTCTGCAGCTTCACGACTTCTTCCCGGGCAGCGGCTTCGACCCCGCTTCGCATGGTGTCTGGCTCTTCGTCCCGCATTTCGAAGGCGACCGAGACGACCCGAGCCAGGGCAGAATCCTTGGCGGAGACCTGGGCTCCCAGGCCGGTAAGGTCTTCCGGGCGCCCCTGGGAACGCATTCGCTCGATGTAATAAACGACGTCAGGATCCAGAATCCCTTTTTCCCGCAGGGAAAGGGTGCGGTGGATGATCACCGCCACTGCCACCAGGGAGCAGAGGAGGATGAAGATCATGAACACTCCGCCCCGAACCACAAAGTTCGTCACGTTTTCAGCGGCGGATGCCTGAGCCAGGATGAGGAAGAGGCCGGAGAGGGATACCATCTTAGGGGAAACGGGGGAGGTTAATAGATGATGATGTCGTAAGTCACTTCCAGTTTCTCGCTGCCGAGTAAATCGATGATTTCAGGCGGCATGGGTGGAATGTCCGCGGTCAGCACCGCTTTCTGGGAGAAGCCTGTGACGATGGAATTGGCGTCATCATGGATGAGGCGCAAGTTGCCCACGTTTCCCCATCGGTCCACTTCAAAACTCAACTTGAGACTGCCGAAACTCACAAAGGTGGCGTTCTGGTCCTTGAGCAGGTGCCATTCTCTCTCGATTGCGCGGCTTACCAGTTTCTTGTACTGCCCCAAAGGCGTCCGTTCCGCGTCCACGGCGGGATTTCGTCCCAGATTGGAGAGTGAACCACTCATCTTGTTGCGGTGACGTTCCGGGCTGAAGGCCACCTCGTCAGCCTGGCCATTGGTTTCTCTGGAAGGCATGGAACCCGGATTCACTGGCGGCGTGGTCTCCTGGGGCTTCAGGAACGGGGTGGGCATCTCCGTGGGGTTCTGCCTTGCCTCGGGGGCTTTGGCAAAGGGCACCAGGCGCTTCTTCAATTCCTCCACGTTCTTCTCAGGCATGGCGTCCTCCTTGTCTGGAGTCGCCTCCATGGTTTCGTCCATCACCTCGAATTTGTCAGAAAAAGTATCCTCCATCTTGGGGAGGTCTACTTTGGCCATCTCAATCGGATCTGGTGCGCCCCCAGCTTCTTCAGCTTCTTCCAACTCCGTGGGAGCACCCTCGGCCATGGTTCCTTCGGCAGGCGCTTCAAGAGTCTCCTCAGCTTTGGGATCTGGATTGTCGGTGGGTTCCTCAGCCGATTTCTCGGGTGGCGCTTCCACCAGGGTTTGCGGATCGGACGTATCTGGAGAGGGCGGCTTCATCTCCGAAGCAGGGGTGGAAGGAGCTCCCGCCGCGGAATTGGGCGACTTGGAGATCTCTCCGTCGGGGGCGTCCATGAACTTGTGGTCCTGGAGTTCCAGAGCGGGGATATCGGCGCCGTCCTGGGTTGGGAGGGGCATATCAGAAGGTTCCGCCGACAGCATGTCGGTGGCCGCCAGGGTGTTTCGATCAGATTCGAAGGTGGCGTTTTCCGGCGCCATCTCAGATTCCTGATTCTGATAGGTCTCGATGTAGGATTTCTTGGCCGGATCAGCCTGGTCCGCTTCCGTAATGAACTCAGGGAGAAGCTCTTCCAGGCTCACGACCACCTCGTTCGCCTCCTCCGCTGGAGGCTCTGGACGATTCGCCATCTGCACAATGAGGAGCCAGCCGATGACGTAGAGAACCAGCAGGTTCACCACGATCGATCCCAGGATAGCCGTGAGGCCCTTCTGAGTGGTGTTCCACGAATGGGATGCAGTGGTAGTGGACATAACGTGTCCGTTTGATTCGAATTCTCTTAAGAAAGTTTAGCCTTAGCAATAGACAATCGATTTCTTCAGGTCAGGAATCGGGTGTCCGGCGACCATTCTTGCGCGCGAAATGAAACAAGAATTGTTGTGCGTAGCCACCATGCTCTCCGAAATACGCCTTCGCAAACGCGGCTAGTTGCGCTTTCCCGGTCGCATCCGCGTTCCAATGGCCCTCCTCTTGGTAACTCTGTCGTAGAACCCGTTCAATCCACACGTCGATTGGAAAGGCGGAGAGCCGGTCGAAGGAAAAGAGGAGCACGCAATCTGCAATTTTCTCACCTACTCCGTAGAAACTGCACAGGGAAGCGCGGGCCTCATCTGTCGAGAGCCCCTGAATCTGGTTCAACAAGGACGGGTTCTCGGTGAGTCGCTGGGCGGCGAGGTGGAGGGATTTGGCGCGATAACCCAGCCGGCACTCTCTCAGTGCCGTTTCGCCCGCCTCGGCGAGGGCGCCGGGTTCGGGGTAGGCAAAGGCTCGAACCTCAATCCCGTCCGGTAGTGTCAACTGGCGCTCCGCCCCATAGCGGCCACGCAGTTGCAGCGAGATCTGACGGATGTGCTGGACCTGTTTCAGTGAGGAGGTAATAAAGGTGGCCAGGCATTCCCAGGCAGGTTGGCGAATGATCCGCAACCCGGGGCAATAGGCGACAGCGGCCTGCAGTGCCGGGTCTTTCGGCAGGGACTCCAGGACGGCTTGGTGATCCAGATCCAGACGAAAGTAACGGCGGACCTCTTCGCTCATCGAGGGGGGCGTCACTTCCAGAACGTTTTCCCTTTGGGACACCCAGACAAGATTGCCGCCAATGCAGCCGAAGAAGCCCCCAGCCGGTCCTTCGTGAGGGTTCCAGTGGAAGACCTGTCCCGAGTCCAGGGTTTCGCAAAGGTCGAATTGGGGGCAGGGGACGCTGGCCAGAGTGGTCATCGACAGTAGTCTAACCCGGATCTCTGCAGGCAGGAGAAAAAAACTGGGCCGGAGATGTCCCGCCGAAATCTGCAGGTTTGGAGGGCGGTGAACTGAGAGAATCGAGCACTCTAATACTAACACATTGCCAGCTAGTGGTGTTCTCCAGAGGATGGCTTGGGTGTGCTGTTATGTTTGGCTCAGCTCATTACGTCATGCGGCGAAGGAAGAGTGCAAGGCCAAGCGGTCGGCAATATCCCTATTCAGGCGAATAAGGTCTGTAGGATCTCGTCGTAATTTACAGGAATGGGATACAGGGACAGCCAAATGCTGCAGGGGCTCATGCCGCGACCGAGGCTCTCAAAGGGTGGGCGGAGCCGTATCTCCCTAAAATGCTTCCGTATGCAATTATTGCGCCAAGGCTCGGGGTTATTGAGTTATATAGTACAGTAGGGGTGAAATTGAAGAAAGTTCTTATGTTGTGTAATCAAAATTGGGATTGAATTCAAAATTAGATAACAAGTTAGTTGATTATGTTGATACTTAGATTAGAAGGGGGTGTGTTATGAAATGGGGATGTTGTGAGTCTCGGTGGGGATCGAGGTGATCTCTACATTCCTATTATGCGGAAAATTGCCGCTCAATTTATTAGGATGAAGGTAGTGCTATGTGGCTGATCGAAGACAGGAACTTCTCATTGCCTTCAGGGGATTCAGTGATGATTTTGTCGAAACTACTTGCTGACGCCATTGATGGGACGCGTTTGTATGGATCTACTTTCCAGACTACGGGCGAGAGAGGCCGGGGGAAGGGGATGGTTACCGTGGAAGTGGAGAATGAGTGTGTCCTGGATGGAGCAATGGCTCTATATCGCCAAAGGGGAGACAATCTCTGTCTTTTAAACTTTGCCTGTCCGGTGAAGCCTGGAGGGGATTTTCGGGAGGGGGTGAATAGCCAGGAAGCCCGGATTGTGGGTAATTCTGGGTTGTATCCTTGCCTGATGCAGCAGATGGAGTTTTATCGACAGAATGCCAGCTCGGATTCCACTCTGTATGAGCATCGTATTATCTATTCGCCGGAAGTGCCCTTCTTCCGGGAGCCGGATGAGGATGTGTTGCCTCTCACGACTTCTTTTTGGACGGCATCCGTGATTAGTGCCGCGGCTCCTAATGCAGAGCAGTTACTTCAAAGCGGTCGGCCCGAATATCAACAAAGATTGCTCTCGACCTTACAGGAGCGGATATTTGCCATCTTGGCCACTGCCGTTCGACACAAGCACAAGAGCCTTGTGCTGGGCGCTTGGGGCTGTGGGGCGGCCGGGAATGACCCGGATTTGGTGGCGCATTTCTTTCGTCATGCTCTAAGCCAGGAGCCGTATTGCTCTGAGATTGAGCATGTTCGCTTTTCCATACTGGACGATCATGGGGACAAGATTGAGGCGTTTCGGAACGTATTCGCTTGAGGACTGGGTATACCGGCGCCGGTATGTCCCGGGAAGTCTCCCCTTGACGGAAGGGGCGGAAGTCAGCACCTTATTCGACCGATTGCTTCCGATCATTTTCGAATGAATTTTTCACCTGATTTCAAGGTGATGGCGCTCTTGTTCGGCGTCCTCTTCCTCCCTTTTGCCCTTTTGGCGACCACCCCCCCGGAATTCATCACTGAGCCGGAGATCAAACCAAATTCCAATCCCAGCGTTCCGCTGGCAGCGGTGATCAAATTCACTCCGGACCAGCCGGTTGCCACGGAGATCAACGTCACGGACGGAGAGAATTCCTGGACCATTTTCTACGATTATACCCATGACCCGGTCGAAGGTCTGCCCGTGGTGGGAATGCGTCCTGGAAAGGAACACCAGATCCACGTCGCGATGTTCAGCTCCTTCAAGACACGGACGGAAGCCGAAGAGGTGCTCACTTTCTCCACGCCGGAACTGCCGGAGGATCCTGAGCGGTTTCCAGAGATTGAAGTGGTGTCCGAGGTCGATCCCTCCAGTCTGGAGCCCGGATTTACGTTGGCAAGCGTGCGCCGGCGCGGAGGTGAGGTCTCTGGAACTGACTATGGCATGCTGCTGGCAATGGATTCAGCCGGTGAGATCGTCTGGTATTACACCGCGGATCATCGGAT
>JBHIXE010000007.1:0-20096 GCA_041984905.1 Verrucomicrobiales bacterium | reverse complement strand
GGGAACATTATCTACCTCACCTACGATCATCGGGCCATCGAGATCGATGTTCTGGGCAATAAGATCGCTTCCTGGTATGCGGCAGGCGGGCCCTTTGAAGGGAAAGACGGCATTTCTGTGGACACCGCCACGTTTCATCATGAAATCGATGAGCTGCCGAATGGGAACCTGCTGGTTCTGGGATCGGAGGTTCGCGAGATTGAGGATTACTACACCAGTGAAGAGGATGCGCATGCTCCCCGAAAGAAGCAGAAGGTGATGGGGGACCAGATCATCGAGTTTCAGCGGGACGGTCAAGTGGTCTGGCGCTGGCATGCTTTCGATCACCTGGATCCCTTCCGGATCGGGTATGAGACTTTCACCGACTACTGGCCGGATCGCGGTTTCCCGGAGGTGCTGGACTGGAGTCACGGCAATGGTCTCGACTATGTGGAAGAAGATGACGCGTTGCTCCTGTCCCTGCGATTTCAGGATGCCATCGTCAAGATTGACCGGAAGACTGGGGAACTCCGCTGGATTCTCGGTGGCGAAGATGGCTGGGGGGACAACCTGAAACCCAAGGTTCTCAAGCCGGAAGGGGAGGTTCTGTTTCCCTGGCACCAACACGCTCCCAGCATGCTTCCCGATGGCCAGGTGCTCCTTTACAACAACCTGAATCACAATCGCCGGCCCTTCTCTGATGCCGCTGATGCTCCAGAGAAAGTGAGTCGCGCCATGATCTATCAAGTGGATCCGGAGGCCATGACGGTGAAGCAAGTCTGGGAATCACAGAGTGTCGGCGATTCGGATGCCCGCCTCTCTATGGCAATGGGAGATGCGGACTTGCTACCTCACACAGGAAACGTTCTGGTCTGTCTAGGCGGTAGCGAGCCCATCGCAAGTGAAGGGCCGGAGGGAGTCGCATTTCGGGAATATTCCCGGGATCCAACCGAGAAGCTTTGGGAATTGCGCCTGAAGTCTGGAGTCGAGGGGATGCGCTGGATTGCCTTTGGTGGCGCCAGGATTACGGAGTGGTAGGAGCGGCGCTTGGAGGTTATTTGTGCTCCCAGACATCCTTTTCTTTGAGGATGGAGCGAACTTGGGCCGGCTCGGATTGCAGCCACTTTCTAGCCTCGTCAGAGTTTCGCAGATAAGCGTCCCAAAAAGCGAGGCAGAGCTGCTCAATCACGGGATGGTAGTCCTCATTTCGGAGGCCTGCGCGACCTGAGAAAACGCTGTGAGCGCCACCGTCAAAGATGAGTAGATACTGGTGGGACGCCGGGACGTTATCGTAGGGAATCCGGCGCTCGATCGCTTCCAGGTCTTCAATGGGAGAAGTATCTTCCGTGCCGGTCAGGTGCAAAACAGGGATGGTGATCGCCGCAAAGTTTTCCGCGGGATCCTGCCGGCCGTTCGCAGGGGACGGGCTCATCAGGACCGCAGCCTTGATTCGTTCGTCGCGCATGTCGCGTGGCCCACGAGGCAGCATGAACTGCTGGCCGATCACGGCCTGGCTGGTCCGCGCACCGAAGGAATGGCCGGACATGCCAATGCGTTCGAGGTCCAGCTTCCCGAAAAGCGGTCCATCCGCGGCCTCATTCATGCGCTCGAGCTCATCAATCAAGAAGTGGATATCCTGGATGCGCAGGAGGTAGTTTTGAGCGGAGGCATTTTTCTGGAAGGTTTCCATAATGCCTCCCTGACGCAATCCTCCTTTGAGCAGGGAGGAGTCGCTGCCAGGGTGCTGCACGTGCACCGCCAGATAGCCGTGAGACGCGAGATGCTCTCCCATGTAATCCGCCCCATCCCGGGAGCCGCCCAGGCCGTGAGACCAGATCACGATAGGGAGTTTCCCTTTCGCCTTTTCCGGGCTGAACAGCTTGATGGGAATGGTCCGGTTCCGGTTGGTGTCCTTCAGGTCCAGGTAGGTGGTTTTGACCTGATACTGCGCCTTGGGAGAGTAGGCATTGGCCGAGGTGCAGAAGACCCCAATCAAAATGGTGCTGAGCAGAATGCGAAGCTGAGTCATGGGAAGGCAGACGAAGTGATGACCTCGTGGTTACGCAAAGGTTTGTTCCGGCGAGACAATTCAGGCTAAGGTGCGCGTGGTATGCGCATTCTCGTCTTCTTCGCCCTGCTCATGCTGGCCATGGTCATCGCAGGAATGTACGGCGCCCTGCACGATCAGCTCAGCTTCACGGTCTCCCACGAGTATTTTACCAAATTCAAATACGACCAGTTCGGCCTGGTGGAAGCTCCCCTGGCTCACCGGGTCAAAGCGGCCCTCATTGGCTTTCTGGCCAGTTGGTGGATGGGCATTCCCATTGGGGTGATGATCGGTGGCATGGGGTTTCGTTATGCCACCGCCTCTGCCATGTTCCGAGGCAGCCTCCTCGCGATGGGCGTCGTTGCGGGTGTGGCGCTACTCACGGGTTTAACCGGTCTGGCCTATGGAACCTTTGTGGCCAGCAGCGATCCTGCTGACTACGTCGACTTCTGGTATCTGCCTGATGATCTGGAATTCCCGGCCCGCTTTCTCAGTGTTGGGCACATGCACAACTTCAGCTACCTGGGCGGGCTGTTAGGGCTGATCGTAGGAGCCGTAGTGCAGTTTCGTCAGGCCAAGGCCAGCCACCGGAAGCCATAGTCAGGACGGGTCCGGGTTGGCGGCCAAGGCTTGGAGCTTTTTGAGGATCTCCGGGTTGGAGGACGCCACGTTGGTGGATTCCCCCAAGTCCTCCTTCAGGTTGTAGAGTTCCAGGTCCCCGGAACCCTTATCGATCTCTGTCCAGTTTCGGATCTGTTTCAGGTTCGCGAGACGCAGTTTCCAGTCTCCCTGACGAACGGCCTGCAACTCATTGCCTTCATAGTAGAAGAATCCGTCGCGGTTTCCTTCCGGGCTTTTTCCCAGGAACAAGTCCGTCTGGTTCACCCCATCCATGATCCGGTCATCCGGCACCTTGTCGCCGACTCCTGCCAGTGCCGCAAAGGTCGGCAAAACGTCCAAAGTCGAGACGATCGCATCACTCGTGGTGCCTGCGGGAGCGCGACCCGGCCACCGAAGGATGCCCGGCACTCGCACGCCTCCTTCCCAAGTCGATCCCTTGGCGCCTCGCAGCGGGCCAGAGCTCCCCCAGGGAATCTCTGGACCATCCGTCCAGGCGACGTGCTTCTGATTCTTGGCATGCTGCCGAGCGTGATCGTTGGACCAAGGACCATTGTCAGAGGTGAAAAGCACCAGGGTATCCTCTTTCAACCCCAGTTCCTCCAGCGTCGCCAAGAGCCGACCCGTTTCGGCATCCAGTTCTTCCAGGGTATCCGCGTAGAGGCCTTTGCCAGTGCGGTTCCGAAACTCCGGTGAAGCGTCGATCACCACATGCATCATGGTATGGGCCAGGTAGAGAAAGAAGGGCTCCTCCTGGTGGGCTTGGAGGAACTCGATTCCCTTGTCGGTATAGAGCCTAGTGAGGCTGCCCATGTCCTTGGTCGGCTCGATTTCCTCCCTGTTGTGCCAGAGCCTCACATTCCCCCCGTCATTGGCGCCGAGCGCACCGTAGTAGTAGTCGAACCCCTGAGCGTTGGGCACGAGATCCTCCTGGTAACGCCGCTTGGACATATCCCATTTGCCAATGCACCCCGTCGCATAGCCTGCGTCCTGAAGAATCTCCGAGATCATGACCTCGTCCGCGTTCGTGGTCCAACCGCCTCCGACCCGGTGCGGATACCGTCCCGTCATGAGAGCCCCCCGAGAAGGACCGCAAACGGTTTGGGCATAGAATGACGTGAAGCGAATCCCTTCGGAAGCCAGTTGATCAATGTGAGGCGTCTTGGCGTCCGTTCCTCCGTAGCAGCCCAGGTCTCCGTACCCCATGTCATCGATGAAGATGATCAGGAAGTTCGGGCGATCCGTTTGGGCGGAGACCGCACTCAGGGAGAGGGCAAAAAGGCCGAGGAGCAGAAGAGCAGGGGACTTCATGGGGCTCAGGTTGGCCTATCCCTTCACGGAAAGGCAATCCTGAACTTCTTGGGCTACCTTACCATCACCGTGGCGCCTGGCCGCAACAGGCTGCGAAGCCGAATTGCGTCCCAGTTTGCGAGCCGGATACAGCCTGCACTGCGGGACCGACCGATGGTTTCCGGACTGCTGGTGCCGTGGAGGCCAATGCCGGACTTGTTCAATCCGGCCCAGAAGATGCCCACTGGACTGTTAGGGCCGGGAGGCAGCATGTAATATTCTTCACTGCGTTCGCCCTCCTCCAGCATCTTCTTGTCCCAGCGGAAGGTCGGAGTCGTCACCATGATCTGGATCTTCCAGTCTCCGTAGGGGATGAACTTCTCCTGCCCAGGGGTGATGGGGAAACTCGCGAGGGTCTCACCCTTGGGATTCATGATCTTCACGATCTTCGCTTGGGTATCCACGAAGGCCATGTTGCTGCTAAGCGGCTCCAGTTCCGTGTACTGGTGATGCGGCTTGATGAGTTCCAGCTGAAACGGGCTCACATTGGGCACTCGGACCTGGTCGCCAGGTCGCAGGGAGTGGACGTTCAGGTTGGGATTGATCTCCGCGAGAAAACTGGTGGAGGTGTGGAAGCGCTCGGAGACGAATTCTGCCAGGGAGCGGTAGGGCAAGTAGTCCAGGCCCACCTGGTTGTCCGGTTCCGCGGGAAAATCCCCCACGTAACGGAGGTCCGTTTCGAGGACGGTGTAAGTGGTGTAGGGCTCCCGAACGTGTCGGCGAGCTTCCTTGAGCAACCGGTACCAGTTGTCTTCCGACACGCGCCACCGCACGTTGTAGTTGGTCGCGGCGATGGTGGTGAACTCGCCGAGTTTGCCGTCGATGATGCCGGGGCCGAAGAGCAGTTCATCCAGGAAGGCCTGCACTTGCACAATCGTGTCCCGGTCTTCCGGGGGAGGAGCGGTTGTGCGCAGAAAGTCAAAGGGCGCCGCCTGAGGGGTCGCGGTGAGGGCGAGGAAGCAAAGTGCCAGTGCGGCTGGTAGTTGGCAGTTCATGTGTGGTTTTCCAGGTCCCGTAGGCTTGTTAAGCTAGTTAAATATCTCAGGCTGGCGAATAGATTTGCTGGTTTTGGGGGATTTTTGCCTCGATTCCCTGGCGCCCCGGCTCAAATCGTGCTTCTGAGAGCGGCTTCCCTGGCCGGGACTTTCTTGTTGTCTCGCTGGGAAATTGCATCATACCCTTCGGCTTCCTCGCATCATCCTCTTCTTCCTGACTAGACCACCGCATTCATGAAAACCTTTCCGCGAACTGTCCTTCGGCTGACTCTTTTCTGCGCCACGGCGCTGCTCCTGTTTCCCCAGGCAACCATGGCCGAAGACGCTCCAGCCAGTCTGGGGATTGACCAAAAGTTCGACAATGCAATGGCGCCAATCGCCAAGTTCATGGATTCCGTCGTGTTCTGGGCACCCATTAAGATTGGTTCCACCGCCATTCCTTTGGTTTTGGTGCTCCTGGCAGGCACTGCCATTTTCCTCACGATCTACTTCCGTTTCATCAACCTGCGAGGATTCGGGATTGCCGTCAAAACTGCTCAGGGAAAATACACCAGCCCCGATGCGCCCGGCCAGATCACTCACTTTCAGGCATTGAGCACGGCACTCTCGGCCACGGTAGGGTTGGGGAACATTGCCGGTGTGGCGGTGGCCGTGGGACTTGGGGGGCCAGGGGCGACCTTCTGGATGATCGTGCTGGGTCTGTGCGGGATGACCACCAAGTTTGCCGAATGTACGCTTGGGGTGAAATACCGGAAGATTGATGCGGAAGGCCGGGTGCACGGCGGTGCCATGTATTACCTGAGCGAGGGGCTCAAGGCGGAAGGAAAGGGCAAGATTGGAGAGTTCATGTCAGCCTTGGCGCCGGTGCTTTCCGTCCTGTTCGCTATTTTCGTGATCGGGGGTGCCTTTGGGGCGGGGAACATGTTCCAGGCGAATCAGGCCTACTCCCAGTTCAGTGGCACCTTTGCCCCGAATCTGCCCGGCTGGGTCTTTGGCCTGATCATGGCGGTGCTCGTCGGACTGGTCATTATCGGAGGGATTGTCTCGATCGCTCGAGTGACCTCAATTCTGGTGCCCTTCATGTGCGGAGGCTACATCATCGCCGCGCTCTTCATCATCTTCGTCAACATCAGCCATGCCGGGGAAGCCCTGACCCAGATTTTTCAGAGTGCCTTTGACGCTTCCGCGGTCGCTGGAGGCATCGTCGGGGTCCTCATCCAAGGGATCAAGCGAGCGGCCTTCTCAAACGAGGCCGGTCTCGGGTCCGCCCCGATTGCTCACTCCGCCGTGAAGACCGACAAGCCGGCGAGCGAAGGATTCGTTGCCCTGCTGGAGCCGTTCACCGATACCGTGGTGGTTTGCACCATGACCGCGTTGGTCATCATCATTTCCGGCACCTGGAAGGTCGGGTATGAAGTCGATGCGGAGATGACCCAATTGATGGCGCAACCAGGTGCTGGAGAAGTGGTGCAAGAGGTCCCGAAAGGACAGTTTCTGCAGACCCGCAATTCCGAGTCAGTAGGCGAGACGAAATGGGTTGAAGTCATCAACCTGGTGTCCAGTGAGGACTACAGCAGCACCAAGATCAGTGCCTGGGCGGACTCTTCCGCCTTGATTGATCGCAAGGGGGTTCCCGTAACCTCCATGGCCTTCCAGAGCGTGATCGGGTGGTTCCCGGCCCTGCTTACGATTGCGGTGTTCCTCTTCGCTTTCTCCACTATGATCTCCTGGTCTTACTATGGCCAACAGGGGGTCTATTACCTGGCGAAAGGGTTAGGGGATCAGGCCGCGAATACGGCCATTCTTGTCTACCGGCTGGTCTTCTGCCTCGCCGTGATTTTTGGAGCTTCCGCTTCCTTCAACAGCGTCATCATGCTTTCTGACTCCATGGTGTTTGCCATGGTTCTGCCGAACCTCATCGGTCTCTACTTCCTTTTGCACGTTGTCAGGCGCGAAGCGGACGACTATCTTTCCTTCGTCAAATCGACAGATGGAAAGCCCTGATGGCCCGCGAATACACGCTGCACAGCGCCCCGACTAGCGGGGGCACCAAGATCGACTACGCCGCTGAGCTGAACGAGCAGCAACTCGCTGCCGTGACCAGCGCTCCCGGCCCTTCCCTGGTGATTGCCGGTGCCGGGAGTGGGAAGACCCGCACCCTGACCTATCGGGTGGCCTATCTCCTGGAACATGGGGTCGAGGCGAGACGCATTCTCCTCCTCACCTTCACCAATAAGGCGGCCCGGGAGATGATCGACCGGGTCGAGCACCTGGCTCCCTTTGACACCAAGGACATCTGGGGCGGCACCTTCCACTCCGTGGGGAATCGCATCCTGCGGCGCCATGCCGAGAAGATCGGCTTCGAGCGCAACTTCTCGATCATGGACCGGGAAGACCAGAAGGACATCCTGGCCAGTGTGATCCTGGAGAGCAACATCGACACCAAGGCGTTGCGTTTTCCCAAGCCGGAAGTGCTGGGCGATATGTTCAGCCTGGCGGTGAATACCGGGGCCGACCTCTTTGACGTGCTTCACAAGCGTTATCCCTACTTTCACCATCACGCCGACGGGATCGCCCGGCTGCGGGACATCTACGAGCGGAAGAAGAAAGAGACCAACAATCTCGACTTCGACGACCTCATGGTGAAGGTGTTAGAACTCTTCAAGAAGCACCCCGAGGTCCTCGAATACTACCAGAAGCAGTTCGATCACGTGCTGGTGGATGAGTATCAGGACACCAACAAGATTCAGGCCGAATTGATCGACGCCTTCGCGGGTCGCCACCAGCACATCATGGCTGTGGGTGACGATGCTCAGTCCATCTATTCCTGGCGGGGTGCCAACTTCCGGAACATCCTCAATTTCAAGGACCGGTATCCGGACGCCGTCATCCATAAGATCGAGACCAATTACCGGAGCACGCCCGAGATTCTGACCCTGGCCAATGCCGCGATCCGGGCCAATGAGAAACAGTTCGAGAAGAACCTGAAAGCCTCCCGTCCCGAGGCTTCGGTGCTGCCCGCCCTGGTTCCGCTTCAGGATGCCTCCGAACAGGCCCAATTCGTGGCGCAGCGCATCATGGAAATGCGTGATGACGAGGGGATTGAGCTGGAGGAAATCGCGGTGATTTACCGAGCGCACTTTCACGCCATGGAAGTGCAGTTGGAGCTGACCCGGCGCGGCATTCCCTTCTACATCACCAGCGGCCTTCGCTTCTTCGAGCAAGCCCACATCAAGGACGTCGCCGCCTTCATGAAATTCGCCTGGAACCGGCGGGATGAAGTGGCTTTCAAGCGCATGGTCCAGATGCTGCCCTCGATCGGTGCCAAGACGGCCAACAGCCTGTGGCTGGAATGGATCCAGTGCCCCGGAGCAGGGGAGACGATTCGCAGTTTCTCCGAGCATCTGCTGCCCATGAAGGTGCCGGCCAAGGGGCGAAAAGCCTGGGATCAGTTCGCCTACACCCTGGACGAGATGCTCTTCAATGGCGAGCCAATCGCGCCTTCCGACATGATCCGTTCCGTGCTGGAGGCGGTCTATGAAGACTACATGCGCAGTAAGTTCACGAACTTTGAAGCGCGCCGTCAGGACATCGATCAACTGATTCTCTACAGCCAGGGATTCGATTCCCTGGAAGCCTTCCTCTCCCAACTTTCCCTGTTGGCAGGTGTCGATGCGGAAGCCGCGGCCAACACGGCTCGCGATTCCGAAGCCGTCTGCCTCTCCTCCATCCACCAGGCCAAGGGGCTCGAGTGGCGAGCCGTGTTCGTGATCTGGCTCACGGAAGGGATGTTCCCCAACTCGCGCGTGATCGAGGATGATCCGGGGGACGAGGGTCTAGAAGAAGAGCGGCGGCTTTTCTACGTCGCCGTGACCCGGGCCAAGGACGATCTTTACCTCACTTATCCCATTACCTGGCACAACCACCAGTCCGGCGTCGTGCTCCAGCAGCCGTCCCGGTTCCTCAAGGATTTCCCCGAGGAATGCGCCGAAGAATGGAATGTGGGCCGGAATCCGTTTTAGGAGGCGTCAGGCTTCAGTCTGAGGATTATTCGGATACTCTGGGGATCCTGTCGTAGATCAACCAAGGCGTGGATTATGATCCCCCTGTCTTCCAGAGTGTAAAACAATCCATAGCGTCTCGCTCGTCCTAGGATAGCCCGATGAAATGGGGGAAAAACCTCTCGGTAAAGATCGGGGAAATACCGGATCCTCTCGATAGTCTGGTCGACTTCATCCAGGAAGAGGGTGCCGGAATCCGGCTGAATGTCCTCCTCATATTCGAATGCTTCTTGGAGAGCGACCTGAGCGCGCAGCAACCAAATGACTTCGCTCACGTCAAGATTGGGCCTCTGACTTCAGTCTGTCCCTCAACTCTTCCCAACGCACGCCTTGATTGGGATTTGCCCTGTATTCTGAGAGGCTTTCTTCCAAAACTGAGATCAACTCGGAACTGAGAGGGAGTCCCTCTTCCTGATCCAGGCCCACTACTTGCTGGAGCAGTTCTTTGGCCAGCAGTAATTTGTCCTCTGGGGAGAGGCTTGCCAGCGCAGGGATGGTCTCGGAGATCATGACTCAAGTTCTTGTGCGAAATAGTGAAAGTCAACCACGCCGGATTGCGTCCGGAACTATAGGCTGACACACTACTCGCCCCATGAACATCCGAACCATTGACCTCCATTTCCGTGGCCAACCTCAGGTCATTGCGGCGTTCCTGATTGAAAACAATGGGGAAAACGCGCTGGTGGAGACGGGGCCGGCCTCGACGCATCACGCCTTGTTGAAAGGCCTGCGCGAATGGGGCGTCCAGCCGACTGATATTTCCAAGGTGTTGCTGACCCATATCCACCTGGATCACGCCGGGGGCGCGGGGTGGTGGGCGCAACAGGGGGCCCAACTCTACGTGCATGCACGCGGAGCTCGTCATCTGGCGGATCCAAGCCGGTTGATTGCCGGAGCCCGGCTCGTGTATGGCGACCTCATGGACGAACTCTGGGGAGAGATTCCACCCGCCCCGGAAGAGCAGATCGTGTCTCTGGCGGATGGGGATCGCCTCAAGATCGGCGGCGCGGAGGTTCAGGTCTGGGACACACCGGGGCATGCTCGCCACCATGTCGCCTTTTTGATGGAGGGGATTGCCTTCGTGGGAGACGACGCCGGAGTCCGCCTGCCGGGCCAGACCTATATTTCCCCGACCACGGCTCCATCCCAGTTTGAGCCCGACGCTTATAAGGAAACGATTCGAAGTCTTCGGAATGCCAATCTGGATGCTATGTATCTAACCCACTTCGGCCGATTTGAAGACGTGGATAATCACCTGGAAAGATATGAACAGATCATCGGCCAAGTATCCGATCTGGTGCGGGAAAAACTACAATCCGGAGCGCCGCTCGAAGCGATCCAAAGTGCGTTTGCGGACCTGAATCACGCGAGGTTTGACGGGGAAAACGAGCCCGATAGCTGGAAAGCTTACGAAGCTGCTAACCCCTTGAATATGTGCTGCGACGGCGTTGTCCAATATTGGGAAAAGCAGGAGAACTCCGCCGGATAGCACGAAAAATGCTCGATAAGCAGAGTCGACACCTGATGAATCTCAACCTATACTGATCTTATGCCTGATGATGCTCGTAGAATCCGTCCGACTGGTCCTGGTGGTGGTGGTGGTGGTGGCGACGAAGGTGGTCCTTCCGAACCTAAAGTCGAACGTCCCAATACCGACGAGTTGCTGAAGAAGATGCGCAAAGTCGACCCTGAACAGGCGAAGCGCTATCGTCAGCGGACCGGCGAGTAGTTCGTACGCACCAACCGCTGTTGTTCCCTAATCCCCCCTCGCTCTTGGTAGAGGAAAGCCCCTTTCCGCCGTTGAACCCGCGCATCCGTCCTTGATTGCGCGGGCACCCGGCGGAATGGTTGTCGAGTTTTTCGTTTCGTACCATTTATGCAGAACTTGGAAGATCATACCCTGTGCATCCAGCCAAAGGCGATGGATGGCGACTTTTTGAGGCTCGTGCCCGCAGGCATGCTGCCCCAATGCAACTTGAGCCAAGAAGCGATCCCTGGACTTGTGGATGCCACCACTGTTTTCGCCTTCCATTACAAGGACGGCGTGATCATGGCGGGCGACCACCGGGCTACGGCGGGAAACATCGTTTTCACCGACCGGGTCGAGAAGATCGTCGAGGTGGATGAAGAATCGCTCATGGCAATTGCCGGTTCTCCAGCCGTGGCGTTCGAGATGACCCGGACGCTGCGCACCAGCTTCGAGTTCTATCGGCGCAGCCAATTGCAGCGAATGAGCCTGCACGCCCGCACTCGGGCGCTGAGCCAGCTCCTTCGGGACAATATCCCCGCTTCCATGCAGGGGATTGGTATGGTCGTTCCGCTGTTCGCTGGCTTGGAACGCATGCATGGCGAGGCGATTCCGACGATCTTCTTTTACGATCCGCTGGGTGCCAAATTCGAAGCGATCGAATACGCCGGTTCCGGTTCCGGTGCGCCCTCCATTCGCAGTGCGCTCTCCTACCTGGAACAGTGGGGCTCTCCCAAGCCCCGGCAGCTGAAGCTTGAAGATGCCGTCGTGCTGGCCAACCGCCTTCTCATCACGGCCGCGGAAATCGATACCGCTACGGGAGGCGTTTCTCCTTCCAACAAGCAGTTTGCCACCATCAAGACTTTAACCCCCGACGGGATCGACACCATCACAGCCGACCAACAGGCTGAAATGTGGAGCTCCCAACACTAGATCCCACCATGGAACCCTATCGTTGGCTGGAGGCGGTTCGTCACCGTCGTGAATACATTGAAGACCAGATCCGTGGCGCCACTCCGGTGTTCGCCATCTCACGTCCCGAAGGGATTTACCTTCTTGGGATTGGTCTGGGGCATTCCAAGGTGTTTGAAGTGTTTGATGCCCAGGGAATGGCCGCGCTCGGCAACCCGGTGGACATCGAGAAGCTTCGCCACACCGCGATCGAAGCGGCTCACGTCGATGCATTCAAGACTTCCGCTCAGGATGTCTCTCTGCGTCGCTTGATCAACTACTCGCTCAGTATCGCCCTGAAGAACAGTTTCGAGCAGGTCTACTCGCCGCCTCTGATGGTGGAAAGTGTGTTTGCCGAAGTGGGCCGCACTCAGGACCAGGATGCCATTTTCACCATGAGCTATGATGGCACCTTCCAGTACATGGCGGATGGCGTTGCCATTGTCGCTTCCAACAAGGAGCATGCTGGCGATGCCAAGAAGTGGGCCATGCCCAAGCTCAAGACGGCCAAGGATTTTCCGGAGTGCGCGAAAGTTCTGCTGACGGCCTGGGATACCTTGATGGACAAGAATCCTTTCGATGATTCTCTGGAAGTGGTCGGAAAGCTGAGTGATGTTGACCTGGAGGGCAGAAAGTTAGAAGCTGCCTTGTTGGAACGCGATCCCGAGAAGCGGGTGAAGTTCCAGTGGGTTGATCTGAGTACATGAATCCATGCGAAATCGCATCGCCGGTCTGGAAATCGAGTATGGTTGTCTCACAACAGCAGATCTTGATGTCCACGAAGTCATTCGGCGGGTTTGCGAGTGGGTTTTCGAACAGAGTCGCTACGGCCTTCTAGATATCCACCACCGGGATTGGGATGAACCGCCAGGAAATGGCGGTTTCCTTTTCAATGGTGGCAGGGTGTATATTGATATGGGGCATATTGAGTACTGCACTCCCGAGTGCCCCACGCTCCGGGATCTGGTCAGCTATGATGCGGCTGGGGATCAATTGCTGACGCTCGCTCTGCAGGACCTGGACCTCGCGGACAAGGTCAGCTTTGTCCGCAATAATGTGGATCACTACACCGGGGCGACCTTTGGCTGTCATGAGAACTACCTCATCTCCCGCACGTCCCCGCTCAATGAGAAGAACGTCTTCTCGTTGCTGGCGTTTCTGACCCTGCGAACCGTCTTCACCGGCGCCGGCCGGGTCGGCAGTGTGCAGACCTATCGGATGCGCCGGTCTCCGCTGGAGAACCCGGAGGTGGATTGCTTCCAGATGACCCAGCGCGCGGACTACATCCAGAATGATTTCTTCGAGTGGGTGCAGGGCAATCGCGCCATCATCAATACCCGGGATGAGCCCTTGGCTGATCCTTCCAAGTACCGGCGGCTCCATCTTCTGCATGGGGACACCAATGTCTTGCCTGGGACGCTTTACCTGAAGGTCGGTACGACCCGGCTCGTCTTGGATCTGCTGGACGCCAATGCCATGCCCAAGGTGCGGCTTCAGGATGGGGTCGAGTCATTGCGGCGCATATCCTATGATCCGGACGGTCCCTGGCGCGTCACCCAGGCGAATGGCTCAGACGCCGATGTGCTGGAATTGCTGGCCATGTTCCTGGACGCCTGTTCCAAGGAATTTGCAGGCCGGGATGATGAAACGGACGATCTCCTGCGCTGGTGGGAGTTCGTGATGCAAGCGCTCGGCTCTGGCGATCTGGATCAACTGATCGGCATCGTTGACTGGGTGACCAAGAAGCATTTGCTGGATGCCTTTTGCGAAGCGGAAGGTCTTTCCTACAGCGATTCCTGGGTTGCTGCCCAGGATCTGGAGTACCACAACATCGATCACAATCGCAGTCTCGGGATGGCCTTGGCCGTCCACGATCCTGCCTGGGCCACCAAGCCATTGAGCGAATCGCTCGTCGAGCCCCCTCAAGGGTCTCGCGCCGCCAAGCGCAGCGCCCTGATGCGCCAAATCAACGAAGAGGATTATCTCATCGATTGGGATGAAGTGAAGGGCGGCGGAGTGTTCGAGGAATTGCTCGATCCCTACGGCCGGTAGTCAGAGGTCAGAGTGGCGCGGGCTTGTTCGGATAGGAGCACCAAGGGTGCAATTCATATTAGCCCCGGGCAACGCCCTGGGTAGGCTTTGCAGGCAAATCAGGGCTGAAAGCCCGATTCATCCATTGGATCAATGGTGAGGTGAATCAGGATGACTCGCGCTTTCAGCGCTTATCAAATCAACCTGCTTAAACCCAGGGCGTTGCCCGGGGCTAATATGAATTGCGCCGGATGGCGCTGACGACGCCGGGGTCCTCCGGACCGCCGAAACTGGCGACCGAAAACCGACCACTGAACGCGACAGCGCCCTAGTCCTTCGGCACCGCGTTCAGCAACTGGCTCACCCAGGGGAAGAGCTGCTTCTTCCGGCTAACCACGCCATCCATCTCGAATACACCGGGGTCGCGCTTGGGATAATCCACCTTCTGCAAGACCTTCTCCGGTGCATCCATCAGCAATACGCTGAAGTGACGGCCGATATCCGTGACCATGACGCAGGTGATGTCCAGAGCCCGCTTCTCCTTGAGAGTGCGGAGCTCCTTTTGAATAGAGTCTTGGGCTGGCCAGAAATGATTGAGCCCCAATTCCTCGATCTGGGAAATGCTGACCTTGTAACCGTTCTCTTCATACTCCTTTCGGTCGCTCTCCAACGCTTCCTGAATCGTCGATGTCTTCAACACGGAACCTGCCGCGAAGAAGTCCTCGGCAAATTGGTCGATGTTCACCTCCGCGATCTTTGCCAGCCAATCCAGGAGCTTGCGATCCTCATCCGTCGTGGTGGGCGAGGTGAGCTTCAGCGTATCGGAAACGATGCCGGCGCACATGCAGGTCGCGATCGAGCGAGTCGGAATCAGGCCCTGATCCCAGAACAAACGGCCTACGATGGTGCAGGTGGATCCGACCGGCAGGTTGATGAAGCGGATGGGTTCTTTGGAAACCAGGTTCCCGCTCAGGCGGTGGTGATCGATCACCTCCAGGATCTGCGCATCTTCCGCACCATTCACCGCCTGGGAGAACTCGTTGTGGTCCACCAACACCAGCCTCCGAGAGGGGAGGTTCAGCAAATCCGAGCGAGAGAGCACGCCGACCAATTCGTTGTTGTCACCCTCCACCACCGGGAACAACCCCTGATGAGAATGGCGAATCTGGTTCTGCAGGCTGCTGAGCAGGTCGGCGGCGTCAAACTGTTCGAAGTCCGTGGAAATCGCTTCCTCGATCCGGCGGGAACCGCGGATCAAGTGAATCGTGCTGGCGGTATCTTTCTTGGTGCTGAGCACCGTCACACCATTGGCCTTGGCCAGCTTCATGGCGTCCGGATGCGGGTCCAGGCCCGTTGTCACGACCAGGCAGCGCGCTCCATACTCGGCGGTCAACTTCTGGATGTTGGCCCGGTCACCCGTCAGCACGATGAGTTGCTCCGGCGGGAACTGCTCGATCTTCTGCTTCACCACTTCTTCGCTGGAAGCGGCGACCATCACGATGAAGTCGTGCACGCTGTCCATGTCCTTGCCCTCGTTGATCACATTGGCGGACATGGCCAGGGCCATGTTGGACAGGCAGGTGCGCACCATGCGCATGCGTTCTTCAGACTCGCCCACCGGCAGCAGAAGCTTCAGCAAGTCCGGAAGGTGCAAGATGCCCTTGAGGTGGTTCTCGCCTTCCACGATCGGGATACAGCGATAGCCACCCCACATCATGCGGGAATACACATCCAGGAAAGACTCGTGCACCGCCGCCGTTGCGACCTTGCGCTCGCAGATGTCGCCCACGTTGAGACGCACATCCATGATCAACTCCGGCAGATCGACACCCGCCATCTTCAGCACCCACTCCGTCCGGGCCGTCAAGTGTCCGCAACGAGCCGCAACCGCTTCGGGCATTCGGGTCCGGCGCAGCAAATCGGCATAAGCAATGGCGGAGCAAATGGCATCCGTATCGGGGTTGCGGTGCCCGATGACGTAGGTAACGCTGGTGTCTTGGCGCATAACGGAGAAGCTACTCCAGAAAGTCGGATTTTCTAGGTCTACTTAGTAAAAGCTTCATATTTATTGAGCATTATCATGCTTTCTGTTTTCGAGGCTGGAACTAAGTGATTCAAGTTGAGCGAGATCGGTGCCAGAATAGTTCCCTTTCTGCAAATGTATCGGGGAAAAATGGAAGGCGAGAGTGTCCACCAGAGAGAGGAGCTGAGACGAGTGCATAGGGGGAGCAGCTTTTGGACCGCTTACTATGTTTTCGCCTTGCCCCTCTTCGCGTTGGGGGTTTGGCCAGCTTGGTTCGTCCTTGGATTGGACGACGCTGGATCCACCAGAATATCTGATATCATCTATCTGGCTTGCATCCCCACATACCTGGGAGGCTTCATTCTCTATCCTGTAGTTGCACATTGGTTGAATGGCGCGTGGCAGCTCATCGCGGGAGGTTTGCAGATCGTGATCCTTGTCTCTTTGGCCGGTATGCCATTACAAGGCCACTGGAGTTGGCAGTCCGCATTTCTAGCGTCGCCATTCCTCATCCTTGCAGGATTCTTGGCGATGGGATTGATTTACAACCCGAAGTTTCATGTGTCAGGAGCAATTTTTAGGAACCTCAGGGTGCCCTGAAGGGCTGAGAGGCCCGAAAGTCGACTTCGGGACTACTGCCGATTGGTGACAAGACAGGAGCTGTCTTAAGTGGAGGAGGGCAGCCCTAATTCATTCTGTTGATGCGCATTTGTTGCGGTGTCGGTCGATCACCTTGTCAAAAGCGAGTGACTTTGCCTTCGGTTCCGAAGTGCATCCTGCCAATAGCAGGGCGCACATGACTGTGAAGCAACTGGTCAAATTCCACCTCTGCAGATGCTGTGTCCTACTCCGCCTGCAATGCTTCACACAGCACCCCGACATTTCGCGCGAAGGTCAGCGAGTGAATCACGCCATCGGCTGGCGTAATCTTCTTTCCCTTGGGATCTCGCACGGTGCCTTCCTCCGTCCAGGCGCCTCGGTCGTCCTGGGAATCCAGCACCTCTTGCAAGGAGACCCCCGCATCCGGCTTGATTCTTGGAGCGCCGACGCCTTGGGATCGCAACAGATCAAGCTGCTGCTTGAGAAGGTCCAGTTCCGGCTCGATGATCCAGCCGTAGTTGTCCGCCAATCGCTCCCGGTCATAGGTCATGACGTGGCCATTTCCGCCGGGTCCTCGCGTGAAGTAGAGCGGGCGATTCGTCTCCAGTTCGTAGAAGCGCGAGATCTTGCCGTCCGGCAACAGGGACCGGCTCAGGTAATCAATGGCGCGCTGGGCCGAATCCAGATAGCGCTCATCCTTGGTCACTCGATAGAGGTCGAGCAGACTCCAGATGAGTCGTTGCGATTCGCGGCCAGCGATGGCGGAAGGTTCGAAGGCGCGATCCCAGACAGGGTGCATCTGCGCATTGTAAGCTTGGGCCCACGCGGGTTGAGGATCGGGCATCTGCGCAGTGAGCAGGAACTCGCCCGCCTTCTTGAGCGCGTTCAGGTAACGCGGATCCTCATACACTTCCCAGGCGCGGAGAAGCGTGGAGATGCAGTTGGCATGCAGGTTGTCATTCGTCACGTAACAGCCGGTAAAATCCTTGGGCCAGGTGCGAGGCCAGTCGGTGGGAAAGCTGGCTTTCAACACCGGATATTCCTTGGAGGAAGGTGTGGCTTTCTCTGGGAAGCGATCGTAGTTCGCGGACCAACCGCCATTGGGATACTGCACGCCCAGCATTCCCTTAAGGCCGTGTTCGGCGGCATCATGAATGGCGGCGTCCTTGAACTGCATCGCCGCATCCACCCGGCTCAAGAGCCGTAGCGCGGACTGGGTTACGTTATCATCAAAGATGGTTGAGTTGGCAGGGCCGAAGGTGCGCTGTCTCCAGACGGCCCAACCACCCTTGGCATCCTGTTGATCGGCAGGCACGGGATCAGAGGTGGAGCGGCCATCCAGGTCAATCCGATACGCAAACTCCTTTCGGGCTCCCGGGGCAAAGTGACCGCGGTAATACCAGCCGCCGGAATGAAGCTGAGTGAAGGTGAGGGCGCGGGCCGCATCTAGGGCTGCCTTGGCACAGGCGGGATTGCGAGTCGCTTCGTAGGCATCCAGGAAAGCTTCGCCCACTGCGGGGGTGCCGGGCGGCTGGATCCAGATGGTGTCAGGATCCGGATATCCTTCCGCTTCCCGCAAGGTGAGATCGGAGCTGTAGGTGTAGACGTAGCCCCCGTGATTCGCGACCTGCTGATGGTAGAAGGTCACTGCTTTGAGGAGGGCGGCTTCGATTTCTTGTTTCGATTGGGCCGAGACGGAGGAGAAGGGGAGCAAGGCCGCGAGAGAGAGGGGTAAGACGACACGGTTCATGATGGCGACGACGACAGTGAGCGAAGGATGCTCTTCCTTTTGAAGACGAAAGGGAAGCCCGGAAATTAGGCTGGTGCCAGATTGGAAGCGGCTAGAAGAGGCGCTTGGTGCGAAGCAATGCCAGGAACTCCTGGAGCGGCGGGCTCATGGGCCGGTTCTTCTTCCAGATCATCCCGAGAGGACGCTTGGTATCGAGATCGGAGGGTTCCAGCAGAGCTTGTCCCAGGCGACCGCCTTCCACCTCTGCGTACACCGTGCGCTGGGGCACGATGGAGACTGCGGATTCCAGTTCCACCGCCCGCTTCACCATCTCCACATTGTCCAACTCCATGATGGCGTCGACCACGATGTGTTCGTCTTGGAAGATCGCATCGATGGCTTTGCGAGTGGGGAGGTCTGGCTCGAAGGAGATGAAGCGGCTTCCCTGCAGTTCCTGGATCGCAATGGTGGAGCGCCGGGCGAATTCGTGATCGACGGGGAAGATGGCCACCAATTGATCCTGCCAGAAAGTCTCCGCAGAAATTCCGCGTCGTTCTTCGGGATAGGCCACCAGGCCCAGATCTGCCCGTTCCTCGGTGACATCCAGATACACTTGGTTGGACCGGCGATACTCCACCTTCACATTCACGTCTGGAAAGTGATCCCGGAACCACTTCAAGTAGGGCGGCAACTCGTGCAGACCGATCGAATACACCGTGGCGATCTTGAGCTCACCGCCCACCGCCTCATGAAAGTCACGGAGCTGATCCCGGAAATCATCGTGAATCTCCAGGATCTGGTGGGCGCTCTTGAGAAAGAGCCGGCCTTCCTTGGTCGCCTCGGCGCGCCTTCCCCGGATGAGAAGCTTGGCGCCCACTTCTTTTTCCAGAGCCGCGATGCGTTGGCTGACGGCGCTCTGCGTGATGTGGTGCTTTTCGGCGGCAGTCGAGAAATTGCCGGCCTCCACCAGATCACAGAACAGTCGCAGCGTTTCGATTTGCATCGTTAAGGGGAAGGGCGGACCATAAGCTGAGCTAATGGCGTGGTCAACCGTGCCCCTCCTTATTAGCAAAACGACTCAAGAGCCTTCCCCGATGCCCGATCCCGAAACGATTCACGACAATCTCGAAACGATCGAAGCTAAAATCCAGGCCGCTGTCGATAAGGCGGGTCGCAAGCGGGACGAAGTGGAGTTCATGGTCGTGAGCAAGACCTGGCCCGTCGAGGTGGTGCAGATGGTGGTCGACTGCGGCCACACGCTCTTTGGCGAGAACAAGGTGCAGGAAGGCATGGCCAAGATCCCGGAACTGCCCTCCAGCCTGGAATGGCATCTCATTGGTCACCTGCAGAAGAACAAGATTCGCAAGGCCCTGCCCCTGTTTCAACGGCTCCACAGCATCGATAGCCTGGAACTCGCGGAACAGGTCAACCGGATCGCGGGAGAAGAGGGGCTGTATCCGGATGTGTATCTGGAGGTGAACCTCGCGGAAGAAGCCAGCAAGTATGGCTTCACCCAGAAGGCGATTCGGCGAGACCTGGAATCCTTGCTGGAGCTGGACCGGCTCAATATTCGAGGCCTCATGATCATTCCCCCAGCGACCGCCTTGCCAGAAGAATCGCGCCCGTACTTTGTGCAACTGCGTGAGTTACGGGATGCGCTGGAAACGGAGTTCGACCTCAAGCTGGGAGAACTCTCCATGGGCATGAGCAGTGACTACGCCATCGCTATCGAAGAAGGCTCGACCATTGTGAGGGTCGGCAGCGCGGTCTTCGGCCCGCGAGGATCGAAATAACGCCGGAGTGCGAGGTTCGAAATAACGCCGGAGCGCGAGCGTCCCCGCTCGCCGGCAGAGGATGGGCGCGTTGGCTTGGGTTGGAGTTCACGCTTCAGCGTGCGCGAAGCCCATCCGCTTCACAGCCTTGGAATCCATTCTTGATGATCGGGAGTCTGCGCACACGCTGAAG
>JBHIXE010000006.1:31167-33910 GCA_041984905.1 Verrucomicrobiales bacterium | reverse complement strand
CCTACAAGTTCGGTAGCCGGTGGTAAAGCGAGAGCATCGAGCGACACCACCGGAACCCAACCATGCTGGACGAACCCCAAAAGGGGTTCTAGGAAGCTCCCTAGAGGAGGTTACCCTGCCACCACGACGCTTTCCAGGGCCCCCTGGGGACCGTCGATATTCGTCTCTTCCCGGTGGTGTCGCTCGTGCCTCGCTTTACTACCGGCTAACGAACTTGTAGGCCTCCGGCCTGGAGAATGGTTCTATCCGGCATGACCTCCACACTGCGCCTCTCATACATGGGCACATCTCCACTTAAAATGCTCTAGATGCTGTGGTAAGCGCCTACTCAAAGTTGAGCCGTCCAATATCGCTACGACGTTGGGCACCGTCGAACTGGACCTTCTTGCTCTCGGAATAGGCGTGCTCCACGGCGTCCAAACGGGTGTTGCCACGACCGACCACGGCTAGAACGCGTCCGCCATTGGTTTCGTAGTTGCCGGATGCGTTCTTGCGGGTTCCGGCGTGGTACACTCTTGCCGTGGATACCTCGCTCAATCCGTGGATCTCGTCGCCCTTGCGCGGATCGTCCGGATATCCCTTGGAAGCCAGAACGAGACAAATGCTCCAATCATCCGAGAAATCGATCAGGTCTGGTTGAAGGGTTCCCTGGGCGGCCTTGAAGATATATTGAGCCAGGTCACCGGTCACCAGGGGCATGACTGCCTGGGCTTCCGGATCGCCGAACCGACAGTTATATTCCAGCATCATGGGGCCGTCGGCGGTCAGCATCAGGCCAAAGTAAAGAAAGCCGCGATAAGGCAGGCCCTCCTTCATGAGGCCATCCACCGTGGGTTTCACGACTTCACGCTCGATCTGCTCCAATAACTCGGAGGTGATTAGGCCGGCCCGGCAAGCCACGGAACCCATGCCTCCGGTATTCGGACCTTCGTCACCGTCTTGAAGCCGCTTGTAGTCGCGTGCGGGCGCAAAGATCTGATACTGGCCGTCAGACACGGCGGCGAAAATGGAGACTTCCGGTCCATGCAGGCATTGCTCGACCAATACGGAATCATCACCGAACTGCTCTTCGCTAAACGCCTTGACCAGGAAGGCTTCCGCAGTGGACTCGCCATTGCAGACCACGACCCCTTTACCGGCGGCCAGGCCGTTATACTTCAAGACCACGGGATAATGATGAATGGCGTCCAGAGCTTCGGAGATGGTCCGGGTGAGTTTGTATTGGGCGGTGGGAATCTTGTTCCGCACCATGAACTGCTTGGCGAAATCCTTGCTGGCTTCGAGCTGAGCGGTCTGCTTTGGCGGGCCCCAGCAGGGAACTCCGACACTTTCACAGAGGGCGGCGAGGCCCTCATCGCGCACCAGGTAACTCTCTTCGCCACTCACGCAGAGATCGATCTCCTGGTCCTTCATGAACTGCCCGAGCGTTTCCCAGCTGCCATTCTCCACGGGTTTCGCGAGTTCGAAGATCGCGTCGCTACCAGGGTAGGCGTAGATCTCGGTAGGGGTGGGAGATTCGTGAAGAGCGGTCACGAGGGCGTGCTCGCGTCCGCCTTTACCGACGACTAGGATGCGCATGGCAGAGAGATCGATGTAAGGAGCTTAGTTTTGCAGTTTCGGCTGGCAACCGCCATAGGCACGGCGCTCTTTGCCTTTGTAGTAATCCACGAAGGCCTGATTGGTCACGGCGTTGCCTCCCGGAGTGGGATAGTTGCCGGTGAAGTACCAGTCTCCATTATGGAAAGGGATCGCAGAGTGGAGATTCTCTATCGTCTGGAAGATCAGCCTGAGTTCGCCATCCCATTTCACATCGTCCGGGCGGACGAGACGAGCCATCTCCCCCGAAAGCGTCGGTGCGTCAAAGGGAGCATAGATCGCCTGCACGCAGTTCTTCATCTTCCTGGCAGGCTTGGCGAGCTCTTCCTGACACTTCTGATAGACCTCCTCCATGAGGAGTTCATCGCCATTCTTTTTCAGCAGCGATACCGCGGCCTGGAAGGCGAGGAACTTCCCTAGCTCGCTCATATCGATTCCATAGCAGTCCGGATAGCGGATCTGAGGTGCGGTGGAGGTGATGATGATCTGCTTGGGATTGGACCGGGCCAGGATCTTGAGGATTGCTTGGCGAAGCGTGGTTCCCCGCACGATGGAATCGTCCAGGGCGATGAGCGTGTCCTTGGGCTCCACGACTCCATAGGTGATGTCGTAAGCGATCGACACCATCTCTTTGCGGCCCTTTTCATTGCTGATGAAGGTCCGGAATTGCTCGTCCTTGTTCGCGACCTTGTCCCCGCGAGGCCAGCCGCTGAGGATGACTTTTTCCAGCAAAGCATCATCAGCGGTTCCATTGGCCACCGCCTCCTTGATCGTGTCCAGCACCACCTGGCGGCGATGCTCGCGAAGCGCGTCCATCATCCCAAGGTAACCGGTTTCGGCAGTGTTCGGGATGAAGCTGAAAACCACATCATCCCATTCTTCGCCGATCACTTCGAGCAACTGAGGCACGAGAGCCTTGCCGAGCGCTTTTCGTTCCCGGTTGATGTCCGGATCGTTCCCGCGAGAGAAATAGATGCGTTCGAAGGAGCAGGGACGCACGGGCGCTTCTTCGGCGAAGCGTTCGATTTTGAACTCGCCCGAGTGCTTGACGCTGGCGACGTGGCCGGGAGGCAACTCATGAACCTCGTCCTTCTCCTTCTCAAAGATGGTCATGAGGGGAGGCCGCTCGGAAGCGAAAGCAATGATC
>JBHIXE010000006.1:17965-31157 GCA_041984905.1 Verrucomicrobiales bacterium | reverse complement strand
ATTCCCTGAGGGTCCCGCATGACAAAGCCATCGCCGTTTCCGATCAGGCCCACCATGGAGTAGCCGCCATCCCAATGCTCGGCACAGGTGCGGAGGATCGAGACGATATCCAGTTGGTCACTGATGATGTTGGGAATTTCGGAGAGCACCGCGCCTTCGTCACGGTGCTTGTGATAAATTTCCGTGTGCTGTTCATCGAGGTGGAAGCCCACGTCCTCGATGATGACCTGCGTGTCCGTATCGTGAAAAGGGTGCTGACCCCGGTCGATCATGCGCTGATTGAGCTCCACCATATTCGTCATGGTGAAGTTGCCGAGCATCATCAGGGCCTTGGTGGCCCAGGTGCTTTCCCGGACTTGCGGGTGACAGAAGTTCGCGGAAACTCCGCCGTAGGTCGTGTAGCGCAAGTGGCCGACCAGGTTCTCTCCACCATAAGGGAAATGCTCTTTGACCGACTCGGGATCCTTGGGATCCATGATGCCTTCCTGCACCAGGTCATCGAAGAGATTCTGATTGCCATCGAAAATCCGGCTGAGACCGGAGCGCTTCACGTTCTTCTCTTGGAAGAGATATCGCGTGCCGTGCGGCATGCCGATCTTGCAGCAGCCAATTCCGACACCATCCTGGCCCCGGTTCCGTTGCTTGTGCATCAACGCCGCCAGCAGGTTAAAGCCGTAGAGCGGATTGTTATACTTCTCCATGTAATACTGGAGAGGTTTGCGAAGGCGAATGTAGGCAATGCCACATTCGTGCTGAAGGGAATCGCTCATAAAGAGTCCAGGTTTCGTGAGCCAAGCTGCACGCGTTTCATTCCTCAAATAGGGGCAACCAGCGCTTCCTGCAATCTGGCAGTGTTACAAATCCGCCTAATTCCCGAGCAGCTCAACATCCACTCCTTCTTGGACGCGAATTTCACCAAGCACTTTCGCTCCGTTCCAATTCGTTGCGGCTTCGACATCTTCCGGGGGCACGATGGCGACCCAGCCGAAGCCCATGTTGAAGGTGTTGAAGATGTCGCTCGAGTCGCAGTGTTCCAACACTTTGGGAACAGCGCCCAGCTCCCAGGCGGGAATCTTCAGGGACGCGCCCTTGCCGTCCATGAGGCGTTCCAGGTTCTCCCGGAGCCCGCCGCCGGTAATATGGGCCATGGCTCGCACATCCGCGCCTGACTTGCGCAGAAACTCCACCACGTCATGATACAAACGGGTCGGAGCCAACAGAGCGCGAATCTCGTCATCGCTGAAGTTTCCAGCATTTTCCTTGAGCACCCGGCGCACCAGGCTCCAGCCATTGGCGTGGAAACCATCCGAGGGATAGCCAATGCAGACATCGCCCACCTCGATGCGAGTCGGATCCACCAGCGCGTCTTTCTCGGCGGCGCCAATGCAGAACCCGGATAGCTCGACGAGATCGTCCGGCACGATACCGGGCATTTCCGCGGTTTCGCCGCCCGCGAGGATACAGCCGCAGGCTTCGAGGTAGTCCACCATTCCGGCAATGAGCCGCTTCAGCTTGGGCTTCTCGATCTTGGCCGCGCCAATGTAGTCGAGGAAAAGAAGGGGATCTCCACCTGTGGTCAGGATGTCGTTGACGTTCATCGCCACGAGATCTTTGCCGGCGACTTCGAGCATGTCATAGCGCAGGAGTAGCTCCAGCTTGGTGCCGACTCCATCACAACCGGTGACGATCACGGGACTACGATAGCTGCTGAGATCAAAGCTGGCCGCAAACAGGCCAAACGCCTGGAGCAGTTGATGCTTCTTCTCCGTGCGGGCCCGCAATGCGTTGATGTCCTTCACGAAGGACGCGGCCTCTTCAATGTCCACTCCGGACTGCTTGTAAGTGAGGCTCATGAAAGGTGTTGGTAGATGGATTGGAAGAGATAGTAACCCCAGCCGTATTCCTGCTCGGCCCAATCGGGGTCGTAGTGGTTCCGGCGATAGATGAACCGTTCGGGGTGAGGCATGAGTCCGAGCACTCGACCAGACTCATCCTGGGTTCCAGCGATGGCCTGGCTGCTGCCATTGAAGTTCTCCGAGTAGGTCAGGGCTGCGCTCTGGAATTCCAGGTCCTTCGATTCTGCGGAAACGAGGCGTCCCTCCGCATGGGCCACGGGAAGCTCAAAATGATCCGGAAGACCATTCAGATAAGGGTTGTCCGTCTTGACCTTTTCCAACCCGGTCCAGCGACAGACAAAGCGCCCGCTGGTATTCTCGATCAGGCTGGCTTCCGGAAGGACGTTGAGCTTTGTCAGGATCTGAAATCCATTGCAGATACCTAGTAGATAGCCGCCCTTAGCATAATAGTCTTGTACCGCACTACCAAGACGACGCTCCAATTCCAGTTGAGCCAGGCGACCCGCCATGACGTAGTCGCCATAGCTGAACCCGCCCGAAAAGACGAGAAGTTGGTAATCACTCAAGCGATCGGCTTCGACGATGCTGATCGGTTGGACGGAGGTCTCGAATCCGACGAGCTGCAGCGCGCGGCTGGTCTCGGCATCGCAATTGGTGCCGGGAAATTTCAGGAGTAGGGCTTGGGGCGTGGCGCTCATGGCTTAGTAGTAGGTCGCGAGCGGGGATTTCCAGGTGTGTTTCAACTCGGCGATAGCGGTGTCGACCTTCCCAGGAATCACCAGCTTCTGATGGGCGCTCGTCGTGTGACCGAGGACTTGGAATCCGTGATCTCCGAACAGCGCTTCGACTGAGGGCAGGGCATCCGCCTGGATCTCGATCACAAAGCAACCTGGAGATTCGGCGAGCCATTGGGCATTCGATAGCTCGGCTTCGATCTCAACGCCGGCTTTCTCAGAGAAGGTCATTTCAGCCAAAGTCACGAGCAAGCCGCCCTCGGAGACATCGTGAGCGGAAAGAATCAGCCCCTTCTTGAGGGCCTCGTAGTAGGCTCGATAACGAGCAAGATTGGACTTGGGCTGCACGCTTGGAACGGCGGTCTCAGGAAGCCCCGCGATCCGGGAATATACGCTCCCTCCAAGGTCTTCGGCAGGGTTGCCCAAAAGACAGAGCAGGGAGTCGGATCGGCGAATGGAAGAGCCGGTGATGTGATCGGTCGACTCCACGATACCCATGCCGCTGACCAGCAAGGTCACGGGGATCGAAACGGGGCCGTCTTCCGTTTCGAAATAGTTGTAGAAGGAGTCCTTGCCGGATACGAAGGGGGCGGAGTAGGCGAGCGCGGCCTCAGCCATGCCCTTGCAGGATTCCACCAGGGCTCCGAGTTCGCGCGGATCATCCGGATTGCCCATGCAGAAGTTGTCCAGAATGGCGATGCGTTCGGGATTGCAGCCGACCAAAACCAGCTGGCGCACACACTCATCCACGGTGGCCATGCCCATGGTGCGAGGATCGGTCTTGCCCCATTCCGGCAAGAGAGCCAGACTCATCCCCATCAATTGATCCGAACCATTGATAGCGACGACGGATCCATCCTGCGGTGCATCGCCCTTGGCGCCAGCGAGGGGCTTGAGGAAGGTGTTGCCCTGAACCTCGTGATCGTACTCCCGGATAATCGGTGAGCGGCTGCAGATGGCGAAGTCCGCCAGCAGCTTCTGAAGGGCGTCAGCCAAATCGGCGTTGCTCAGGTCGGGCAATGCTGCGAAGTCTGGAGTCGTCCAATGAGACTTGCGATACTGCCGGGGAGCGGTGTGAAGCTTGGAGTTGTCCAGTTCGCAAACCTTCTCGCCATTGTGCCAGACCTTGAGGACGCCAGATCCGTCGGCGTGACCGAGGACAGCCAGCTCGGTCTCGAAGACTTCGGCGAGCTCTTCCAATTGTTCCAGCGACTCCTTCCTGATGCCCAGAACCATGCGCTCCTGGCTCTCCGAGATAAAGATCTCCCAGCTGATGAGGCCTTCTTCCTTGAGGGGTGCTTTCTCCAGGAAAATCTCGCCGCCGCATTCACTAAGCATTTCGCCCGCTGCCGAGGAGAAACCGCCCGCGCCGCAGTCGGTGACAAATTCAATCAAGCCCTTCTCACGAGCCAGCAGGATGAAGTCGCAGACCTTCTTCTCTTCGATTGGGTTGCCGATCTGGACGGCCTGCATGTCTTCTTCATGACTCTCCGTATCGAGGGCTGCCGAAGAGAAGGTAGCACCCTTGAGCCCGTCCTTACCAGTCCGGCCACCCACAGCTACCACTAACATGCCTGCTTCGAGGCTCTTGGGAATGTCCTTGGAAGGAATCACTCCTGCCGTGCCGCAATAGACCAGCGGATTGTAGATGTAGGCGGGATCAAACTGGATGGCGCCGGAGATGGTGGGAATGCCCATCCGGTTGCCGTAATCCCGCACGCCACGCACCACGCCTCGCATGATGCCGAGAGGGTGGATCACGTCTTCGCCCTTGATCTCGGCTTGCTCGGTGTCTGGCGGTCCAAAGCAGAACACATCCAGGGAGGCAATCGGCTTGGCTCCCTTGCCAGCCCCCAGGATATCGCGAATGACACCTCCCAATCCTGTGTTCGCGCCGGCGTAAGGCTCGATCGCCGAAGGGTGGTTGTGGGTCTCCGCTTTCAGACAGACCGCTCGTTCTTCATCGAGTTTGATGAAGCCGGCGTTGTCGACAAACTTGCTGAGGATGAAGCCTGGTTTCCGAGCCTCGATTTCCTCCGTGATCTTCTTCACGTAAGTCTTGAAGAGGCCGTCGACGACCTCCTCTTTCCCATCGAGGGAGTGCTGGATCTCCGCTCCGAAGATGCGGTGCTTGCAGTGTTCCGACCAGGTTTGGGCGATGACTTCCAACTCTACGTCGGTGGGTTCGCGATCCCATTCCTTGAAGATCGCCTGTACAGTCTCCATGTCCTCCTGGCTCAGGGAGAGCTTCATGTTCGAGCTCAACTCAGCCAGTTCTTTTCCGCTCAGATGTGAGATCGGAATGTGTTGGTAGGTCTTCAAGGTTTCAGACACTAGCGCTGAGGGAATGGGTGTGAATGGCGGGATTGACGAGGTCGCGCACGAATCGCTTGGCGACTTCGGGAGTGGCGGAGCCGAAGACGTAGATGCGTTGCCGGATGGCAAGCTTGTGGAGCGTGAAGCCAGGATCCTTCAAGCTATGATAGAAGGTCAGAATCGCTTCCTTTTCCAGATCTAATGCGCTCGGCTTCATCCCATACTCCAGGAAGAATGCTTCATCCTCCCAGGGGCACGTGTCTTCGAAGACATCCTGGCTGATCGCATCCACCAGGGTGCGGCGGACAAACTGGCTCAAGGCTTCCCGGTCACCGTCGAACTCGAATTCGTAACGGATAGAACGGCGGTAAGTGAGTGGATCGGCCAGGGGCGCGTAGAGGAGGGCACTGCAGTCGGCCTGATCCTCGAATTTCCCGATGATTTCGTAATGGGCCTGCATCTAACAGGAATCCCATTCATCTGCCGAGGCGATAAATCAACAGAATTGTAACTCTCTCTGGTTCTATTGACCAAAGAGGCTGCCCTTGGCGACCTCCGCGCCGTCGGCGAGACTGTTGGAGTAGAAGCGAGGATAGGAGAGCCGCTCTTCGGCGTAGCTCATCATGATCTCCTCGTCGTCGACGCGCTGCTGCAGAATGGAGGCGAACCCTTTCCAGTCCATCAGCGGAATCTGGCGCGGATTCTCACCCAACATCTGGAGGAAGACCTTGCCATAGGGAGTGAACTGTTTCCCCGGACCGCACTCAAAGCTGCGCCGGTCAAAGCGACTGGCTGTGAGCAGAGAGATCTCCGGGACCGCCGTGAGCGTGTCCTTGTCCGCGTCTTTCAGCGGGGTCTCCATGAACCCGCCCGTGTAGCAGCCTTGAAGCACGACCACCTTCTGGCTGTGGGTCGGAAGGCTCATCATGGCGCTCTTCAGGTAGCGCGGCATCAGGAAAAGGTTTTCGGGTTTCATCCCATTCCGCAATGCTTCGGCCCGCATCCGTTCGTTCATGGTGCCGGTCGGGCTCCCGTCCATTTCCAGGAAATACTGGTCTACGAGCTCGGGATGCTCCTTCAGGATGTATTGGTCGACCTCGTTGGGAGAAGAGTAGGTCTGGATGGGGGCTTGCCCGGTGGAGGTGATGTAAAGGTAGACGAACTCCGGGTTGTGCCGGGAGATCTGCCGGATGTGCTGGTAGAGCAGCTGAGGAGACGCGATGTAGAACCCTTGGGTCTTGGGCGCCAAAGCATCAAAGGCTGCCTTGTTCTCCTCATAGGATTTGTCAGAGGGCTTGGCGTAGTAACAGGCAATCTCCCGATCCTGATAACCCAGCCTCAACCAGTGTTCGCGCTGAGCCGTGATTTCGTGGAGGTAGTGGGGTGAGCGGGATTCTCCGGCAACGAGCAGGATCCGGGTCTCCGAAGGAAGCCGGGCTTCGCTGTATTCAGGAAACACACCACGCACGGCAAGATCGCCGGTCGCTTCCCTGTCGGAGAGGGAGGGCATTCCCCCTGGCATGACTCCATCTTCGGCAGAGGCCGCTGTGACCGGAGTGAGAGAATTGGGCGGAACATCCACGACGGAACATCCGGTGAGGAAAAAGACCGCCGCCAGAAAGAGAATGAGGAAAGCGACAAGGTTACAGAGGTTAGGGCGCTCTGACATGAAAGGACATTAGAGACGAACCTACAGAATATCAAGAGCCTGGGATTATTAATTATTCTTAATTACATCGCTGCTCTGGTCCAGGCGAGGGGCACGACGATTTGGCGCTCGCTATTGAAACCGGTTGCAATTCAATCGAGCGTAGGGTTTTTGCACAGATGCTGCCTGACAATATCGCCATCGACCAATTGGGAGAGCCTTTCTACAGAGGGTCCGTGCAGCGACTTTACCCCGTTCCGGGCGATGAAGGGCACATGGTCGCGGAAACGACTCGTCAGGGGAGCGTATTCGATGTGGGCTCGATCTTCGAAGTGGAGGGGAGTGACGTTTCCCGCGCGGTATTCCGGCACGTTCTTTATTCGAAGCTGGCCCAGCCGGAGACCTGGACGGCGGTAGGAGACGCCATTCGGCACAGTCCTGAATTGGAGCAGGGGTATCGCACCATGTTGCTCGAAGGTCTCTTGGAGAAACTCGTGCAGGAAGGGGCGAAGACCCACCACGCCGGGATGATCGACGCCGAAAGCGGAGATCTGGTGAAGGGCAGCGTGCCCAAGAATCCGAGCTGCTTCAACGTGACCCGGCGCTATCAGATCCTGAAGCCGGAGCAGGTGGATGTCCTGGGAGCCAAACTCTTCGACTACGCCATCTTTCGGGGCGCGAACGGCTATGTGGTGCCCCTGGAATACATCGTCCGTTTCGGGATCACCGGCGCATCCTCGGTCTATCGGCATTACCTTTCGCTCTCGGACGCGGAGCAATTGGCCTACGAGCGCGAACTCGGGGTCAACAAACCGCTGGAAGCCTGGCAGATGTTGGAGCGCCCGATCAGCGACTGCACCACCAAATTTGAGCCGGAAGACCGGAACCTCACCCGGCAGGAAGCACTGAGCCTGAGCGGTCTTACAGGAGCCCAGTTTGCCGATAGCCTGAAGCTGGCCGTCTTGGGCGCCTGGGCCGTTCGCACCGTGCTGGAACCGATTGGCCTCTTGCTGTGGGATTTGAAATGGGAGTTTGCGAAGGACGGTTCCGAACTGGTCTTCGTGGATACCATTGATACCGATTCCTTCCGGGCAACTCGCTATGTGGAGCACAGTGGCCGCCGGGTCGTGGCCCACTTCAACAAGCAGTCGATTCGAGACTACTACCGGATTCTCCACGCCGATTGGATGGCCGCAGTGAATGAAGCGAAGAAGCGTTCCAAGAGGGAAGGCTGTGCTTTTACGGAGCTCCTCGCCGCCGGCCAGAAAGAAGGCATGTATCCCGAGACACCTCAGATTGAGAAGGGATTCCTGGCGGTGCAGGTGAAGAAGATGCAGCTGATACGGGACTACATGCTGGGGCGGGAGTCCGCAGACTTTGTGCGTGAGGAACTGTTGGAATGTGCCCGGGAAGAGCTCGGCTACTACACGAGCGCAGGGAAACTGGACAAGTTTCTGGAATTCAACGGGGTCGTGGCCGGTTAGATGGATCCTTATCCCTTAGCACGGCAGTTCCTCTTCAAGCTCGATGCAGAGCAGGCCCATACTTTGACGCTGCGCGGCATGCGCATGGCGGAGCAAGTTCGACTGCTTTCGGCGCTCTATTCCATTCCTGACGAGCTCAACCAACCGGTCGAGATCATGGGGCTCAAGTTTCCCAACGTGGTGGGACTGGCTGCGGGCATGGACAAGGAAGGCGCCTGCATTGACGCCTTTGGCTCGCTGGGCTTCGGGCATGTCGAGATTGGGACCGTGACGCCGCGTCCTCAGCCCGGCAATCCTAAGCCGCGCTTATTCCGGTTGGTGGAGGATGAAGCCGTGATCAATCGGATGGGATTCAACAATGGAGGTCTGGCCGAAGTGCTCGCCAATGTCAGTCGTCCCAGAAGCTTCAAGGGAATCCTGGGCGTGAACCTGGGGAAGAACTTCGATACGCCCAATGAGAACGCAGTCGACGACTACGTGAAGGGCCTGCGAGGATTCTACGGATTGGCGGACTACCTGGTGGTGAACATTTCCTCGCCAAACACCAAGGGGCTGCGCGATCTGCAATCGATCGACGCCTGCCGGGAGATCGTGACCACGCTGCAGGCCGAACGCGAAGATCTGGCGAAGAGCACTTCCCGCAAGACACCCATCCTGGTGAAAGTGGCTCCGGACCTCTCTGATGAGCAAACCGTGGGACTCGCGGAGACGCTCAGCGACATCCAGGTGGATGGGCTGATTGCCACGAATACCACGCTGAGCCGGGAAGCGGTCTCAGGGCATCCGCTGGCGGATGAGGCGGGAGGACTGAGTGGCCGGCCATTGCGGGAGCGCTCGTTGGAATGCCTCAAGCTCTGGCGAAAGGCGCTCGACCCGGGGATTCCGATTATCTCGGTCGGCGGCATCTGCAGTGGCACGGCCGCGAAGGAGCGATTGGAGGCAGGAGCTGCCCTCGTCCAGATCTACTCCGCCTTGATCTACAACGGTCCCGGGCTGGTCCGGGAGATCCTGGAATGCACCGCGAAAAAGTGATTGCGGTGGGTATGTCAGGGGGAATGGTGGATCTCATCAAGTCGGCCACTGATCCTCTTGACAGCAGTGAGGAACCGTTGATGGTCGTACCGTTGCAATCCAGCTTGGCAGACCCGATCGAGGACCCTAAGTGAGAGAAACCGAAGTTCTAAACAAGGCCCAAATCCACGAGATCATTGGGCGTTTGGCTTCACAGGTCCTGGACGCCTGCGCCGACAAGAATCCTTTGGCCTTTGTCGGAGTCCACACCCGGGGAGTGACCTTGATGGAACGGGTCCTGGAGATCGCCAGGGAGAAGCGTTCCGATATCCAGTGCGGCACTTTGGATATCTCCCTGTACCGGGATGACTTCGACAACCTGGCCAAGATCCCAGTGCTGAAGAACTCGGATCTGCCATTCCAGTTGGATGATTGCCACATTGTGCTTTTTGACGACGTCCTTTTCACGGGACGAACCACCCGGGCGGCTTTGGACGCCCTGTTCGCCTACGGTCGCCCAGCCTGTATTGAGCTGGCGGTTTTGGTGGATCGGGGCAACCGGGAGCTTCCCATCGCGGCGACTTATGTGGGCCACCACGTGGACACGGCGCGTAGCGATTACGTCCGGGTGAAGATGGAAGAATCGGATGAACGAGAGGGGGTCTACTTACGTTGCCCCTGACCTAAACCTGGACTCATGAATCCACGCAAAGATCTGCTCGACCTGGAATCGCTAAGTGTAGAGGAGGTCGAGTTTCTCCTGGAATCGACCGGCCCGCTCAAGAACGTCTTCTTTCAACGGGTGAAAAAGGTGCCTCACCTCAGAGGCCGCACGGTGCTCCTGCTCTTTTACGAACCCTCCACCCGAACGTCCACTTCGTTCGAGTTGGCAGCCAAACGGATGGACGCGGACGTGATCAACCTTCCCGTGGCCTCTTCTTCCGTCACGAAGGGGGAGTCAGTTCTGGACACTGTCGAAACCCTGCAGGCCATGAATGTCGACTTCGTGGTGGTGCGGCATCAGCGTTCAGGAATCCCTAACCTGATTGGCCGGAACACCCGGGCATCCGTCATCAACGCCGGGGACGGCTATCATGCTCACCCGACACAAGGATTGCTCGATGCCTTCACGCTCTACGAAGTCTGGGAGAAGAAGTTCAAGAAGAAGAAAGTGCTCATTGTCGGCGACATCCTCCACTCCCGGGTGGCCCGATCCACCTCCACGGTCTTGAGGAAATTGGGAGTGGAAGTGGGAGTCCTGGGGCCAGGTTCGCTGGTGCCTCAAAAGGGGGTCACTGGAGAGGTCTTCAAGAGCTGGAAGGAAGCCCTGAAGTGGAAGCCGGACTGCGTCTACCTCCTGCGGGTGCAACGGGAACGGCAACGGGACCAGTTCTTCCCGAGCGATCAGGAATACAACAAAGTCTTCGGCCTGACCGCCGCGCGACTGGAGATCCTCCAGGATCGCGGCACCTGGGTCATGCACCCGGGGCCGATTAACCGGGGATTAGAACTGGACGATGTGGTCACCCAATACGAACGCTGCTTGATCAACCGGCAGGTCGAGAACGGAATCGCGGCGCGCATGGCGGTCCTGTATTGGCTGCGGCCCGGGGTGAAAGAATGACGAATCATGAGTGAATTGAGGCTGTATCGGAACGCAAGCATTGCCAGTGAAGACTCCCGGGATTTGACCGTGGGCGACGTCCTCGTGGAGGGACGCCGGATCAAGGCCGTGGGGCCGAACTTGCCTGCGGAGACGGGCGCTGAGGAGATCGACTGCCGCGGCAAGGTGCTTCTGCCCAGTCTCTACGACGTTCACGTGCATGCCCGGGAACCTGGACAAACCGCCAAGGAAACCATCAAGACCGCCTCAGAAGCCGCCATCAACGGCGGAGTAACCGGAATGGTCCTGATGCCCAATACGGTTCCTGCGATCGACAATGCCAATGTCGCGCGGGCGGTTCTGGAGAAGGGCAGGGAATGCCGCATCGAAGTGGAAACGTCCGGCTGCATCACCAAGAACCGGGCGGGCAAAGAACTGGCAGCGATTTCCGGCCTCAAAGCGGCCAATGTCTGCATGCTGACCGATGACGGTTCACCAGTCGAAGATCCGCAAGTGCTGCGCCGGGCCATGGAATACGCCCGGAACTTCGACCTCTTCCTCGCCAGTCACTGCGAGACCATGGCGCTGACGGCAGGCGGGGCCATGAATGAAGGCGTGGTCAGTTTCAAACTGGGTCTTCCGGGCATTGCCGCGATTAGCGAAGAGGTGTGCCTGGATCGCGATATCCGGATCGGCCAGTACACCGGCACGCACATTCACATCCAGCACGTCACCACCGCGCGAGGGATGAACACGATTCGCCGATTCAAAGAAGAAGGCGTTCACGTCACCTGCGAAGTTTCGCCGCACCACCTGATCTTTTGTGAGGACGACATCAAGGACTACGACACTCACATGAAGATGAACCCGCCGTTGCGGACTCGGGAAGACCGGGAACAGCTACTGCAGGGCCTCATCGATGGTGTCTTCGATGTCATCGCGACCGATCACGCGCCTCACACTGAGTTCGAGAAGAACACGGAATTTGAGAGCGCGCCCTTTGGGATCACCGGCCTGGAAACCGCCTTGCCTTCGCTCTACCAGCACTTCATCAAGCCCGGAAAATTCGGTTGGGATGTGCTGGTGAAGCGCTATTCCTCCGAGCCACGCAAGCTGTTGCGGAAAGAACCTGTTCGCATTGCCGAAGGGCAACCGGCGGATTTCGTGATCTTTGATCCCGAGGCCCAAACGCATTTCACCCGTGAATTCATGAAATCCAAGAGCTCCAACACGCCCTTCCTGGACCAGAAAGTGGATGGGTGTGTGGCGGAGGTCGTTTACCAGGGAAAAGTTCTGCTGCGCCGATGACTTATCGCGACAAACTCGAAGCTCGCATCGCCAAGACCGGATCCAATCTCTGCGTGGGGCTGGATCCTCGCGCCGAAAAGATCAACGCCAATATCCCGGAGTTTGTGAGGTCCGTGATCGAGGAGACCAAGGAATTCACGGCGGCTTACAAGCCGAACATCGCCTACTTTGAAGCGATGGGCATCGATGGGATGGAACTGTTGATGTCGATGCGGGAATGGATTCCGGAGGAGATTCCGGTAATCCTGGACGCGAAGCGGGGCGACATTGGGGAAACCCAGAAATACTACGCCAAAGCCTGTTTTGAAGTCTGGGGTGGGGACGCGGTGACCCTGAGTCCTTATCTGGGGGCGGAGACGCTGGATCCTTTCCTGGATTATCAAGACAAGGGGATCTACCTGCTCGGGGTCACTTCCAACGAAGGCGCCCGGGATCTCCAGCTGCAAAAGACCGTCAATGGACAGTATATTTTCGAGCTGGTACAGCAGATGTGCGGGCGGTCCCCACAAATTGGCCTCGTGGCAGGCTTGACGAATGCGATTCCGGACATTCTTTTACGAATGGCGGATGTTCCTCTACTAATCCCGGGGCTGGGAGCCCAGGGTGGAGATCTCAAAGCACTGGAAGGCCAACAACGGCGGGCACCAATCCTGGTGAATGTTTCGCGCGGCGTGATGTTTCCTGGCCCCGAAAGCACTCCGCGTCAGATGGCGCAAAAGTATTCCGAGGAGATTCGCCTCGCCCTCAAGGGTAATAACCCGAATTAGCCACGGTCATGGACGTTGAACTCGCCTACAGCTTTGATGATGTGCTCCTGGTTCCTCGCAAGAGCAGCATCCTCCCGTCGGAAGCGGATATCACTTCCCGGCTTACCGAAAAGATTCCGTTAAACATCCCCATCATTTCCTCACCGATGGATACGGTGACGGAAGACAAACTCGCCATTGCCCTCGCTCGGGAAGGTGGGTTGGGAGTGATCCACCGGAACTGCACCCTGGATGAACAGGCTGACTATGTCGCCCGGGTAAAGCGGAGCGAAAACATGGTGATCCCGGATCCCTTCACCGTGAGCGGGAAGATGAGCATCCGCCAGCTGGAAACGGTGATGGGGGACAAGGGCGTCTCCGGATTCCCTGTTGTGGATGGGGAGAAACGGCTCGTGGGTATGGTGACGACCCGGGACATCTGGTACATCGAAAACGCCGAAAAGACCACGGTGGCCGATGTGATGA
>JBHIXE010000006.1:0-17955 GCA_041984905.1 Verrucomicrobiales bacterium | reverse complement strand
TGGTTACCAGCCATGCCAATACGACGCTGGAGGAAGCGCGCTCCATTCTCTACAAGAACCGCATCGAAAAGCTTCCCCTGGTCGACCAGGACGACCGGTTGGTGGGACTGATCACCAGCCAGGACATTGAGAAGCGGCAGATGTATACCGCGGCCACCAAGGACGCCAATGGCCGGCTCATGGTGGGCGCCGCCATTGGGACCGGACCTCAGGCACTGGAGCGGGCCGAAGCGTTGATCCAGGCGGGAACGGATATCCTCTTTATCGATGCGGCCACGGGGCACACCACCCGGGTGGCCGATCTTCTGAAGCATCTCCGCAAAGTCTACGAAGTGCCGGTCGTCGCGGGGAACGTGGTGACCCAGGAAGGGGCCGTGGATCTGATTCGGGCGGGTGCCTCCGCCATTAAGGTGGGAGTCGGCCCAGGGTCCATTTGCACGACGCGAGTCATCGCCGGCGTCGGGGTTCCTCAGTTCAGCGCGATCCTGGATGTATCCAAGGCCGCCAAGGACGCCGGCATTCCCATTATTGCCGATGGCGGGATTCGTTTCTCGGGCGATATCGTCAAGGCGATCGCCGCGGGAGCGGACTGCGTCATGCTGGGATCGATCCTGGCAGGCACCCGGGAAAGCCCGGGCAATACGGTTCAGTATCAGGGCCGGACCTACAAGGAATACCGGGGCATGGGATCTCTCAAAGCGATGCGAAAAGGCTCGGGCGACCGCTATGGTCAGAACTCTTCCGGCAAACTCGTCGCGGAAGGGGTAGAGGCTCGCGTTCCGTATCGGGGACGCCTGGAGGAAGTGGTCTTCCAACTGCTGGGCGGTCTGCGTTCCGGCATGGGATATGTGGGCGCCCACAATCTGGATGAACTCCGCACCGAGCCCAAGTTTGTGCGGATCACTCCGGGCGGATTGCGGGAAAGCCATCCGCATGACATCACCATCACCGAAGAACCGGTGAACTACCAAAGCACCCAGCAATAGCAAACGACGCTATCTGGGTTAATCCGTAATTTTTGAAGGACCGTGTTGGACAACGCTATTGCCGTTATTGATTTCGGCTCGCAGTACACCCAATTGATTGTGCGCCGCATTCGAGAGCTGGGATATTTCTCCCGCCTTTATCAGCCGTACGAGCTTTGCGACACAGGGAGTCCCGCCGCGGTGATTCTTTCCGGAGGCCCGGCCAGCACCCTGGAGCCGAACGCGCCGGATATTGACTTCGAGTATCTCAAGTCCCTGAACGTGCCGGTTCTGGGAATCTGCTATGGCATGCAGTTGCTCAACCTGAAGTGGGGCGGCGAAGTCAAGCCGGGCACGACTCGTGAGTATGGTCCCGCAACTCTGAAACCGATTCACCCCACGGGCTTGCTGGAAGGAGTGACCGACTCCCAGATCTGGATGAGCCACTCGGATACCTGCAAACATCTTGAGGGGGCCCAAGTGCTGGGGGCGAATCAGGAAGGGATTCCCGTGGCTTTGCAGTGGAACGACCTGTTTTACGGAATTCAGTTTCATCCGGAAGTGAGCCACACCCATCAAGGGGCTCAGGTGCTGCGCAACTTTCTGTCTCTGGCCAAGGATCCGCCGAAATTTGAGATGGAGTCCTTCAAGGAGCAGCTTGAGAAGCAGGTCCGGGAGGAAGTGGGGGACCGGTTGGTCGTGTGTGGTGTGTCAGGAGGGGTGGACTCCTCGGTGCTCGCGGCGCTGCTTCACGATGCGGGGGTGAACTGCCGTTACCTCTTTGTGGATCATGGGATGCTGCGCAAGAACGAGGCGGAGGAAGTTCAGAAGCAGTTTGAGTCGATCGGAATCGAGATCGAGACGATCGATGCCGGCGAGAAGTTCCTTTCAGCCTTGGAAGGAGTCTCCGATCCCGAGCAGAAGCGGAATATCATTGGGAATCTGTTTATCGATGTGTTTTTTGGCGCTGCCGGAAACGTAGAGATGCTGGCTCAGGGAACGCTCTATCCAGACGTGATTGAGAGCGCCACGAGTGGGTCGATCGCTTCCAAGATCAAGACGCACCACAACCGGGTTGACCGGATCATGGAACTGAAGAAGCAGGGGAAGGTCGTCGAACCTCTGCACGAGCTCTTCAAGGATGAAGTGCGTGCGCTGGGCCGGAGTCTTGGGCTATCGGAAGCGGTCGTCGGTCGTCATCCTTTCCCCGGACCAGGGCTGGCAGTCCGTTGTCCGGGTGAAATTACCCAGGAACGGCTGGATCGAATCCGGGATGCCGACGCCATCTTCATCAATCTGCTCAAGGAGCGTGGGCTCTATGACAGCGTTTGGCAGGCTTATGCCGCGGAACTTCCCGTCAAAACCGTGGGCGTGAAAGGGGACGAGCGTGCCTATGAGCATCCTATTGTGCTTCGCGCCGTATCCAGCGTCGACGCCATGACGGCCGAGTGGGTCCGGTTGCCCTATGAATTCATGGCGGAGGTCTCCAACCGGATTTTGAATGAGGTGTCCGGCGTCAACCGCGTGCTCTACGATATCTCCACCAAGCCTCCCGCCAGCATCGAGTGGGAATAGGCTGAGGAATCCTTGGGGCGCTGTTAGCGCTGATACAGCCGCTGGATAAATGTCAGGACCAGGGGTTCCACGCTGGGGCCATAGAGTTCTTCGTGCTCCGGGGAGACGACGGCCTCTATAGGAGGGGGATCGGCAATCAATTCCTTTTCGCCAATGAGCTCTCCGGTGCGCCTGTTGACGACTCGGACTTTGCAGGACTCCCGCATTCCGTCTACCCACTGAGAAATTCCGGGTAGCGAAGAGCCTGGTCCACTGGCGGCCTGAGCCTGATAGCGCCCGGCTGGATAGTCTCCCCAATACAGGCCGATCACGACCCCAATTTCTGACTCATCTTGCGGAACCATCGTCTCCGGAAGCTTCTCCGTCAGGTAATCCACACATGGCGGCTCCCCGAATCGCTTGGAAGAGTCTTGCCCATCTTGCCGGTAGATGCGGCTCATACAGATGAGAAGGGGTTTGCCGGGAGGCATGGTGGACTCGCCTTTCCTGGGATGCTCAAGCAGCGAGGCGGCTTCGCCAACGAGGGGCTCCAGGTGCCCGATTTTGCTATTTCGCACATTCTCCGGAGTCGGGATTAAATCCTCCACCGCGACTTTCTCACGCAGATCTGTCCAGAACGCCTGGCCTGCATCGGTTTTGAGCGACACCATGAAGCCGATGGTTAGGAGGAAGAGAATGAGCAGAAAAAACGCCTTCATGAGCAATCGCGGGAACCTAGCGGGTCTTTTGCAGGATGTATGCCAATACTTCGGATTCGATGGACGGGCCGAAAAGGGTCTTCCCGTCTTGGGCCAGGACTTCCTCTTTTGAAGGGGCTTGCCCCGTGATGGTCCAAGTCTCGATCAGTCGCCCTGTCTTCACTTCCACAAGGCGGATGCGACAGGTTTCCTGGAGAGCCAACTTGTAGTTCTTACCGTTCTGCAAAGTGATCTTGAGGTAGTGTTTCTCCGCGATCTCACTGCCCCAATAGAGACCGACCAGCGTGCCAATTTCCTCCGACCGTTGGGGGATCATTTCTGGGGGCAACTTCATCATGATCGAGTCGACACAAGGAGGGATGCCAAAGCGAGGAAGCGGGCCACCAGGGTCATTCCCATTCGCATCCATGCACACCACCAGAGGTTTTCCTCGCCCGGAGGTGATCTGTCCCGGTCTCGCATCACTGATCATTGCCGCGGCTTTGGGGACGTAGCGATCCAGGTGCCCGATCTTCTTCTTTCGATCATTGCCCGGGGTCGGGATCATGGTTGACAGATTCAGCCGCTGGTCGACATCGCTCCAGAACTGCCTCCCGATTTCCGTTTGGAATGAAGCAACGACCAGAGCGGCAATAATCAGAAAGATCAGAAAGGGAGACCTCATCACGTAGAGAGTTCAGTTGGCTGAATGTGAATGGGATAGCGCAATTCAGATTGCAGTCTTGCAGAGAATCGATTAAATAGACCCTCGAATGAAATTGGCTAAAGGCAAGAACTGGCAAACTGGAAACGCCTCCATGGCATTTGTCAGCCACGGTATGTTTGAACGGCCGCTCTCCAAATCAGCCAATTTGAGCAGGGTAAAATCCCCCTAAACTTTCCAGAGACGATTCACGTCCAGTTTTGAAGCCCTGCTCATTCTCGCGAAGAGCAGGGCTTTTTTCGTCTACGACTCCGCCATGCCATGTCACCTGTATTCACCACCTTCATTCAGGAGATTCGAGGTCTCCCCAGACCGGTCTGGACCCTATCCATGGGGATCTTCATCGATCGGTTTGGAACCTTTGTAATTCCGTTCCTGGTCCTCTTCCTCAATCACAAAGGAGCCTCGGATGCGGTTGCCGGATGGGCGGTCGGGCTCTTGGGAGTGGGCGGCTTGAGCGCGGCTTTTGTGGGCGGGTATCTGGCAGACTGGCTGGGCAGGCGCAATACCATCTGCCTTTCGATGGTGGGTTCGGCAGCCTGCGGGCTGTTGCTGTTTGTCAGTGTGGAGTTCTCCCATGCCTTAGGCGGCCTCTGGCTCATGTTTATCCTGGCCGTTCTCTATGGCCTGGTGCGGGGACTCTATTTCCCGGCGAGCAGTTCCTTGATCGCGGACCTGGTTCCGAATGACTCGCGGGTTGCCGCCTTTTCGATCCTGCGATTCGCGATCAACTTGGGCTGGGCCTTGGGAATGATGGCGGCAGGAATTCTCGCGGAGATCTCCTTCCTGCTGCTCTTCCTGATCGATTCCCTGACTTCCTTCACCTATGGCATCATTGCCGTGAAGCTGTTGCCGCATGGGATTCGTACAGAGCGCAAGCTCAGCCAGTGGGGACCCGCACTCAAGGTGATTTCCAGGGATGCCCGGTTTCTTGTGGTGTGCGTAAACTCCCTGATCGTGGCCATGATCTATACGCAGTGGAGTTCCTCCTATGCTCGCCTTCTCCAGGATCACGTGCCGATCCAGCATCCCGAGAGGACCTTTGGGTTCATCATGGCCATCAATGGTTTCATGATCGCCCTTCTGGAGATTCCGATCAGCGCGGTGGTGCGTCGTTTCTCTGCGCCCCGGATGATTGCTTTGGGGAGTGTGTTCGCCGCGGTCGGATTCGCCATGAATGGCTGGGTTTCAGGATTGGTAGGTCTTGTCACGGCCATGGTGGTCTTCACCGTGGGTGAGATGATCAGCATGCCGGTGCAGGGCGCATACGTATCCAGGCTGGCGCCAGAGAAAATGCGCGGGCGTTACAACGGGATGCTGGGCCTGACCTGGTCCAGTGCCACGATTCTGGCTCCGGGCATGGGCTTGTGGCTGTTGGGCATAGGTCCCGGCATCTTGTGTGTTGTGATGCTCGTATTAGGTGTATCCAGTGCGGGAGTTCTGTTCCTCGCCAGCAACGTAGGATTGCATCCGGTAACGTCAGTCCTGGAGACTTCCAGCGACGGCTAAGCCGGTAGGACTTGAGCAGATTCCGAATCCGCGCTTGGCTATCCCTATGAAGAAAGGACTTGTTGCAATGCTCGGCCTCCTGACTCTGGGCTTGTCCCAGACTCAGGCGGATCTCGTCACCAAGGAGATCACTTACCAGAGTGGTGACACAGAACTGAAGGGCTACCTGGCCTGGGATGATTCCACGAAGGAGAAGCGCCCCGGAGTGCTCGTGGTGCACGAGTGGTGGGGCCAGAACGATTATGCCCGCAAGCGTGCCGAGATGCTGGCGGAACTCGGTTATGTGGGCATGGCGCTGGACATGTACGGGAACGGCAAGCAGGCCCACCATCCCAAGGATGCAGGTGCTTTTGCCAAGGAAGCACTGAGCAATCTGGATGAGGCCGAAGCGCGCTTCAAAGCGGCCATGAAGGTCCTTCAAAAAGAGAAGCTGACCGATTCCAACAAGATCGCGGCGATCGGCTATTGCTTTGGCGGAGGGGTGGTGCTGCACGCTGCCCGGGTCGGCATGGATCTAGATGGAGTGGTCAGCTTTCACGGGAGCCTGGAACCCAAGCAGGGGATCCAGGCACAAGCCGGCAAGGTCAAAGCTGCGGTCCTGGTCTGCAACGGGGCGGCGGATCCCTTTGTCTCCGAGGAAGCGGTGGCAAACCTGAAAGAGGAAATGAAGGCGGCGAACGTCGACTTTGAGTTCAAGAACTACGAGGGGGCGCTCCACGGGTTCACCAATCCTGCGGCGACAGAAAAGGGGAAGACTTTCGACATCCCCCTGGCTTATGATGAAGCGGCGGACAAGGCCTCTTGGGCCGAGATGAAAGCCTTTCTCGAAGAGATTTTTGCCAATTGAATGAAATGGCTTGATGGAGGCGAGAGTCTAAACTAGTCTACGCGCCCGTTTCGGGCGGAACTTGAATTTTTCTTTGCCCCTTTTGTCATGAAAGCCGAAATCCATCCAGAATACACGGATACCACGATTGTGTGTACCTGTGGGGCTACCTATCACACCCGGTCCACGGTTGAGAACATGCGCATTGGTATTTGCGCAGCCTGCCATCCCTTCTTTACGGGTGAGCAGCGGTTTGTGGACACCGCCGGACGTGTGGAGAAGTTTGCCCAACGTTACGGTTCTACCAAGGCCAAGCGTCGCAAGCCCAAGCCGTCCGACGCTTAGCCAGGCAGTCCTTTTCTTTTGTGAAACGGTGTCGGCTCCGATCAGGGATGCCGACGCCGTTTTTTACGTGTATGTATTCGGAACTGAAGGGAGTGGAGGCTCCGCACTATGGACTACTCAGAACTCATTGAGAAAAAGCGCAATCGCGTCGCCGATCTGGAAAAGGCGATGGCGGAGGACGGCTTCTACAACGATCCCGCCAAGGCCGGCGAGGTGATGCAGGAGCACAAGCACACCAAGCGCCTGCTGACCACCTGGGATGCCTATTCCGAATCTCAGCGCCAGCTCGAAGAGAATCGAGAGTTGGTCAAGGGAGACGACGAAGAACTCGCCGCGATTGCTGAGTCGGAGATCCCGGAGTTGGAGGCAGTCGTGGAGAAATTGGGGCTGGAGATCCAATACGCGCTTCTGCCAAGGGATCCCACCGAGGACCGGGACGCGATCGTGGAAATTCGCGCCGGCACTGGTGGGGATGAAGCTTCACTCTTTGCCGGAGACCTGATGCGCATGTACCAGCGCTTTGCCGAAGCTCGGGGCTGGAAGACCGAACAATTGGAATCCAGTCCGTCAGAAGTGGGCGGCTTCAAGGAAGTGGTCTTTATGGTCAAAGGTGAAGATGTGTTTCGCTACCTGAAATACGAGAGCGGAGTGCATCGGGTCCAGCGGGTTCCTTCCACGGAGACTCAGGGGCGCATTCACACTTCCACCGCCACCGTGGCCGTGATGCCGGAAGCCGAAGAAGTGGACGTCGAGCTGAAGGAAGAAGATCTCGAGATCCAGGCCACGCGGTCCAGTGGGCCGGGCGGGCAGCACGTCAATACGACGGACTCCGCGGTGCAGATCACCCACAAGCCGACCGGCATCATGGTGAAGTGTCAGGACGGTCGCAGCCAGACCAAGAACAAGGAGAAAGGCCTCGCCATTCTCCGCGCCAAGCTTCTCGAAGCCAAGCAGCAGGAAGAAGCGGCGAAGTACTCGGAACAGCGCCGGAACCTGATCGGGAGCGGTGGCCGGGAAGAAAAGATCCGCACCTACAACTTTCCCCAGAACCGGGTCACGGATCACCGGATCGGGTTGACCTCGCACCACTTGGAAGGCGTCATGGCAGGGGATCTGGATGATTTCCTGGCAGGATTGCAGAAGTCGGACATGGAAGAGCGGCTCAAAGAAGCTGGTTTGGAGTAATTTGCCGATTTCGCATCTCAGAAAGCGCGTTAGATTGAGGCCGCTTGATGACGACCATTTTGGATGCGCTGCAAAAGGGCACGGGATATCTCGAAAAACACGGGGTAGAGAGCGCGCGGCTCAACATGCAGTATCTGGTGGCGCACGTGGTAGGCTGCTCGAGGATGCAGCTCTACGTGGATTTTGATCGACCCCTGGAAGACCGGGAGTTGGAAGCGCTCAGATCGCTGACGCGAGAGCGTGGCAACGGTCGTCCGCTGCAACACCTGCTCGGCACGGTCGAGTTCCTGGATCACGAGTTCAAGTGCGATGAACGGGCCCTGATCCCGAGACCCGAGACGGAGCTTCTCACCGACCGGCTCTTGAAGATGCCCTGGAAGGACGGCGTCAGGATCCTCGACCTGGGCTGTGGTTCGGGGGTGATCGGCCTCTCGCTGGCGGCAGGGTTGAGCAAGCTCAAGCCACAGGTGACCCTGGCGGATATTTCTCAGGATGCTCTGGCTCTGGCCAAAGAGAACGCGGAACTCCTGGGCGATGCCTTGTCGGCAGCCTCGGTAGAGTTTGTGGAATCGGATCTTTTCAGTGCCATCGATGGCCGCTTCGATCTGATTGTGGCCAATCTGCCTTACATATCGGAATCCGACATGGAGGAGCTGAGCGTAGAGGTGAAGCATGATCCGGAAAGGGCGCTTGTGGGCGGAACCGCCGGCACCGAGATCATGGAGCGATTCCTGCAAGAAGTTGGCGACCACATCCAGAGCGGCGGATTGATCGCCATGGAATTTGGTTTTGGACAGGAGAATCGGTTAGTGGAGGTGGCTCGCGAATTGTCACTTGGAGAAACCGAAGTTTTGAAAGATGACTCGGGGGTGGATCGTAACCTTTTGGTGCGCTGCCCCTGACAACCCATAGTTAGACTTTTTAGAAGATGGATAGACTGATTATTCGAGGCGGGAACCCCCTGAGTGGCAGGGTCTCAATTAGCGGCTCCAAGAATTCCTCTCTGCCCATCCTGGCGGCCACGCTCTTGACCAAGGAGAAGTGCATTATCCGCCGGGTCCCGGATGTCAGTGACACCAACTACATGCTGCAGATTCTCCGGACCTTGGGGGCGGATGTAGAGCGAGCCAGTGGCACCGTGATCACTGCTGCTGAGACCGTGGCCAATGTGGCTCCGTATGATCTGGTGCGGAAGATGCGGGCGTCGGTCTGTGTGATGGGGCCGCTGCTGGCCCGGCTCAAGGAGGTCACGGTCTCGTTGCCAGGTGGATGCGTGATTGGCGACCGGCCGATTGACCTGCACCTCCGGGGCTTCGAGGCCTTGCAGGCCAAGGTCACCGTCAAAGGCGGGGACATGCATCTGAAAGCCGACGAACTGATTGGCAACCCGGTCAACATGCTGGGCAAGCAAGGGTCGACGGTTCTCGGCACGGACAATGTCATGATGGCTGCGGTGCTTGCCAAGGGCACCACCATCATTGAAGGCGCCGCCACGGAACCGGAAGTGGTGGACCTGGCCGAATTTCTCAACAAGATGGGAGCCAAGATTGAAGGCGCCGGCACCCATGAGATCCGCATCGAAGGCGTGGAGGAATTGCATGGGGCGGAGCACACTGTGATTCCGGACCGGATTGAGGCGGGAACCTTTCTAGTGGCCGGTGCCATCGCCGCGAAGGATCTGGAATTGCGCCGGGTGCGTGCGGACCATCTCACGGCTGTCACGGAATCTCTGGAGAAGTGCGGCTATGTCATCTCCACCAAGGGCGATCACATGACCATCAGCCGGAATGGCGAATGCAAGGGCGCAGATATCGAGACCCAGGCTTACCCGGGATTTCCGACGGATATGCAGGAACAGATGTGTGCCTTGTTAGCCCTGACGCAAGGCATCAGAGTCATCACGGAACACATTTTCCCGCAGCGATTCATGCATGTGGCGGAGCTTTCCCGCATGGGCGCTGACATCAATATGGAAGGCGCTTCTGCAGTGGTTCACGGAGTCGAGAAGCTGAGTGGCGCGCCCGTGATGGCCAGTGACTTGCGAGCCTCTGCCGCCCTCGTTCTCGCCGCGTTGCGCGCCGAAGGAGAAACCGAGATCAATCGGGTTTATCACATCGACCGCGGCTACGAACACATCGATGACAAGCTGAGTGACATCGGTGCCGACATCCGGCGGATCCAGGTGTAGGGAGCTTTTAGAGCATCTTACGTGGAGCTATAGCCTTGTATGGTCCGTCAGAGAAGGCGCGAAGCGCTGCGTTCTTCCTTAGCCGGGGTTGAGCGTTAGCGAGGCCCCGGTAGGAATGTACTTTGACGAGGCGCGGAGCGCTGGCACGGAGGACGGTTCGCAGGTGCTGTGCCACCGCTTCGCGGCTGAACCGTATATCATCGCAAACCGGGGCCTTTCTTCGCTTCAACCCCGGCTATGCAAGAATGCAGCGCTTCGCGCCTTCTCTGACGCAGCCTCATTGCTTCTGGTAACGACAGTCTAGCCGCAACCTTGAGACGACTCAGGCATATCTCTGGAAGAACAATCGACCAAGGGGACGGCGTAATATATAGAAGAAGATCAGGGGCAGGAGCGCTACCCCCAGGAAGAGGGGCCATGACCGGCCACGATAGGTTTGGCGGGAAAACCTACCTCCCCACGGATTCAACCGATGGGCTCCCAAATAAACATCTGTCGAATGGATTACGACTGCTCTGCCCTCTTGAAACCAACAATGCGAGTGTTCATCAATGCCATACATCCGATCGCGAAGGTGGAACGTCCATCGCCATCCAGACGGAACCGGCAAGGCCCCAAAAAATGGAGAATAGCCTGGTGCACTGGAGTCGGCATACGTTCGGTACAGGAGATCATGAAGCCGCTGATGGTTCTCCCGGGTGTTAATCATCTCCATATCTGCGAACCATCTTCCCTTAGGGGCTCCCCTGACTTCATTGACGACCCAATACCCTGAGAGCTGAGGAATGACTTCAGGGGTTCCTTGTTTCCGCTGCTCCGATTCAAGAAAAGGAAACCGAACGCTGGACCCAGTAGGGAATGAGATCCCGTTGGCTCGAAGTAAACTCTTCACATCTCGCTCTTCGAGCCCTTCTCTCCAAAGCAATCCAGGTGCCGCTGTTGGATCTTCCAGATCGCCGAATAGGGTAAGGTGCATCTCTTCAGAGGTGACATTCAGAGGGGCCTTATAACCAGCGACCCACAAGCGATCTGGGCGAGGCCAGGCGTGCCACGCCCAACAGCCGATCACAATTGCCGCTAGCGAACTCGCCAGCACCACCTTCCGCTTCATGCGGCCGATCCTACGGACCCGCGAGATCCGTTACAAGCGCAGCCCTCAGTTGCCGGCTGGCTTCAGCACAATCTTGTGAATGTCCGCCACGGCTTTGTTGGCCTTGGTCTTGGGCTTGGCGGTGACGACGTGTTCGCCGGCTTTGATCTGCACTTTGCCGAGATTGATGGTCTGCCAGCTCTGGAATCCGCCCGTGTCCGCCACGGTGAAAGTCATCTCCTTGTCGTCCAGCCAGACCGACATCTCGCTGCCTTCATTGCCATTGCCGCAGCCGTAGACGACTTCCAGCTCGAACTCGCCGCCGTTGTGCACCGTGAAGGGCCACTCCGCCCAGTCATCCAGTTCCGTCCAGAAGCCGAGACAGTTTTTCTCCGGCTTCGGCTCGTAGCGCATACGCTCGGCGAAAGTCGTCGCCTGACCGGCCTTGAGCTCGATCTGACCGTCGATGGATTGGTCGATCCTGCCATCTTCCGGTCCGGGAGTCAGGGTCACCCGTTGCAGCCGGAACCCCGGGCCGTTGCTGTCATCTCCAGTCAACATCCCCACGATCGCGGGTTTGGTATCGGCCACATAAATGCGGGAAATCTCCGTGGTGTGTTCCTGGTTCATGCCGCCAGATTGCGGGATGTAGCCCTTGCTCTTGGCATCGCCGACGTAGAACTGGACGCCCATCTTCGCGGTGATCGAGACGTAGGTGAGCTCCACATTGTAAGTGCCCCAACGCTGGGGCGTGAACTCCGGCCAGTTCCATTTGCCAAAGTGTTCGCCCTTCAGGTATTCCCCTTCTTCCGCCTGGAAGATGATCTGCCCGCGAGTCCGGTCGAGCTTTGGGGTCTTGGGCTTGGAGGACGTCGCGCCCTTGAAGATCTCCGCCAACTCCGCCTCGCGGTCGGCAGCCGTGACCTTTTCAGGCGACTTGAATTCCTGGGCCGCTAACGAGCTGAGCAGGCCAGCGCCAAGGAGGATGAGGATTTGGTAGCAACGCATCGGCACACCCTAGATGGGTCCCCGGGTCGCTGGCAAGTCCTGACTTTGAGCCGGAAGCAGTCTGCGAGGCCTACTCCTCGATGTTATCCAGCTTGGAAGTCATCCGCAGGATCGGCAGCGATTCATCCTGGTCTGGCGACCCCTGACTCCGCTTCGGATGAATCAGTTCTTCCAACCGTTTCTTGGTGGCGAGGAATTCGGGCAGGATGCTCTGGTCGGGATCGCGAGGACGCGGCACGGGCACCTCGATCATCTCCGCGACTTCGCCGGGATTGGGCTTGAGCACCAGGATCCGGTCGGCCAGGTAAATCGCTTCATCCAGATCGTGGGTGATGAAGAGGATGGTGACATCCACGTTCTTCCAGATCTGCAGCAGGTAACCCTGCATGTGAGCCCGGGTCTGGGCGTCCAGCGCGCCGAAAGGCTCGTCCATGAGCAGGATGCGAGGCTGATTGGCCAGGGCCCGGGCGATCGCGACCCGTTGCTTCATCCCGCCCGAGAGCTGGTGCGGATAGGCGTTCTCAAACTTGGAGAGCCCCACGAGATCGATCCATTGCCGGGCTTCACTTTCCGCAGCGGTTCCGCCTCGCCCCGTCATCTGCAGGCCGAACATGACGTTCGCCTTCACGGTGAGCCAGGGAAAGAGCGTGTAGTGTTGGAAGACCATGCCACGATCCGGTCCCGGACCCGACACCGGTTTGCCGTCCAGAGCCACCACGCCATCGGTGGGATACTCGAGGCCCGCGAGAATGCGGATGAGCGTGGATTTCCCGCAACCGGAAGCGCCCAGCACACACATGAATTCGCGTCGATACACACTGAAGCTGACGTCCCGCAACGCTTCCACCGGTCCCGAGGAGGAGGCGAAAACCTTGTTGAGATGTTGCACGTCCAGAACGACTTCCCGTTCCTTGAGCCTACGGAAGCGATCCGCGACTTTGGGTTCCTGCTCCAGGTAACTTGGAAGATGCAGTGCTTCAGTCATTGGGCCCTGAGCAAGCAGGATTTACGCCAACGGATCAGGAACGCTTGACGAGCCCTCACGCTTTATTCAAGCATGGAACTATGGCAGAGAATCCAGTCGCCAAAGCCAAGCAATACTTCGAGCAACAACGTCAGGCGATCCTCGCCGATCCGGCCCATGTCCAGTGCCGGCCCGAGATCCTGCCTGCCATGCTGCAAACCTACCTGGTGGAAGCCGCCGCCAAGGAAGGACACCGGGCCGGTCAACTCCTGGAGAAGTCGCCTTCTCTCACCATCACCTGCGATGACCGGGTAGCGGGTCCTTCCTTGATTCAGGAATTTACCCAGATGGAGGTGACGCTCCTCGAAGAGAAAGACAACGCCGTGGTCATGCTCCGCGATGGCCGTCGCCCCATCACCTCCACGAACAGTCCGGAAACCGCCGCCGCGTTGGAGCGATTCCAGGCCCATGGGGGTCATTACCTGGAGATGGAGTTGGAGTGGCTTGCCGATATCAACGCCCTCTATCGCCTGCGCCGGATCGTGGACGAAGGCGGCCTCACCTACCTGGCCGACGACCAGGGCGCCAAGGCCGCCGTCACCAGCGACCACGTCGCCGAATTCATGTGCACCGATTTCCAATCCGGCCTCATCGAACGCCTCCTTGACTCCCTACTCGGGAGTCCAGTGAACAGTGCGACCGTGCGACAGTAAACCGTCGAGATGCTCCGAACTCCTCCATACTGTCTGTCGCACTGTTTAATGTCGCACTGTTCACTGTTTACAGACAAAAAGCCCCAACCATGAAACCAGCCCTAACTCTCCTTGCCGCCTTAACCCTCCCTCTCTCCGCGCACGCCGACGACTGGCCCCAGTTCCGTGGGCCGAACGGCAACGGAGTGAGCAACGAAGACTCCGCGCCCCTGACCTGGAGCCGCACCGAGAACGTAAAGTGGCGTACGGAACTGCCCTCGCCCAGTAACAGCAGCCCGGTCGTTTCCAATGGCAAGGTCTTCGTGACCAGTGCCCAGGACGAAGGGCGCGAGCGCGGGCTCTATTGCTACGATCGGGAAACCGGTGAGGAACTTTGGTCCCAAGTCGTGAAATTCGACAAGGTCATGCCGACCCACAAGACCAACCCTCACGGTGCGTCGACCCCCGCGGCCAATGGCGAATCCGTGGTGGTGTGGCACGGTTCGGCCGGCGTTTATTGCTACGATTTTGCCGGCAACGAACTCTGGAAGCGTGATCTGGGCGAATTTCGCCACCAGTGGGGCTATGCGTCCTCTCCGGTTATCTATGGTGACAAGGTGATCATGAACTGCGGACCCGGCGAGAAGGTCTTCATCACCGCGCTCGATCTCCGGTCCGGCAAGACCGTCTGGGAGACCGATGAGCCGGTCGCCGGCGATGGGCAATACAACGAGCAGAAGCAGTATGTCGGTTCCTGGAGCACGCCGGTGATCGCCAAGATCGATGGCAAGGATCAGATTCTTTGCACCTTCAATACCCGGGTGAATGGTTACGATCCGGCCACAGGCGAACTGCTCTGGTTCTGCAACGGGATCAAGGGGCCCAAGGGTGAACTGGCCTACTCTTCCCCTCATCTTGCCGGCGATATCTGCGTGGCAATCGGCGGATTCGGCGGACCTTCGATCGGGTTCAAGCTGGGTGGCAAGGGCGACATCACCGAGATGCGGCTTTGGCGAAATGAACGGAACCCGCAGAGCATCGGTTCCGGTGTGTATGCGGACGATCACCTCTTCATCCCGGACGCCGCTCAGGGCACCATCCGTTGCCTCGATCCCAAGACCGGCAAAGATGTCTGGCGGGAGCGGGTCGAAGGCCCCGATCACTGGGGCTCCATCGTCATGGCGGCGGGTCGGCTCTATGTGACCAACCAACAAGGCACCACGATCGTGTTCGAGCCCAACGCGGATAAGTTCGAGAAGCTGGCCTCCAACGCGCTGGGCGAACGCTCCAATTCCACACCCGCGATCTCCGATGGCGAGATCTTCCTGCGCACCAACAGCGCCCTCTATTGCATCTCGGAAAAGTGAGTCGATCCCTGGCAGTTCTCCTCGCGAGTCTTTGGTTTCTCTTGGGCGTTGCCCCAGCAGAGACTCCCAACCTCTTGCTGATTACCGCCGACAATCTCGGCTACGGAGATCTGGGTTGTTATGGCAATCCCGACGTCCTCACCCCGCGACTCGATCAGCTGGCGAGCGAAGGTGTCCGTTGCACGGATTTCTACACCGGGGCACCCTCCTGCACCCCCTCTCGCGCCACCTTGATGACGGGGCGTTATCCCCTGCGCAATGGGCTCAATCATCAGCTTCGGTCGGAGGAGAACATCGGAGTCGGTCTGCGGCTTAGCGAGAAGCTCTTGCCCGCCTACCTGAAGTCCGCCGGCTACGCCACCGCCTGCTACGGCAAGTGGAACCTGGGGTTTGGCGAGGGTTACCGGCCCACGGACCGCGGGTTTGATGAGTTCTTCGGCCATGCTTCCGGGAACTGCGACTATTACACGCATGTCTATGATGGGCGGAACGACCTGTTCCGCGACACGGAGTCCGTCACTCAGGAAGGCTATGCTACGGATCTCTGGGCCGACGCGGCGATCGACTTCATGAAGCGGCATCAGGAGAAGCCCTTCTTTGTTTATCTCCCCTTCAACGCGCCGCATTTCCCGAACAAGAAGAACAAGGCGGAAGGCGAACCTGTCATCTGGCAAGCGCCGGACGAGGCCTTTGCCCGCTATGGCTGGTCGCCGGACGAAACCGATCCCAAGCGCCGCTATTATGCGGTGATCACCGCGCTGGACACGGCGATTGGCCGAGTGCTGGATTCGCTGGATGAGATGGGTCTGGCGGACAACACACTGGTCATGTGGTATTCCGACAACGGGGCCTTCATGCTGCCGGATCGCGGTCTGGAAGTCGCCAGCAATGGCCCCCTGCGCGATGGCGGCGTGACGGTGTGGGAAGGCGGCATCCGGGTGCCTGCGATGGTGCGTTGGCCCGGCCAGATCGAGCCCGGCACCACCTGCCGCGAGCCCCTCATCGCCATGGATCTCTTCGCGCTCTGCCTGGATACGGCCGGTGCCGAGTGGCCCCAGGACCGGACGATCGACGGAAAGAATCCGCTGGCTACCCTGCAGGGAAAATCCGAATCGCCGCACGACGTGCTGGCCTGGGTCTGGACTCAGGGCAAGAAGCGCGGATTGGCGCTGCGTCAGGGCGATTACAAGCTCGTGCAACCGGATGAGGGGGCACCTTACCAGCTCTACAACCTGCGAGAAGACATCGGCGAGACCACGGATCTGGCGGGGCAGCAAGATCACAAAGAGCGCGTTCAAGGGATGACGGATGCGACGCAGAAGTGGTTGTCGGAGGTCCCCTCCCCATGATCAATTCATCATGAAGCGGAGCACATGGACAGAGGGACTTCGGACTACCCAAGCCCATTGCGATTGGTCACCGTCCTGGGTCTGTTGTCCTTCGGCATATATTGGTTCGTTCACGGCTCTCCTGGCCGCACGCATATTACCTGGGAACAACCGGGGGCATGGTATCTCTCCCACTACATTCTTCTCTCCTCGTGCATCCTCTTCGCTGGCGCAGTCTCGGTCGACCTGGCAACCGGAAGGCGGATCTGGCTCCTCCAAACCGGGTTCTGGATGCGAGTCGCGTGGGAAGGATTATTCCCGATGGGCCACATGCTTTTTATGCCCGTGACCGTGGACATGATCGTAACGCTTGGCGTCTACTACCTGGTGACCTTGATTCTGCCGTTCCTCCTCATGAAAACGGCCAGGCGCAGAAAGCATCTCTCTCAAGAGGCACCGCAGGAGATATGATCGTTCGGCCATGGGCCCAGCCTGACGAGTCGAAAAACTCACGTTTTCCGCTACATCTCCATGCTTGGAAATACCCCAAAGATCACGCACACTGGCGGAGTCACCCAACCGAACCTCATTCATGCACAAACTCACCTTTCCCTATCTGATGCTGCTTACCGCATTCGCGGCTGCGGTGTTCACCTCCGGCTGCCAAACTGTCGAGCAGGACGATCCGATGACGATCTCCGCTCCTTCCCTGGCCAAGGATCCCCAGGAATTGCACGACGAGTTGCGGCGCAACAATCGGGACCTTTGATTCGTCGCCCCGGGCTCCCGCCCACTTCCATGGAAGGCATCACGCTTCGCACCGGTCTGGAGTCCGACGCACCCGCCATCGTGGAGTTCTATCTAAGCGCCACGGGCCGGCAGACGCATGATTGGAAAATCGCCGAGGTCATCCGGGAGTTTCCTTCCGCCACGGCTCTCGGACCGAATGGCGATCTGGCAGGGTTCGCTTACACCCGACGGTTCGCGCCGGATATCCTGGAGTTGCTCAACCTGTTTGTGGCGCCGGAGTATCGAAGGCAGGGAATCGCCACCGCGCTGCTGCGTCACATTGAAGCGGAAGCCGCTGGCCGGTTCGCAGCGATCATCCTGGTGAATAGCGATCTCTACAAAGCCACCAACGATGCCGCAGGTGTCTCGCGCTTCTATGAGCGCAATGGTTATACCAAGAGCTTCGAGACAAAGGCGTCTCGAGTGTTCACCCGCGTGCTTATATAGTAGAGCGGAAGCGGCACCGCTACTATCCACAAGCCCCTTTGTTCGCGAAACCGACTTCATTCGCCAGACGCCACCGTTAATCAGCGCCGAAGAGCGCGATTCATAGTAGCCTAGGGCAACGCCCTAGGTCTAGATACATACAAGAAAGCAAGGGCTGAAAGCCCGATTCATCTCGGTCTTGGATGTATCGCGCTTTCAGCGCTTGATTTTCTAATGACTTCAAACCTAGGGCGTTGCCCTAGGCTACTATGAATCGCGCCAGTTGGCGCTAGGATT
>JBHIXE010000005.1:22409-34056 GCA_041984905.1 Verrucomicrobiales bacterium | reverse complement strand
GGGTGATAGACGTAGTTTTGAGGCGGATTGTCATCTTCGGGTGGACCCAATCTAATCGTCAGCATCTTGTGGGTTGGCAGGCGTTTCTCAGGTAGCTACTGGATGGTCTAATTCTACCTGGAACCTAACATGCTCACTCAATCCATGTCGAAACCGGCCTCTGGAAGCAGTTTGTTGTACTCAAGCCATGACTCACAACAGCGAAGTGCAAGGGATCTATGGATGAGAAAGCCTGCAAGTACCTCGGTCCATTCCGGCAGGTAGAATGGTGTATCCTCCGTAAATTCTGTTCCCCGCGATACCTGGGTTGAACGCCCTTGGTCTCGAAGCCAATGCAATACCCCTCGATCTTCAAGTAGACCCATTTGTAGTTTTCCGCCCCATTGATTAATAAGAATGACACTGATGCCGACTTCCCGCGGCTCTCTTTGAGCATGGAGTTCAGAGATTCGATGGGAGACTTCCCCAAACGAATTCCATAGCTCCTCTACTAATTCGGCAGCGCCGGTTTCCTCATCCTCAATAAAATGGATCAGACGGCAGTAGGGGTGGTTTGGGTTCATAGTGGCGCCAGTGGATTCCAGATTAATCAGCATCCCATGGAAAGGGCACGCCTTGATACTGGAAAATTTTGGAGTCAATGGATCGGAAGGCCTGGGGATTGAAAGGCCACTCCATCCCATCCAGTTCGCGGCTTAGGGAGAGGTAAACGTACTCCCAGACATCTGCTGCAACGATGTAAGACGCCTCCCCCCAATCCTGGCCGGAATCGGAGAAAATGACCGGTTCACCCTCTCCATAGTCGCCTTTGGTTATCACCACATAGAAGTTTCCACATCCATCCGTGCCGATTGGAATCCACCCGCGAGACGGCCAGTGGTCCATTGTGACATAGGTAGATTCGATGTTGAGTGAATCGTCTAACAAGCCGACTCCATAGTATGGCTTCATGCCCAAGGCGGCGCCGTTACAATACGAGAGCCATTGCTTCAATCTGGGCGGGATAGAGAGCCTGTAAGCGCGCTCAAAGCGTTGGATCTCTTCCTCCGTAGCTCCCCGAATCTCCTGATGGGGAGGTTGGGGGATTCGCTCAATGAGTTGGGCAAGGTCATTCTGAGTAATCATGATATATCCTGACTCAACTCTGGGAGCCTACCGTGTGCGTCCAGCGGCTCGTTTGAGGCTTGGGCCATTAAACAAGACCTCCTTGAACCGCCACTCGTAATTTAGAATATCGCTCAAATCGCCCGCGACACGCTCCAGCACGTCCCGCTCTCCGTCAGGCTCGCTCCAAACGATAACGAAATCATCGGGAACCGCCTTGATGAACACCTTCAGTTCGGGATCTTCGCGTTCAACCAGAACCATGAGGATCGTGTGCCCACACGAGGATTCTTCGCTGTCCAGAATCACCTGCGGGACATCATTCGCGCGGAGTTCCTTTAGGTGAGCCTGATGTCTTCGGGCGGCCTCTTCCGTGTCGATAATGACGTGCGGGAGCGCCATCGCTACACGATCGGCAATGTCCTTCGGAGAGAGGTAATTGGGGTCATCCTCGTCAGTTGGATACATTCGGACTGTCAGCATGATTTAGGCATCGCAATACAATCTGATATGGAACGCCACCGCCATCCTCATTGCCCGAGTCCCTGCTCCAAGATCATCGCCTTCAGCTTGCGGGCTACGTTATAGAGTGCGCCGCCCTCCTTTGAGCCCGTCCACAAGACCGGATCGATGAGAACGCCGGGAAATCGGGCACGAACGTTCGAGGCAGCCTTCTTGCTGAGGAAATACGAGTGATGCGTCCCCTGGATTCCCGTGCCCAACCGATCGACGAACAATGCCGCTGGAGCTTCCGGCTGCTCCGAGAACCAGAGCCCATTCCAATCCCAATGGAGATTGTCCGAACTTTCTATCGGATACTTGATGACGGACACCTCGGACAAGAAGCTCTCTTGAGGTTCAATCAGCAGTCTCACGTATCGTGCTTCATCGGTGTTATTATAAATCACTTTACCGACTTGGACTCCTGGTCGCCAGGTTGCGAGATAATTGCCTAGCCGGCGCACAAATACCTTGTGCTGCCAGCCAACCAACATCACGCTCCTCGGTTCTCCCGATTGCATCCGTAAGGGCTTGTCGAAGTCGACAACACTCAGATCTGGATCGCCTTGGTAATCCTCGGGTGGATTGCGGCACAGTGCGCCGTCCTGCGCTTGAATCGTCGCTGCGGAGCACCAACTCTCTGCCGAATACTCGCATTCATAATTCGCGAACATATATGCTGTGACGCAGTGGCCATCCTCAGAGAGTTTATCGATCAGGTCTAACAGGTTCTCTTGCTGGGCATTGCGATAGTGAAATCGATATTTGTCCGTGGACCTGTCGTAATCCTGGATATCCCAGCCTTGGATCTTTGGTGCGGACTCTTCCTTTCCAAGGTAACGGCAGTAGATATTGATTCCGATTTTCATCTTCGTGCTCGGTGAAATCTTGGCAAAAGAGGGTGGAATGAAAAGTTGTTTCGATGCGCTAAGCTCGTAGGACGCTAGCCAAGACGGCTATCTCAATCAGGATCTTCGACGAAACTCCAATCGTAAGGCAAGACGCCTGCCAATCTCTCCGCCACGGCCTCAAGAAAATCCCGATTGTTGTCGGGTTCGCTCCACATGACCAAACCTACATTCGGGATCGCTTCGGTGACAGCCGTGTAGCCGGGGAATTCCTGAAGTTTGATCTTGATCATGACGGCCTCTCCAAAGAGTTCTCTCTCCCCGCTAAGCACAATTTCAGGGACACCCAAACTGAGTTGCTGTTCGAGGTGTTCCCGTCGCCTGCGATCTGCTTCCTCCCAATCAATAACGGCGTTTGGGAACAACTTCTCGATTTGCGAAGCCACCTCATGAGGTGGCAACCAATCGTTGTCATCATGGGTCGGGCCTAAGCGTATCGTTAGCACGGTCGATAGAGTTTGGTTGGCCAAATCTTCGCAGAGGCCAGCTGCTCAATCGAAAAAGGTATCATCATAGAACTCCCAGTCATAACCCAGAGCCGGGGCTGCTTTCTCAGCGTAACGTTCCATCAACGCACGATTCCCAGGCGGTTCTGTCGTCATTACCAGTGAATCATGGGGCGTGATGTGGATTAGACACGCGTCGTCTGGATGTTCCGGAGAAGAAATCCGGATCTGGGTGGCCCAACCGACTAACGATCGCAAACCTGCGATGACCATCTCCGGCGTTCCCTGTCTTTCATGCCTTTCCAATTCCTCCAGGATCGCGCGAGTCGCTGTCTCTTGATCTTCCCTGGCTTCGGGAATAGCTTTGATTATTCGCCTCACGACCTCTTCGACGGGGTGATAGACGTAGTTTTGAGGCGGATTGTCATCTTCGGGTGGACCCAATCTAACCGTCAGCATTTTGTGGGGTGGTTGGCGTTTCTCAGGTGGAGTGGCCTTTGGACCTGGATCGATTGGGGACTGCTCGTTATTCGCCGTGCTAATGTTTTGCGACTTGATCGGATTAATGCCGCTCATGATTTCGTGCCAGCTCAATGGGTCTGGAGAGTTCTTCAATGCAATCCAGTAATTCATCCACTTCCAGTTCATCGAAGGACTCTTGAAGAATTTCGATCAACCTTCTAAGCGAGCTAGGACACTTTGACGGAACGATCTGAATGTAGCAGTCGTCAGGATCCAGAAGCACGCACTGGATTGAGCAACGCGGACACAGACGGACGTGGTGATCCGCAACTAACCCAGAGGAGAAAGCGTTGGGATCTATTAGTTCTCTGCACTCGACACAGACAACTCCTACACCGCCTGTTGGACATACGGAATACCACTTGCCAACGGTTAGATTGCTATTCGTGCTCATATGCCATTATTTGGATCAAGATATTCGGGCTGATAGTCGAAGAATTCAGAACATTTACGCAATAACCTATGAATCATTTTCTGTCGTATCGCTAGAGAGATAGTGAGGCAATCGTTCACGCTGGCAGGGGTGGTTTTCTCACCAAGCAACCTCATGGCAATCCATGGTGGTTTCCCGTGATCAGGAGTTGTCCATCTCCCATTCTCACACTACAGGGCATTGCTTGCTTTTTTCAGATCCTTCCTGAGGTAATCTTTCTATCGCCTTCCAAAAAGTTACACATCAATTTCCGAAAAAAGAACTTCATAAGCCGTTGCTGGTTTCCTATCTAGTTCGGTATACTTCCCTGGAACTTCGAACTGTAGTTGATTCCACTCTAAATACTGGAAGTCTAGCCCTTGCATAACGTACATTACTTTGTTCACCCATTCGGCGACCTGTCTTGGAGGTTCGCTTAGGAGGTTCCAGACTCTGCTGTCAGCTGCGTCACGCTCTCTGACGCTGTATGTATAGTAATCCGCAACGGAGCTTATCTTGAGCTTTAACCGATATTGGGAGCGAGATCGCTGGACCACAGTTCCATTGGAGTCGATGAAGACGGAAAGCTCCTGTGAGTTGCAGTAATTCATTTGATCCGAGTGGGTGATCTCTATGGATAGAGTCTTCTGAATTTCGTCACGAATGGATCGAACTCGATCCGTGAACTCTGCCGAATAGTCAGGCTCACCCTTTAAGGCTTCTTTGAGAGATTGTGTCATGCTTGTGTTAATCTCAATAAGGGAATTGGGTCACCACGTCACCGGGTAGATGAACGGACTTTTTCGGAGGGGTGTGTCCCTCTACCACAACTCGTCCGCCACGCACTAAGGTTTGGTTGTCTCGTCCATATCCTACATTTCTTCCTAAATCTTCTACAGTATAGACAATTCTTCCTGTGTTCTCAGCAATCTCGATTTCTACATCTGGTGATTGATTACCTCGTCTGTGAATTTCTGCCCTCCTTCAGTTGGAAAGAACCGGCTCTTGTTGGGTTTCGGTGTTGAGATCGCATGGTGCCTGCTGTGCCCTAAGTGTTCCCTTGATTTTGAGGTATAGATTGCTGAGGACTTGTCCGGCCTCGGTCCCATTTTCCCAGTTTGTTGCTGACCAAGCTTGCCTTTTGTTGGGGCCATTGCTTGCCATTCGTCGCGCTCAAACAGTTCCTCCCCAGGCTTCTTTGGTGCCTGGAACCCGTGGTCGGGAATGATGTTCTCTCCGGTGCCCTTCATCTCCCTGGGATCCCACCTTCCGGGCGGGGCCTTTTGCGGCGGTGGAGTTGGTGCTCTCCCACCTTGGTTGACCTTTCGTGCCGGGCCCGTGGATGTCTGGGTTCGTGGCTTCGGAGCCTCTAAGTCGTCGAGCAGTTCCCCGAGACTTTGGGGGCTAACCGTTCTATCTTTGGGCGCCTCCAGATATCCGGGCCGCATGAGGGGTGCCGGAACTGTGGGAGTCTTCCCAAGGGTGATAGCTTCGACGGTCTCTTGCTCAGCCCGCGCTTGGGCCCGGCTCAGGTAGTCGTGGGGGATCAGACCACCCACTTCCGCCGATGCATCGAGGAGTTGGTTGAGGTTGTGGAGAAAGATGCCCCGCCGCATTCGGAACTCCTGCCGGCTCATCCCCGGTCCTGGCTCAGTCGCCATTCTATCGATCCGGCTCAGTTCCTTGCTGGCGTGGTCGATGACCTCGAGCATCTCCGTGCCCGGGAAATAGCCCTCGTGATCAACCTTGTAGTTTACGAATTCCCAGACCTCGACGTTATCCAGGGACAGGCCCTGGGCTTTGAGTCCCTTCACTGTTTCTTCCGGAAGTGGCCACTCAGGTGATATGGTCTTCTGGGTTGGAGAAGGGTCTTCTGGAGCGTTGTCCTCCGTTGCTTCCGGAAGTGGGATTGGGTCCTCATCCGCATTCTCTATCGCTAAAGATTCCTCTTGCTCAGAAGAAATCGGTATGGACGGATTCTTCGCTAGTTCCGGGTTGTCTTCAGGATCCTGCTCTTTATCTAGAAGAACCCATCCCAACTCACGCATTTCTCCGTGAACCAATGCGTCCGTTCGGTTCTGCGCGTCTCCGGCTTGTTGTGCGCCCTTCTCCAATTGCAGGACCTGCTGGTGAAGCTCCAATGCACCCGCGTAGATACTGGCCCGCACGCTGGAGAAGAGAACTGGACCTGCACCATCTTCCCGTTCCACCACCATGGCGTTTTGGAAGTGGGGGATTGCCATTGAGTTGCCTCTGTCGGTCCGCTGCCAGGCAATGCTGGCCAGGGCAAATGGGTCCAAGTGAAACTGTCTTCCGGCATCGATGAAATCCTGAGCATAGGGACGAAGTGCTTCCTTGTTCTCCAGAAACGCCTCCATCTCCTGAATCCCAGCGGGATTGTTCTCGGTACGTACCTTGCTAACATAGGTCTCCTGCTCGTCTCCCGCTTCAAACTCGAAGCGCATCTCCAATGGCCGAGCCTTTCTTGCCTCTATCTTCTCCTTGGCCTGAGATTCGGCTGTCTCGGTGAAAGGCGATGCTATGGAGCCAGCATGGTCTTCCTGCGGACTGGTGTTATCCACCGGCGTTTCGGTGGATGGACGATCGAGTAGTGTCGGTGGATCCAGTTGAAGGTCCTCGACAAGGTAATCGGTCGCCACGCCCCACATATCCAGGGCCGGTTGGATGGCTGGTTGGTCATAAGGCAAGAGCAGGTGGCTCTTGGCCGCCTGATCTATGATCTTCGGTTTGGACTCCGCCCAGGGGTCACGCTCATCGACTGGGGTAAGCTCCCAGTCGCGAAACCTTTTCTCCAGATCTTGGGCGAAGAACAGCGCCCGAGTGTTCTGCTGGATGGGATCGAAGCGCAGATCGAGCTGCTCAACCGCAGAGTCAGAACCGGACGCAGCGCCGGAGGTTGTTTGAACAGGTGATGTATTATATAACCGAGGCTGCAGCCCTGGAATCAAGCGAGCAGGTATCCTTGCCATGAGAATGATCGTTTCAGCGCTCGGTGGAAGAGTGTTCCGATACGCGGATAGATCATTAATTTACGGCAAGAGGCGCTATGCTTTCCAATTTAGCTGACGAACAATACTGGCACACCTTTACTTGACAAAAGAGCCTTATATAGATTGCCGGAAAGGCGCTGGTGGCAGCGCTAGGATACGGGGTTGAGCCTCGTCAGAGAAGCTCCCGGCATCGCTCCACCAGTTCAGCGGAGGATACCTGGTCCAGTCTGCCCGTTGCATGCCGCAGGGCGGAGACTCCCGGATTCTGCGGGGCCCACACATTCGGATTGGTCGGCCCGAAGACGAGCACACAGGGCGTGCCGCAGGCGGCGGCGAGGTGGGAGACGCCGCTGTCGTGGCCGAGAAAGAGCTGACAGGCCGCGAGTCGTTCCGCCAATTCGGTGAGGGGAAGACTATGAGCGCGATCATAGGAGACGCCACGCTTGTCTAACAACTCCAGGAAGCTGTCGATGGTCTCCGTCTCTGCTTCGCCGGTGATGATGAGGAGGCGATGACGGGGATGGGATTGCCCCAGTGCACTCGCGACTTCGGCCCAGTTCTCATAGCCCCAATTCTTGCGGGGGCTGCCGCTGCCAGGGTGGATGGCAATCGTCGGCTGAGGAGTGGCAGTCGCCTGGAAGCTGACAAAGGGCTGTTCCAGGTAGAGCGCGATCTGCTCCAGCGGCTTGGCAAAGTGTAGCGCGGCAGGCAGGCCCTGATCTTCATCGACTCGATGGCTGCCTGTGATCAGCGTCTTGACTCCGGAACGTTCCAGGTTGCCCTGGAAATGGCCATCCGGGTCATAGAGATAGGAGAGGACCATATCGAAGTCTGCAAAGTAGCTCTGCAGATCGGGATCGAGGATGGAGTTGGGGATGAAGAATCCGGAGAGCGGGCCATACTCGATGTCCCGGACCGCATCCGCGGCCCCGAGTTGGATGGCGAGCCGGGCGATGGATTCGTAGCCCAGGATCTCCACATGAGGAGTCTGCGGCAGGCCCTGCTTCAACAACTGGATGGCCGGCAGGGTGAGGATGAAGTCGCCAACGGCTCCACCGCGAATAACGAGAATACGAGGCACAGGTAGTAGGGAGGGGGTGAACCCTCAGTATCCTCCACTCAGGGGTAAAGGAAAAGCGCGAAGAGCAGCAAGAGCCCGCCGTAGCCCATGCCGGCATAGCAGGCCTTCTTCCAGCGATCCGTGCCTTCTGCGACGACCCAGTCGATCCAGTCGCGCATCAGGTAGGGCATGCCGACCCAGAACATGCCGACGATGATCCAGACATAAGCGAGGATGGGAACGAGGAGGCGCACCAGCGGTGGGCCTTCCAGAAATGCGGAATTGAGGACGGGGCCTGCGACCAGCATCATGAGCACGCCGATGGCGCGCACGGAAAGGAACTCATCCACAAACTGAACCACGAGGAAACAAGCGACGGGCAGAAAGAACTGGACGAACTTGCGGATGGTGTAGAACTCGCCCAGATCCATCCAGGTGATGAGGACCCAGGACCAGAGGGTGCAGATGACCAGCACGGCGATGCCTACATTCTTGTTCCGGGGGAGCTTCACGAGCCACTTCTTGGTGGGATCTGCTTTCAGGCAGGCAAAGAGATGGGCGCCAATGAGAGCCAGGCCCAGGAGAATCCCGGCGGTCTTCATGGAGAGATTCTCGTAAACCAGATTGTAAAGGCCTTCAGTCATGAAATGGGTGAAACAGGTCAGTGGGAGAGGACGGGATCTCCGTAGAGGGTGTGACCGGTGGATTCCTGGATCCGCACCTTGAAGAGCTGGCCGATGAGACGGTCCGGGTTGCCTTCAATGATGACGATGCGGTTGCTGCTGGTTCGACCGGAGAGCCGTTCCTTGTTGGTCTTGCTGGGGCCTTCGCAGAGGATCTCCACTTCCTGGCCGACCAAGGCTTCGAACTTGGCGCCCGATATGCGATCCACCAGCCGGAGCAGATCCTGGTTCCGTTCTTCCTTCACGCGTTCCGGCACCTGCTCGTCCATGTCCGCAGCCGGCGTGTTGCGACGCTTGGAATAGCGGAAGACAAAGGCATGATCGAAGCCGACCCGTTCCACGACGTCCTTGGTGGCCTGGTAGTCTTCTTCCGTCTCGCCCGGGAATCCGACGATGATGTCCGTGGAAATGGCGATGTCCGGTCGAGCCGCACGCATCCGCTCACAGATCTCCACAAACTTCTCCGCCTTGTAAGGCCGGTGCATGCGTTTCAGGATGCGATCCGAACCGGACTGGAGCGGGAAATGCACGTGGCTCGCCAGCTTCGGTAGATAGGTGAAGGCATCGATGACGTCCTGCTTGTAACCAACCGGGTGAGGCGAGGTGAACCGGATCCGCTCGATCCCTTCCACTTCATGAACGGCCTCAAGCAACTGGGTGAAGGGCGACTTGCCATCCACCTTGGGAAACTCGTGACGGCCATAGAGGTTCACGATCTGACCCAGTAAAGTCACTTCCTTGGTGCCAGCGTCCGCGAGTCGCTTCACTTCATCCACGATCTCCGCAATTGGACGAGAGCGTTCCGAGCCGCGGGTGTAGGGCACGATGCAGAAGGTGCACTTCATATTGCAGCCCTGCATGATGCTCACGAATTCCGAGACGCCATGCGGCTTGAGCACATGATCGCGAATCGTGTTCTGGGACTCCGTCTCTTCCTCGATATCGACAATCGCCGAACGAAGGTCGTCCATCTGGGAATCCAGGCGCGGCTTGAGCAGTGAGTCCACGTGATCGACCACGCGGTGATACTTCTGAGTTCCCGCCACGAGATCGACGTGGGGCAATTGCTCGACCAGTTCCGCACCGCGGCTTTGAGCCATGCAGCCGAGGAATCCGTAAACCACGTGCTGGCGGTCCCGGCGCAGTTTGCTGAGACGCGCCATATTCCCAAGCGCCTTTTGCTCTGCTTGATCCCGCACGCTGCAGGTATTCATGAGGACCACATCTGCCTCGTTTTCATCAGCAGTGAGGGTATAGCCGCGCTCGACGAACATCTGCGCGACTTGTTCGGAGTCGCGCTCGTTCATCTGGCAGCCGTACGTCCTGATGTAAACCTTGGGCATGGGCGGGGGCGGGAACTATGTTCGCTTTTGACGCGGAAACAAGGAAAGGCATTCGTAATTTGCCTAACTAAGCTTAAGTTCTTCTTGCTGTTGAGCAAGGGTATGGAGGCCGCGATCGATCAGTTCATTCGTTTTCTGGCAACCGAGCGGGGTCTTTCGGACAACTACCAGCTGTCCATCCAGCAGAGCCTGCAACATTTTGTGAAATGGGCGGAGGCGGAGCGAGACCTGACGGCTCCCGAAGCGGTCACCACTGGCGATCTCACGGATTTCCTGAAGGTGCGCCGGGAGAGTGGGGTGCAAACCTCGACCCTGCGGCTGAACATCATCGCGCTGCGGCTGTTCTTCCGATTCCTGCATGGCCGACAGCTGATTCCCAAGGATGTGGCGGAGCCGATTGATACGCCCAAGCTGGACCGGCATCTGCCTGGAACCCTGGGCGCTCACGAAATCGAGGGGATCCTACAGGCCATCGACACCTCCGAGAAGTTGGGACTTCGCGACTTGGCGATCATTGAGCTTTTCTACAGCTCCGGTCTCCGGCTCAGTGAATTGGCGGACCTGGCACTCAACTTCCTCTACCTGGAAGAGCGCACCGTCAGAGTGACAGGGAAGGGACGCAAAACCCGGTTGGTCCCCATCGGCACCAAGGCGCAAGCAGCCCTCGCCGAGTATCTGCAGAAAGAGCGTCCGGAACTGGAAACTTCTGCAAGCGGGGACGAGGTCTTCCTGTCGCAACGCGGCACCAGGCTGACAAGGCAGCGGATCTGGCAGATCCTGCGGGAACGAGCCCAGGCCGCGGGGTTGGACCCTGACCTGGTTCATCCACACCTGTTACGGCACTCTTTTGCCACGCACCTCCTGAGTAACGGGGCCGACCTCCGAGTGATTCAAGAGATGCTCGGCCATGCGGATATCTCCACCACGCAGATCTATACGCACGTGGACTCCAAGCGTCTCAAGCAGATCCATCAACTGCACCATCCGCGAGGCTGATTCGTACCGTACGAACGAAGCGAGGCGTAACTGGGGATGGTCTCGCCTTGAATCGGTGCGTTTTGGCGGGAAGTTGTGCGCAGTCTGACATGAGTTGGAATCACGCTGGAGAAGAACGGGTTCGGGAAGCGATTGAATGCGGTGAGCTGGAGTTTCCGGAAGAGCTCCGTGGGCAAACGCTGGATCTGCGAGACTACTTCGCGACTCCCGAACACCTCCGCATGGGCTATTCCGTTCTCAAGTCGAGCGGGTTCGTGCCCCTGGAAGTCGATCTGCTCAAGCAAATCCGAGCACTGGAGAAGTCGTTCCAGGAAGAACCCGATCCCATACGTCGTCAGGACATCAATCTGCAGCTGGCAGAATTGCGGGTGAGGGTCGATGCAAAACCTGGACTGAGCCTGAACGTTCCCGCCGAAGATGAGTAGCCGAGTGCGAGGGATCATCTTCGACTTTGATGGGCTGATTCTCGACACCGAGACGCCGATCTACCATGCCTGGAGGGAATGCTATGAGGAGCACGGGCACGAACTGCCGATCGAGACCTTTGCCCAGTGTGTCGGGACGGATTTCGCGGACTATGATCCTGCCAAGGAGCTGGAGCGCTTGATCGATCGGGAGTTGGACTGGAAGCCGCTGAATGAGAAGCGCCGTCATCGGGTCC
>JBHIXE010000005.1:3959-22399 GCA_041984905.1 Verrucomicrobiales bacterium | reverse complement strand
CTGTCCGGCCGCGGCGCGGTGTGGCGGCGGCAGGTGCCGGGATAGGTCGCGTGGTCGCGGAGCCGGCGTCGCGGGCAGCGGCAGTAGAACAGCAGCCCCTGGCGGGCCAGCACGTCCAGCGCCTCGTGGTAGCGGGGCAGACGCTCGCTCTGGCGCACCACGGGGCCGTCCCAGTGCAGCCCGTGACGTTCCAGGGCCACCAGGATCGCCTGGTCGGCTGCGATGACAGCGGACATTCACATCATCGGCGGCGGTCTGGCCGGGTCGGAAGCGGCGTGGCAGGCGGCCGAAGCGGGCTTGCCTTGTGCGATTGCGTCCAGTTCTCCGCGGGTCTGGGTGGCCCCTTGGATCGAGCGCCTTCAACTCAGCCACCACTTCTCACATATCGTCACGGTCGACGACGTGAAACGGCCCAAGCCATCGCCGGAGCTGTTTACCCGAGCGGCGGAACGGCTGGAGCTCGCGCCCGAACAACTCGTGGTGTTGGAAGACTCCTGGAACGGATTGCTGGCGGCCCGGGCTGCGGGGATCCCTTGCGTGGTGGTGCCCAATGCGATCACCCGTCACTTCGCCTTTGAAGGGGCAGCCGCCCGGATTGGCAGTCTGGAAGTGGGCTTGCAGGGATTGAGCGAGCTCCTGGCTCAGGAGTGATTGTGGATCGCCCAGAGCGCCTTCACCGCCTGAACCGTGGCGGGCACGTTGTGAGCCCGGTAGATGTGCGCCCCGGCTTGCATCCCCGCCGCAATACAGGCGATCGTCCCCGCGTCCCGGTCTCGAGGGTTTGCTATCTCCAGGACTTCTCCGATCACCGTCTTGCGGGAAACCGGCAGGAGGATCGGGCGATCGAACTTCTGGAGCTCTTGCAGCTCTGCATAGATCCGGAGGTTGTCGGCGCGCTGCTTGGCGAAATCGATTCCGGGATCCAGGATCACCCGGGTTTCATCGAGGCCTACCTTGCGACACATCGCCAGCTTTTCCTGGAAGAAGGTGTGGAGGGTCGTCATGATGTCCGGGTATTGCTTCTGGAGATGGGGGACCTTGGGCTGTCCGATGCTGTGCATGACCAGGAGGGCAGTCTCGTATTGGGCGCAGAGACGCGCATTGGTATCGTCAGGCAAGGCGCCGATATCGTTGAGGATATCCACGCCGAGCGGCAGAATCGCTTCGACGACCTCGGGGCGCCAGGTGTTGATAGAGAGGAGAGGCGGCCAGATTTGGGCTTCGTCCTGCGGTGGCGGTTGGTCTGGAAGAGCCTGGGCGTAGGTCTCCAGAAACTGCTTCAGACGCGCGGTTTCTTCACCAACCTCGACTGGCCCACGGTTGGTCCGGGCGCTTTCGGCACCGACATCGATGATGTCCGCGCCTTCCTGAGCGAGGGTGAAGGCTCGTGCGACGCTGGCATCGGCGTCTAGAATTCCGTCATTACAGAAAGAATCTGCGGTCAGATTCACGATTCCCATGACCAGGGGGCGCCTCGGGAAATGAATAGAGCGATTGGAAAAACTAAGCCGCATAAAGCCTGTCGATCTCGAAAAATTAGGGGGTTCTTATAGTTGCGATGCAAATTTAACAATTTTTTTATTGGCGCGAGGGCTTGGGCATGCTTGCTTCGAGATCAAATGAAGGCCAAATTCTTTTTCGTCGCTTGCATGTGGTTTGCTTTCGCAGCGCCAGGTTGGGCTCTGTCAGGGGGCCCTTGGGATCACCTCAATCGGAATGCGTTCAGTCGCAACAATCCTGATGGCTTGTATGAAGCGAGCGTGACCATGCCCGATGGATCTGGATTCATCAAGTTTGAGCAAAACTCGGATCTGGTGACCCTGGATGCCGCGGAGATCGACAACTTTGGTTCTTCACAGTCCGGTATCTTCGGCGGTTCCTCCACGAGTGTGGATATTACCAGCACGGTGGCGACCCGCACCAATTCCCTGATCTACTACCAAGGGCAAGCCTACTTCGGGAACACCTACGGTAGCGTGAGTCTGACCTCCAATACGGTTTCGGGAACGGGCTCCGGTACGGCAGCGCTTGTGGAAGATCTGGGAGCTCGCCTGCAGGAGTTCGCGGAAGATCAGGATGCCATTGTGGCTCTTGACGACATCCGGGAGTCCTTCAACATGAACTTTCAGGGTAAGATCACGGATAAGTATCCCCAGGTGCGGTTCAGCGCTAAGGGCGAAGTCTCCTTCGTGATTCCGCCCGATCTCACCTTTACCACGTTGCCCTCGGACGTCCTGGTCATTGGCAGTACCGGCAATTTCCGGGTGGATGCAGAAGAACGGATTCGTCTCTTTGGTCGCCGAGTGAGCGTGACTCCGACTTCGAATAACCCGCTGGGTGGAGTTTCTCTTCCTTAGTTCCAGACCTTGATGGAGCCCAGTCAGCTTATGCTGATTGGGCAGAATAGGATGGAATCATTGGAAAAACTAAGCCCTGTGAGCCGATGGGGTTACGATGGGTGGAAAAATTTTAAATGCTGAGGCTCAAATTTGAGGCGTTTTTGTTGACGCGTGGCTTCCCAGTGTGCTTTCATCGCCGTCAATGAAGGCCAAATTCTTTTTCATCGCGTGCATGTGGTTTGCTTTCGCAGCGCCTAGTTGGGCTCTGTCGGGAGGACCGTGGGATCACCTCAACCGAAATGCGTTTAGCCGAAACAATCCTGATGGATTGTATGAAGCAAGCGTCACTCTACCCGATGGATCAGGGTTCATCAAATTTGAGCAAAACTCCGATCTGACCACGCTGGACGCTGCGGAGATTAATAACTTTGGTTCTTCACAGTCCGGTATCTTCGGCGGTTCCTCCACGAGTGTGGACATCACTAGCACGGTGGCGACCCGCACCAATTCCCTGATCTACTACCAAGGGCAAGCCTACTTCGGGAACACCTTCGGTAGCGTGAGCCTGACCTCCAATCAGGTTTCGGGAACGGGCTCCGGAACGGCAGCCCTTGTGGAAGACCTGGGAGCACGCCTTCAAGAATTCGCGGAAGATCAGGATGCCATCGTGGCGCTTGATGACATCCGGGAATCCTTCAACATGAACTTTCAAGGCAAGATCACGGATAAGTACCCTCAGGTGCGGTTCAGCGCTAAGGGCGAAATCTCCTTCGTGATTCCTCCGGATCTTACCTTCACCAGCCTGCCTTCTGACATTCTTGTTATCGGTAGCTCCGGGAACTTCCGGGTGGATGCTGAAGAACGCATTCGTCTCTTTGGGCGCCGAGTCAGCGTCACGCCAACTTCGGCGAACCCGTTGGGCGGAGTTTCTCTCCCCTAAAGTTGAGGCTTTTCAATATGGGCCCGATCAGCGTATGTTGATCGGGCCTTTTTTGTCTCCAAATCCTCCATCCAACTTCCATTCCATGACTCCCTTGCCTAATCGTTCTTCCCATCCTGCAACCCGTGGGTTCAGTCTGATGGAACTCATTGTGACGGTGCTCATTATTTCCATTCTGGCAGGGACCTTGACCGCAGGACTAAGTTCCATGCGTGAGAAAGCAAACCGAGTGGCCTGCACGAGTAATTTGCGGGTTCTGCATCAGGCATTCGCTGACTACACCCTGGACAAAGGCTATTGGCCGCAAGAGCCCGATGGCCTCGGAAGTGAGGGGCACGAGTTTTTTGGATGGATCATCGGGGAAGTCACTCCCTATGGAGGCGGCCGGAATGTGTGGATTTGCCCGTCGGACAAGCGCCTCAATTTAATCAATGTGACCACTAAGAACTTTGAGGGTAGCTATGTTCCCACTTTGTTCTCTGCAACAGAAGGCCGTCCCTGGCAGTGGAAACAGCCTTGGATCATGGAGCGCGGCAACGCGCACGGATCTGGAGCGCTCATGATCATGCCAGATGGCGCCGTACTCACTTCAAATGAAGTGAAGTATACCTACTGAGCTATCTACTCGGGATGGTAATCCTGCAGACATCGGACATCGACTTGTTTGGCCTGTAGTGTCCGAATGGCTTCCGCACTGGCGATCGCGGCTCGTAGCGTGGTCATGATCGGGACTCGCTTGGAAGTCGCGACACTGCGGATCTTCACCTCGTCTTTTCGTGGATCCCGGCCCGAAGGCGTATTGATGATGAGGTCCACCTCTCCGTTTCGCACCATGTCGAGAACGTGAGGGCGGCCTTCGCCAATCTTGAAGATGCTTTCGACCTCTACGCCAGCGTCTCGTAATGCCTGGGCCGTGCCTTCCGTGGAGATGAGGTGGAAGCCCATATTCGAGAATTCCCGCGCAATCCCCCCGATTGCGCTCTTGTCCGTATCTTTAACGCTAATGAACACCTTTCCGGAAGTGGGCAGGGAGCCGCCCACCGCGGACTGAGCTTTGGCGTAGGCCATGCCCAGGCTGCTATCAATCCCCATGACTTCTCCCGTGGACTTCATCTCAGGTCCCAGGGTGATGTCCACGCCCGTGAACTTCACAAAGGGGAAGACCGCTTCCTTCACGGAAAAGTGCTTGGGCACGACCTCGCTGGTAAATCCAAGATCTTTGAGGGTCTTTTCCCGGGTCATGATCTGGGCCGCATACTTGGCCAAGGGACGGCCAATGGCCTTACTGACAAAGGGCACCGTCCGGCTGGCTCGTGGATTGACCTCAATGACGTAGAGCTCGGAGTCCTTCACCGCGAACTGGATGTTCATCAGGCCGCAAACGTCCAGAGACTCAGCCAAGCTCGCGGCTGCGCTGCGGATTTCATCCTGAATCTCTTTGTTGAGCGAGAAGGAGGGGATCACACAAGCGCTATCTCCACTATGAATCCCGGCTTCCTCAATGTGTTCCATGATGGCGCCCACGACGGTAGTTTCTCCGTCTGAGATCACGTCCACATCCACTTCCGTGGCATCCTCCAGGAATCGGTCCACCAGCACCGGGCGTTCCTGACTCACTTCCGTGGCGGTCCGCATGTAGGTGGAAAGGTCGTCATCGTTATAGACGATCATCATGGCGCGTCCACCAAGGACGAAAGATGGACGAACCAGCACTGGATACCCAATGCGTTTGGCGATCTCCAGAGCTTCTTCCTTGGAGACTGCCGTGCCGGCGGGAGCCTGCTTGAGGCCCAGCTTATCCAGGAGGGAGGAGAAGAACTTCCGGTCTTCGGCGAGTTCGATGCTCTTCGGTGAGGTGCCGATGATGCGGACGCCGTTCTTCTCCAGGTCGGCCGCCAGGTTCAACGGTGTTTGGCCGCCAAATTGGACGATCACGCCCCAGCAGTCTTCCTGTTCGTAGATATTGAGCACGTCTTCCAGGGTCAGCGGTTCGAAGAACAGCTTGTCGCTGGTGTCATAGTCGGTCGACACGGTCTCTGGGTTGGAATTGACCATGATGGTCTCGAAGCCCATCTCCTTCAGCGCGAAGGAGGCGTGCACACAGCAGTAATCGAACTCGATCCCCTGACCGATCCGGTTGGGACCTCCGCCGAGAATCATGATCCGACGCTTGTCGCTCGTCCGGGCCTCGTTTTCCACGCCATAGGTGGAGTAGTAATAGGGAGTGAACGCCTCGAACTCAGCTGCGCAGGTGTCGACGAGCCGATAGGTCGGCACCAAGCCCAATTCCTTGCGCAACTTGCGCACTTCCAACTCCGTCTGATTGCTGAGCTTGGCGATCTGGCGGTCGGAGAATCCCAGCTTCTTGCTGCGGCGGAGTTGGTCGGCATCCATTCCCGCCGCCTTATTCTCCTCAGCGCTCAAATCTTCAATCTGGCGCAGGAACCAGGGATCAATGCCCGTGAGTTTCTGGATCTCTTCCAAGGGCATTCCGACCCGGAAAGCGTGATACACGTAGAAGATGCGCTCCGCATTTGCGGTGCTGAGATAGCCCTTCAGTTCGCTCATGGAAGGATCCAACTCCTTGGGATTGGCGCAGATGCCAAATCGACCCGTCTCCAGCGAGCGAAGCGCTTTCTGGAGAGACTCCTTGAAGGTGCGCCCGATCGCCATGGCCTCGCCCACGCTCTTCATTTGAGTGGTCAGAGCACTGTCCGCTTGAGGGAACTTCTCGAAGGTGAAGCGGGGCACCTTCGTCACCACGTAGTCGATCGTCGGCTCGAAGCTGGCGGGCGTCTCTTTGGTGATGTCATTGGGTAGCTCGTCCAGGGTGTATCCCACCGCGAGCTTAGCTGCGATCTTGGCAATCGGGAATCCAGTCGCTTTCGAAGCGAGGGCAGAGGAACGAGACACCCGGGGGTTCATCTCGATCACGATCATGCGACCCGAAACCGGATCGATGGAGAACTGGATGTTGGACCCGCCGGTTTCGACGCCGATCTCGCGAATGACCTTGAAAGATGCATCCCGCATTTCCTGATACTCGCGGTCCGTCAGGGTCTGCGCGGGCGCCACGGTGATAGAGTCCCCCGTGTGGACGCCCATGGGGTCCAGGTTCTCGATCGAGCAAATGACCACGCAGTTGTCTTTGTGGTCTCTCATGACCTCCATCTCGTACTCTTTCCAGCCGAGAAGGGATTCCTCGATCAGCACTTCGCTGACAGGGGAGAGGTCCAATCCGCTGGTAACGATGCGCTCGAACTCGTCCCGGTTGTAGGCGATCCCGCCTCCGCTTCCGCCCAGGGTGTAGGCCGGCCGGATGACGACCGGATAGCTCCCGAACTCATTGAGATAGTCGTAAGCCTCGTTCAACGTGTGGGCGATTCCGGACCGGGGAAGGTCCAGGCCGATCTTGAGCATCGCCTCTTTGAAGGCGAACCGGTCTTCCCCTTTCTCAATCGCTTCCGCCTTGGCCCCGATCATCCGCACGTTGTGCTTTTCCAGGATGCCCTTGTTCCACAAATCCATGGAAGCGTTGAGACCCGTTTGACCGCCCAAGGTGGGCAGAAGGGCGTCCGGCTTCTCCTTCTCGATGATTTTTTCGATGATTTCCGTCGTAATCGGCTCGATATACGTGCGGTGAGCGAACTCCGGGTCGGTCATGATCGTCGCCGGATTGGAGTTCACCAGGACGACTTCATAGCCCTCTTCCTTGAGCGCTTTGCAGGCTTGCACTCCAGAATAATCAAACTCGCATCCCTGTCCGATGACAATCGGACCTGAACCTATCAATAGAATTTTATGGAGAGAGTCGTCGCGAGGCATGGGCAAAATTTCAAACTAGTCGCGTAAGGTCAGGGCAAAGTAAAGCGTAAGACAGAACGATCTCCCGAGGATGCAAACGACAACTTTCCCGAAATGGTGTTTGCTCAGTTTTACTAATGGTTAACAATTCCTAGGAGTTGCGGCCGGAAGTAGCCAGTCAGGTTTTCCCCATCCATGAAATCATTCCTAACAGCATTGGGCAGACTCGCCTTAGGCCGATCGCAATTTGCCGGCCAAGTCAGCATGCTTGTGCTCGAGGTGCTGAAATCGCCTTTTCTCGGGAGAATCCGGATTGGATTGGTGGGGCAACAATTGGTTCGTGTGGGGTTCGGCTCTCAATTCGTGGTGATCGTGACGGGAGCGTTCACCGGTGCGGTGTTCGCCGCTCAGAGTTACTACACCTTTGCCGACGTGGGACTGGAAACGGCGGTGGGATCGGTGGTGTCGATCGCCATGTGCCGTGAACTGGGACCGGTTTTGTCTGGATTGATGGTCGCAGGCCGGGTTGGAGCGGCCATGGCCGCGGAAATTGGCACCATGAAAGTCACGGAACAGATCGATGCGCTACGCTCTCTTGGAGTGCACCCGGTAGACTACCTGGTGGTGCCGCGATTTTTCGGGATGGTCATCTCCATGCCGCTGCTGATTGCCGAAGCAATCGGCTTTGGGATCCTGGCTTCCTACATCGTGACCGTGAAAGGCTTTGAAGTGCCAGGGGCCTGGTATCTCCACCACCTCAAGACCTTCACCTCCCTTTCCGACATCGGCATCGGGATGATCAAGGGATTCGTATTTGGGATCATCATTGTCTTCATCAGCTGCCAAAAGGGGCTGACCGTTCGACACGGAGCCGTAGACGTGGGCCGGAATACCACGGATGCCGTGGTGACGTCCTGTATCTCCATTCTCATCGCCAACTTCTTCCTCAGTATCCTCCTAAACTTCTTCTTCCCCATTAGAGTCAGTGCCTGAAGTATCCGGTTCAAAGTCCAAAGACAGCACAGACTGGTATCTGAAGCTCGAAAACCTGCACAAGGCGTTTGGGACGCAGAAGGTATTGCAGGGAATGACCCTCAATGTCCGGCGGGGGGAAACCATGGTGATCATTGGGCGGAGCGGGGAAGGCAAGAGCGTGTTGCTCAAGCACATCATGGGGTTACTGCAGCCGGAAGAAGGCATGGTGACCGTCGACGGAACCGAGGTGTCCCGGATGTCAGAACGGCAATTGGGGCCCACCCGCCGCAAGATCGGGATCCTCTTTCAGGATGGAGCCCTGTTCGACTCCTTCAATGTGGCGGAGAACGTGGCGTTTCCCCTCATCGAAATGGGGATGCGTGACCGGGAGGCGATCTACGAGCGGGTGCGGGAAGCCTTGAGCGTGGTCGAATTGGAGAAGCACATGGGCAAGATGCCGGACAACCTGAGCGGGGGAATGCGCAAACGCGTGGCCCTGGCCCGTGCCGTGGTGACGAGGCCGGATTGCATTCTGTACGACGAGCCCACGGCGGGCCTGGATCCGGTGGTCTCGGACAGCATCAATATCCTGATCCGTCGTCTCCAGTCGACTTATAAAGTGACCTCCGTGGTGGTGACTCATGACTTGAAGAGCGTCTACCACATTGCGGACCGAGTGGCGTATCTTCGTCATGGGAAGATCTATTTTCTGGGAACCTGCAACGAACTCAAGAACAGCCAGGACCCCATTATTCAGGATTTCATCGAAGGCCGCTCTCGACCAAATGGAGAAAGTGAAGAAGATTAAGCCGTCCACCAACCCGAACTATGTCTGATTCCTCTGTTATTCGCCGCGAACAAACTGAGCTGCTCGTGGGGCTGTTCGTGATCGTGGGCCTGCTCATTATCGGAATCCTGATCTGGCAGTTTGGCCGGCTGAGTGATCAGATCAATGAGCGATACGTGATCAACCTGCGCCTGCCAGATGCCACGGGCATCGTGCTGGGGGGAGGAGTCCGCTTCAGCGGAGAGCGGATCGGTTATGTAAGCCAGCGATCCCTGCTTCCGGACTTTAGTGGCGTGAAGCTGCAGCTGGATATCTTCAAGCAGTTCGAGATCCCCGAAGGATCCAAGTTTGAGATCGCGCAGAGCGGTCTCATGGGGGATCGCTACATCAACATTGTTCCGCCCGAGAATCCGACCAATGTTTCCATCAAGGACGGGGCGGAAATCTATGGCACGGGCACAGACGTGGTTGGCGACCTGACAGCTCAGGCTCAGCGCATACTGGACAAGCTGGATGTGGCAGTGGACGAAACCCGCATCGTGGTGGCCAATGTCACCAGCGTGACCGAGAAACTGGATCGTGGCGTCATGAGCGACGCCAATGTCGATAACATTTCGCAGACCCTCGACCAATTGAACCTCACCATGGAGAACCTCTCGACCGCTTCCAGCAAGCTGTCACCCCTCCTGGATGAAGCCAAGTCCACGGTGGAAACCGCGAAGGAGCCCTTTGAGAAAGCCTCGGACATGATCGAAAAGCTCGACCCCGCAGTGGTGGAGCTGCGCGCGACCGTTAAGAGCATGAATGCAGCGATCGAAAAGATCACCGAAGGAGATGGGATTACCGCCGCATTGATTTCCGATCCCTCACTGAAACGGGATCTGGAGAGCTTTGTGGCCAACCTGGAAGAGTACGGGATTTTGGGTTACAAAGGGGGCAAGAAGCGCAATGATGCTTATGAGGCCGACGAGGAAAAATCCTCTACGCCCACCCAGTCAAGCGGTAGCGATGAGGACCGTCGCAAGTGGGGGCCGTTCCGGAAAAACAATTGAGAGGATTTTCGCTTGCCACCTGAACACAGGTATGTGAGTTTGCGGGCCCTTTTTTTACGGGCGAACGACCATGGCATACGCAGTTTTCAAAACCGGTGGCAAACAATATCGGGTGCAGCAAGGCGAACTCATTGATATCGAGAAGCTGGACGCCGAAGTTGGTGACGTAGTGACCTTTGAAGAGGTGCTGCTGGTCAATGACGGTTCCGCTACGAAGGTGGGTAACCCCGTTGTTGAAGGCGCCAAGGTAACCGCCAAGGTCGAGCGTCAGCATCGCGCCAAGAAGGTGATTGCGTTCAAGTTCAAGCGCCGGAAGGGCTATCACAAGACCAAGGGACATCGTCGTCACCTGACCCGGGTGAAGATTGAGTCCATCTAATTCGCCCCCACTTCCTATTTCGTTAATCTCCAACTTCCAAGCAGATGGCACACAAGAAAGGTCAAGGTAGCGTCAAGAACGGACGCGACAGCAAGAGCAAGCGCCGCGGAGTGAAGAAATTCGGCGGACAGCATGTCCTGGCAGGCAACATCATCATCCGTCAGTGCGGCACCAAGTGGCGCCCCGGCAAGAACGTTGGTCTCGGTCGTGACTACACCATCTTCGCGCTGGAAGAAGGCACGGTGCGTTTTGACCAGAATGGTCGTCGTGTGAACGTGGATCAGGTGGAAGCCTGAGCGGGAACCCGCCATTGAATCGATTTGCGAAGAGCTGCCCACCTGGGCAGCTTTTTTGCGTCCGGACGCAGGGCGCGGTTTCGGAGCCACGGTTTTATGGTTGCCATTCCCACCGCCTCGGACTACCAGAGCGACCATGAAGAGCATGACGGGCTATGGCGGCGGAGAAGCCATTTCCGATCAGATCAAGGTCATCGTGGAGATGGCCTCGGTGAATCGTAAGCAGAGTGATATCGTGGTGAATCTGCCGCGCTCCCTCACGGACCTGGAAGCTCAGATCAAGAAGGCCGTCTTTGAGCGGGTGCCCAGGGGCAGAGTGACGGTCCAGGTTCAGGTGGAAAACCTGGCCAACAGCCATACCTCCCTGAGCGTGGACGAGCACCTCGCGGATTCGTATTTCCAAGCCTTCCAAAAGCTGAGCAAACGATGGAATCAGGATCTGGAACTCCAGCCCGCAGATCTCCTTCGCGCGCCGGGCGTATTCAACGTTCAGGAAACGGAGATCGATTCGGGCTCCATCGCTCCGCTGATTGATGAAGCTGTGGAGAAAGCACTCGTGCAATTGCTCTCCATGCAGACCACGGAAGGGGCTTCCCTCAAGAAAGATCTCCAGCAGCGTCTTGCCGCCCTGGAATCCATGGTGGAGGAAATGCTGCAACGCGCACCCCAGGTGAAGGAAGCGTATCGCGCTCAGTTGCATCGCCGGATCAAAGAGGCAGACATCCAGATCTCGCTCGAAGATGAGCGCTTTCTCAAGGAAGTGGGAATCTACGCTGAACGCACGGATATCTCTGAGGAGCTGACCCGGCTCCAGAGCCACTTCTCTCAATTTGCCACCTACTTCGATTGTGGCGATCCCTGTGGCCGGCCTTTGGATTTTCTCTGCCAGGAGGTGAATCGCGAGTTCAATACGATTGGTTCCAAGGCCAACGACGCGGTCATTGCCCAGCGGGTCGTGGAGGCCAAAGCTGAGGTGGAAAAGATTCGGGAACAGGTGCAGAACGTGCAATAGTGGGCATCCATGGGACCAAAACGTCTTGGCATCCTCTGCGTTGTATCCGGCCCTTCCGGTTCGGGGAAGACCACCTTATGCCGGCGGATGGCGGCAGAACTTGAAGATTGTGTCTACTCCATTTCCTGCACCACTCGGCCACCGCGGGAAGGGGAGAAGGATGGGGAGGACTACTTCTTCCTCAGTCAGGAGCGCTTCGAGCAGAAGATCGCTGAAGGAGAACTGCTGGAATACGCCCAGGTTCACGGTCGCTACTATGGCACTTTAAAGGGACCGATACTGGACCACCTGAAGCAGGGCCGGGATGTCTTTATGGATCTGGATGTGCAGGGTGCGGATCAGTTACGCTCCAACCGGGACCCCGTTCTCAAGAACGCGCTGGTGGACGTCTTTATCCTCCCGCCCAGCCTGGAAGAATTGGCTGCCCGAGTGCAAGCCCGAGCGCCCATGAGCGACAGTGAATTAGAACTGAGAATGAAGAACGCTCAGGAGGAAATGCAGCATTGGCGAAAGTATCGCTATGCCATCATCACCGGAGAACGGGAAGAGGACTTCGCCAACTTCCAATCGATCATCCAGGGAGAACGCCATCGGGCGTCCCGACTGACACTATGAGCCAATCCAAGAACATCGTTCTGGGGGTCACCGGATCCATCGCTGCCTACAAGGCTGCGGATCTGGCCAGCAAGCTGGTGAAGCTGGGTCACCAGGTGAATGTGGTGATGACGGCCGATGCCCAGGAATTCATCACACCACTCACCTTGCAGGTGCTTTCCAAGAATCCGGTGACGACCGGTCTCTATGACGAGAAAGAGAGCTGGCACCCGGGACATATCCAGTTGGCGGACAACGCCGACATCATTGTGATTGCGCCTGCGACGGCCAATGTTTTGGCCAAGCTTTCCTATGGCCTGGCGGACGACGCCCTCACGGCCATTGCTCTGGCGACCCGGGCACCCTTTCTCATTGCTCCGGCGATGAATGGGAAGATGTGGCTCAATCCCGTTACTCAGGAAAATGTGCAACGCCTCATTCAGAGGGAGATGGCATTTATTGGACCTGAAGAGCACGGCATGTTAGCATGTGGCTACGAAGGCGTGGGCCGGCTGTGGCCAGTGGAAGGAATTGTGGAACGCATCCAGGAGATCCTGGACAAGGGAAAAGGGGACAAGAGTCCGGAAGAACTAGCGCGGCTTCCGGTATCTTGAAGCGGAACCTACTCTAGTCCGCAACTCGCCTCACCCAGTGTTGGACAGAGGGGGATTTTTTCGTCATAAGTCACCTCCCGGCTACTAACCGAATGCAAACCTACGAACGATGAATTCTGACCTTCCAGAGCCAAACCTGGGAACGGACCAACCTCCGGTGACGCCAATCCGGCCTCCCGTGAAGAAGAAGCTCCAGCTTGTGATTCGCCTGGAAGAAGAGAGGGAGCCGGTCAAATTCCCTGTCAACGACACCATCACGACGATTGGGCGGCTGAAGGACAATGATGTGGTCATCCCGGTGAACTACATCTCTGCCCATCATGCGCAGATCCAGCGGCTCCATACAGGCGAATACCAACTGCGTGACCTGGGTTCTCAGAACGGCACCTCGGTCAATGGGAAGAAGATTCGCAAGGAGCGGATCGATGCAGGGGACATTCTGGTGCTCGGTATTTTGGGCATCATCGTGGAAGAGGCGGATCCCTCTATGGCGGCATCCACGTCCCCGACGGAGCCGGTTAAGACGATGGGAGAGAACACCAGCCTGCGATCCGAGTACAACGAACTGCTCTTGGAACGGGAACGCCTGCGTAAGGAACGGGAAGAATTGCGATCCTCTATCGACCGGCTGAAGGAAGAACGGGAGAACCCTAACGAACGTCAAACCGAGCCTGTGCCCAAGGAAGGGGCGGCTCCTGGCCCAAAACCCACCCCCGCTCCAGCGGTGCCTCAGCCTTTGAAGCCCCCGAGTTTGCAGGTGTCTCCAGGCGTCAACAAGCCAGGGCCTCCATCGGCGGCACCAGCACCGAAACCTCCAGCTGGCATTCCCAATCCTCTCGCGGCCAGACCGACACCTCCTCCTGGTCCTGTACCGGTTCCCTCTCCGCCAGTTCCGACACCTGGGGCTGTGAGGCCAACCGGTTCCCTGCCGGAGCCACCTCCGGTAACCATGGTGCCACCGGCTCCGCCCGCTCCAGTGGGTGCGGAGTCTGCTCCGGCCGATGACGCCAAGATTGAGGAACTGCATGATGAAATGGCTTCCATCGACAGTCGCCGGATCATGATCCACTCCAACGTGCGTCGACTGGAGAACGAGATTGAGGGAGCGGATGCTGGGGCCGGTGCGGATGCCGAACAGCACAAGCAGGAGATCCAGGGGATGAAGAGCGAGCTCACCGAAAAGGAAGAGCAGCTCGAGTCTTTTCTGAGCCGTCTCAATACCTCACAGGTGGAACCGGAGGAATTCGAAGACACCACCGAAGAATTCAAGGAAATCCTGGTCGATTTCGACCAGCTTTGCTCGGATCTGGAGAATAAGGTGCAGCGGCTGGAAGGAGAATTGAAAGCCAAGAAGGTGACCACATCCGAGTCCGGAAGTTAGGAAGTGTGGGTGTAAGCCATTGAGGCGGTTCTGAAGGTTGTCCGAAGGGGATTCCAGGGGTATCTAGAGGCGCTTTCCGTTCCCTCGTTCATGTCCTGGCGCATTGCTCTTCTCCCCTGGCTCGCTGCTGTTGTCAGCGGCTTGATGCTGGCTCTCTGTTACCCCGGTTGGGATCGTTCGGAACTGGTGTGGTTCTGGCAGGTGCCACTCCTCATGGTTTTCTGGTTCAGCGAACCTACGGTTTTCAAAAAGCGACGCTGGTTGTGGGGTGCGCTGCTGGGGTATGTGGCGGGGTTCAGCTTCTTTGTGATCAACGTGGGCTGGATCCGTCACGTGGCGGGGCCTGGCTGGGTTCTGCTGGCGATGTATCTGGCGGTCTACTTTGCGGGATGGGGAGCCTTTGCCGCTGCGGTCGGTCGCCTCAGGAAGGAACTGCTGACACCGGAGCCGGAAGCTCACGTGTCGTCCAGGGTTCAGTCTGAGAAGCTCCGCTCTTTCCAGGAGCAGAACCGGGGCGGGCGGATGCTGACTCCCTCACTTCACTCTCTCTGGATCGCTTTTCTAAATGCGGCCTGTTGGGTGACCATGGAGTGGCTGCGGGGAACCCTGTTTACGGGATTCGGCTGGAACGGATTGGGAGTGGCGCTGCATGGTTCCCCGCACCTGATCCAGATTGCGGATCTGGTGGGCGTGACTGGTGTGGCATTCCTGCCCATGTTCGTGACCTGCGTGCTGGTCGCTACCGTGGCACGATTCAAGGCGGAAGTGGGGAAGGGCAGGCTGCGTCCGCACCTGGACTTCGCCGCGGCGATGGCACTGCTTATCTTCACCCTCTTCTATGGGCTCACCACTCCGAGTCGTCACCCGGTCGACGATCCCGTGGAGCTGAGAACGGCACTGGTGCAGGGGAATGTGTCCATGGACATCCGCTGGAATCCGGAGGAATGGGACGTGATTTATCCCCTCTATGAGAAGTACACCTCGCTCTACGCGGACCAGGGCTATGACCTGATCGTGTGGCCGGAGACCTGCCTGCCATCGACCTTCTTTGAGGTGAAAACCCAGCGGTATTTGAACTCCATTCTCGCGATGGGCGACTTCAACCTCATCATTGGTAACGAGCTGTTCTTTTACGACCGGGCGGAGGTCTACAACGCCATGATCCTCATGAATGGGTCGACCGGGGATTATGATGCGTATGCCAAGATGCACCTGGTGCCTTTCGGCGAGTACATCCCCCTGCGGGGCAAGTTCCCGCTTTTTGAATGGGTCATTGGCGATCTCATCCCGGAGGACTTTGACGCCGGAACGACTTTCAATCGGCTTTCTCTGGAGGATCCCGACGTCGAGATCATCCCGACCATCTGCTTTGAAGACACCTTGGGGAGACAAGCCCGGCACTTCGTGAAGGATCCCAAGGAAGCGCATGGGCCCGAGGTGATTCTGAACGTCACCAACGATGCGTGGTTTGGCCAAAGCGAAGCGTCCTTTCAGCACGTGGCCAATGCGCGGTTCCGGACGATTGAGTTGCGGCGGCCCATGATCCGTTGCGCCAATACCGGGTTGACCTGTGTCATCGATCAATATGGCAGCTTGCGGGATGACAGTCCGCTCTCGAACGGGGAATCTCGCATCTTCCGGGATCTTGAAACGGGCTCGACCTTTGTCTCTGGCGTATTCCCTGCGCGAGTCCAACTGGATTCCAAGCCTTCGACCACTCTCTATGCCCGTTGGGGAGACTGGTTTGCCCTGCTGATGTTCCTGAGCACGGCTGGCTATGTGGGGTGGACCCTCTACCCGATGGTCCGCAAACGGTTCTGGCCTCGCCAGGAAACCTGAGGTTTTTGCACGACCATTGGCGAGGAACGTGGTTGGATCGAGGAGATGAAAACGCTCCTCACTCTTGCACTCGCATCGGTATGGGCCGTCACGGCCTGGTCAAATTCCTGGACGCAGTTTCGTGGTCCCAACACTTCCGGGATCAGCAGCGAGGAAGATCTACCCGTGAACTGGAGTGAATCCGAGAACCTGAAATGGAAACTCCCCCTGGGGGGTGAAGGGAGCAGCAGCCCGATTCTCTGGGACAACGCACTGTTCCTCTCCTACTACACTGGGGAAGGGCAGGCGATCCTGCGACACCTCATCCGAGTTGACCGTTCCTCCGGCGAGGTCGTGTGGGAAAAGACCGTGCCCGTGTGGCATCCGGAGGATCCTGCGCGGGGCTTCATCACCGAGCATGGCTGGGCCACCAACACCCCGGTGACGGATGGCGAAAGGATCTACTGTTACTTCGGCAAGGCGGGGGTCTTCGCCTATGATTTCAACGGCAACGAGGTCTGGAAGGCAGAGACCGGTTCCATGTCCTCGGAAAAGGCCTGGGGTTCGGCCTCAAGCCCCATTCTCTTTGAGGACAAGGTCATTGTGCCGGCGGGAGACGAGGCCCGTGCCATCATCGCCTACAACAAGGAGACTGGCGAGGAAGTCTGGAGAGCGGAAGGCGATCGCCTGGAACAGACCTATGGAACACCTGTCGTGATGAAGGTGGATGAGGAACGGACGGATCTGATCTTTCCCTTGCCCTTTGAAGTCTGGGGAGTGAATCCGGATACGGGGAAGCTTCGTTGGTTTGCGGAATATGAGGCCAACGGCAACATGGCCAATACCGTGTCTCTATCCGGGGATATCATCAATATTTCCGGGGGATATCCCCTGACGCGGCGCATGGCCATCAAGGGCGGTGGCAAGGGAGACATGACAGGCTCCGTGCTTTTCACGAGCCGGACCGCTTCCTACATGACCACACCGGTGGAACATGAAGGGGTGCTCTATTGGATCGCGGATTCCGGGATCGCCTTCGCAACCAGGCCCGCGGAGGAGGAGCCTCTGTGGGAAGAACGAATTCCGAATGCGCAGGGTTCGATGGGGCGAGGAAAACCCTTTTACGCTTCTCCGGTATTGGGAGGCAATGGTTTGATCTATGCGGTGAGCCGTTCCGCGGGAACCTTTGTGATTGAGCCGAGCACGGAAGGGCTGAAGATCGTGACCCAGAACAAGATTGCCGGAGATGACACCCTGTTTAATGCGACACCGGCCATAAGTGACGGGGAGATCTACCTGCGTTCCCAAAAAGCGGTCTACTGTTTCGGCAAGTAGCAGTTGCCGAAAGCGAGACGGATGTGGCTCAGGCTCAGGGATCGATCACGATCCGGGTGCCGGAATCGACCAGATCCCAAATCTCATCCATCTCCTTGTTGGTGACGGCGATACATCCGTCCGTCCAATCGACCAGTTTGAGCATGGCCCCGGCACCCGCCAGGTTGTCGGGACTGCCATGGATGAGGATATTGCCACCCGGATTGTCCCCCCGGGAACGGGCCTGGCTCACATCCCGGGAATTGGGGTAGCTGATGTGGATGGCCTTGTAGAAGTTGCTCGAGCTGCGCTTGGACAGGGTATAGGTGCCTTCTGGAGTACGTTTGTCCCCTTGGCGCTCTTTGTGCCCCACAGGGTTTCCACCGAGGGCGACCCGATACTGGCGCAGGACCTCGCCATCACATTCCAGCCACATTTTCCTCTGACTCTTTTTGACGACTACGAGATCTGCTTTAGGGCCCGCCTGGAGCGAGGCGGTCAGGCCAATGACGAGGAACGCAAGGAAAGTAAGGCAACGCATAGGGCAGGCCCCGTTTAGACTACGCGGGTATGTAAGTTATTCAGGAGAACAACTTCACATACCTAACGTTCCAGATTCCCCGTCAGGATGCAAGAAGACTAAGGGGAATAGGTTAGGCCTGGTAAGGGGAAGCCTTACTCGATGGGGGCTTTGACGACTATCAACGAGCCATTCTTGGCCGCGTCAATGATCTGCTTGTTATGGTCGGGAGGAGTTACAAAACACCCGGCACTCCAAGGGATGTCCGCTCCGTGAAACACAATGGCGCGGTCTCGCGCATTATCATTCACCCCGCTCTGCAGACCACGGATCCGCATGGCATACCCGAACTGACCGGAATAACTCTCCTGGGTCACAAAGGCTCCATAAGAGGACTTTTCCGTATTGGGAATATTGGAGTAGTTGGCGGCCCAGAGCAGCCCGGAATTCCAGGCGTGACCCACATGGGTATTGAGCTTCACTTTGCCGGATTCGGAATCGATGAGCCAAAGTCGGCGCTTGTAGATCGGCATGGTGTAGTCGATCGCGATCACCGGGTTGGCTTTGCGGTATCTGCCGCTGTGCAGTTCCTTCATCTCCTCGATCTTGGAGCGC
>JBHIXE010000005.1:291-3949 GCA_041984905.1 Verrucomicrobiales bacterium | reverse complement strand
CGCCGACGCCGCAGCTCGCAAGGTGATCACCGACGCGGGCTTCGGCGAAGACTACGCCGCGGTCACGCACCGCCGCGGTCTCGGCATCGGGTTGGACGGGCCAGAAAAAGATGAGGACGGCGAACACAAACAGGGTCATGGCCCAACGAACCACGGCGGCGACCGCAAAGCGTACGGGCCGCTCCCGCAAATTCGGCTCTAGATGGTGTCCCATGGGACGATGGATGTTACAGCGCGGTCGGAGGGTTCTTCAACCTTAGACCGCGCTCAATCGATCCAACTGACAGTCAGTTCTGGGCGACCGCTCCGTCGAAGCTTGCCTTCACTTCCACAGGCGTAAACATCGGCGCCCATTCAAAGAGGGTTTTGGCGTCCCAGAGTTCCAGGCCTACGCATCCATGTGAACCAATGTGCTTGGTGAAAGAGGGCGCCATGGTTTTGGCGCGCCACTTGGCGCCGACGGCCAACCCGGCGTGGATCGCGATGCCTCGTTCCTCGATGATGAACATGGTATAAGGCATGGGGGCATCGAACTCAGCACTGTGATGGCTCTCCTTTTTCGTCCGCACCTTGTAGTTTCCCGGAGGCGTCTCGTGGTCCAGCATCCCGGACACGGCCAGGAAACGATGGACCAGCTTGCCTTTCTCATAGGCATAAAGAACCTGCTTCTCCAGGTCGATGACAATGGCCTTGTCCTTGGAGGCGAGATTGGCCGGCGCTTCAGGTTTCGGAAGAAACATGGTCGGCATGAGCGCGAACAGGATCAGAAGCGGTCCGGTGACCGCAGCCATAATTAACCAGTTTTTCTTTCCCACTCCTTCAATGGATTTAAAGATTTTCATAGAGAGGCCACAGAGTCGATTGTTGGGTTTGGAGAGCAGACGAAGCCACTTCGGAGGTTTGCGCAGTTGGGCCCGATGTCCGGCTCCCCGGAAGAGATTTTAGCGAGTCGTTTCCCGATATCAAGAGGATCAAGCGTCCAGAGAACAGACCCGTGAAAGGGTTGTTGGACGAGCCCTAAATTGTTAAGAAACTGCCTGTTTTCCAGTCAGATAGAACCGTTCGAACGGGGGTGTGCTCCGGTTTCGAGCTTGATATCTGGTCAGTTCTACCTACGTTCGCCGCCGATTCTCATGCGCTTATTTGTCCCCAAAGAGTTGTCCCCGAAGGAAACCCGTGCCGCCCTGACCCCGGACACGGCCAAGAAATTGGTGGGCTTGGGCGTCGAAGTTTACTTTGAGCCTGGACTCGGTGAAACCGCGGATTTCACAGACGCCATGTATGAAGAAGCCGGGGCCAAGAAGCAGGATCGCGCGAGCGGTCTGAGGGATGCGGACATCGTGTTCCGGGTGCTCCCGCCAGAGGTGGAGGAGATCCAGTCTTTGAAGAAGGGCGCCATGCACATTGGCTATCTGAATCCCTTCTATATCCACCTCGGAGAAGGGGAAGCTCCAACGGAGACTCCGCAGAAAGCGCGGTTGGCTGCTTTCAAGGATGCAGGTATCACGGGGATGAGCCTGGAGATGATGCCGCGGACGACGTTGGCGCAGAAGATGGACGCCATCAGTTCTCAGGCGAACCTTGGGGGCTACATGGCCGTGGTCCTCGCAGCGGCGCGGTTGAATAAGATTCTTCCCATGATGATGACGCCCGCAGGCACCATCTCACCCGCCAAAGTATTCGTGATTGGGGTGGGTGTGGCTGGCTTGCAGGCGATCGCGACCGCCAAGCGTCTGGGTGCCAGAGTGACAGCCTTTGACACCCGGGAAGAGGCCTTGGAACAGGCGGAATCCCTGGGAGCCAAAGCCCTCCGGATCGATCTGGGTGAGACCGGATCGACAGATCAGGGTTATGCGAAGGAGCTGACTCGCGAGCAGTTGGAGAAGCAGCGGGTCGAGCAGGGCAAAGTCTGTGCGCAGTCGGATATTGTGATCACCACCGCCAAACTCTTCGGTCGAAAGGCGCCGATCCTCATCAAAAAAGACGTGGTCGACAGTATGCCCAACGGATCCATCATCGTGGACCTGGCCGCTGAGACCGGGGGCAATGTTGAAGGCGTGGTTCCGGACGAAGAGGTCATGACTGACAACGGGGTTCTCCTCATTGGCCACGCCAAGCTGGAGAACATGATTCCGCGAGACTCGAGCGCCATGTTTTCCAACAACCTCTACAACTTCTTTGAGCACTTCTGGGATAAAGAAGCCAAGGAATTCAAGCTGGACCTGGAAGACCCGATCCTGAAGAGCTGCGTGTTGACTCATGGCGGCGAGATCGTGAACGAGCGCTTCCAATAAGTCCCGCCCCACGGCACAGATCCTCTAACCCCATTTCACTTCCCATGGACCTTGTACTCCTCTTATTCATTTTCACCCTGGCTGCCTTCCTGGGCTTTGAGCTCATCTCCAAGGTTCCGTCCCAGTTGCATACCCCTCTGATGTCCGGCTCCAACGCCATTTCCGGCATCACCATTGTTGGTGCCCTGATCTATGCGGGCCGTACCGATAGCGACCTGGCCGTCTGGCTGGGGCTCGCCGCACTCATTCTGGCCACCATCAATGTGGTGGGTGGCTACGTGGTGACGGACCGGATGCTCACCATGTTTGGCAAGAAAGACGGCGGCAAGAAATAAACCCGGACGGGAGCTCGATCACCCACCATGGATTCACACGGACTCAATATCACTTACATCGTTGCCTCGATCCTCTTCATCCTGGGGATCAAGATGCTCGGCAAGGCCACCACGGCCAAGCGTGGGAACCTGATCTCCTCGGTCGGCATGCTCATCGCAGTTGTCGCCACCCTTTGGGGAATGGCGGACGCGGGCAAGATTGCCTGGCATTGGATCGCGATCGGCCTTGGGGCCGGTGGCGTGATCGGGTATCTGGCGGCCAAGAAAGTGGCCATGACGGGCATGCCGGAAATGGTGGCGCTTTTCAACGGATTCGGTGGTCTCGCCAGTCTTTTGGTGGGTTGGGCAAACGTCGCAGGTGAGGCGAGCATTCCAACTTTCAACGCCAGTGCGGTCATCGCCACGATCCTCATCGGGGGCATTACGTTTACCGGGTCCATGGTGGCTTACCTGAAGCTTTCTGAGAAGATCAGTGGTTCCGCCAAGACCTTCCCCGGTCAGAAGATGGTGAACCTGGGCCTGTTCGCCTTGTTGATCGCCGCAGGGATTGGCTTCGTCGGCTACGATTCTCCCACTCTGCTCTACGTGGTGATCGTGGTATCGCTTCTTTTGGGCGTGCTCGGGGTCATCCCCATTGGCGGGGGCGACATGCCGGTCGTGATCGCGCTCTTGAACAGCTTCTCGGGACTGGCGGCTGCCGCCGCGGGCTTCGTGATCGAAAACAACGTCTTGATTGTGGCGGGCTGTTTGGTCGGCACCAGCGGACTGATTCTGACGGTGATCATGTGCAAGGCCATGAACCGTTCCTTGACCAACGTGCTCTTTGGCGGATTCGGAGCCAGCTCCGGCGGGACTCAGCAGGTGGAAGGGGAGATGAAAGCCATCTCCGTGGAAGATGCCTACTATGTTCTGGAAGCCGCTCGCAATGTGATCTTTGTTCCCGGATACGGCATGGCGGTGGCTCAAGCTCAGCACGCCGTGAAGGAATTGGGCGAAATGCTGGAGGCCAACGGCGCCGAGGTTCGTTAT
>JBHIXE010000005.1:0-281 GCA_041984905.1 Verrucomicrobiales bacterium | reverse complement strand
CCACCATGGAGCTGGTGGACGTGGCGATCGTGGTGGGCGCCAATGACGTGGTGAATCCGTCTGCGGCAGAGGACGAATCCAGCCCCATCTACGGTATGCCCATCATCAATGTGCACCAGGCACGCACGGTCTTTGCCCTGAAGCGGGGTCAGGGCGCCGGTTTCTCCGGACTCGTGAACACGCTTTTCTTCCGGGAGAATACGCGGATGATCTACGGTGATGCCAAGGCGACGCTGACAGGACTTGTGGCCCAGTTCAAGGAGTAGACGGTTTCCGAATCA
>JBHIXE010000004.1:27406-34182 GCA_041984905.1 Verrucomicrobiales bacterium | reverse complement strand
GCGCGCGAGAATGGACCTACCTTTGAATTTAACCCCAATGAAATCGCGATGCGTATCTACCCATTAGCCTCTGAAGCATGCTTGAGATGGTCCTTGATGTTATGCTCCTGTTTGGTTGTGATATCGTGTTTTAGGTCCCAGGGACTTAGGGTTCATTCAACTGAGACAACTTTTAGCGTTGTCTGGAACCAGCCTTTCAATCTGTTGATTAGTGATGCGAATGGCGTGGAGGTGGCAACTTTGGATTCCGGAGCAAACGCGCAAGTTACGCTCGTATTGGAGAATGGGAGGGTTGAACACTTGGGAGAACAACTGTTTGAGCTGAATGAGGAAGAAGAGGGTTTTGGGGAGCGGGATAATAAACTCATTTATCACATGGGCACCTACGATATGTTTGGTGATACGAGTGCTCAAAAATACCCTTTTAGGGTTGAGGCTCGATGAAGTCCCCCCGATTTAGTATAAGGTCTACTCGCTTCCCCGATTCAGACGACCGGTTCCATTTCCGCATTCCAGGGCTCGATCTGCTTGAGCTCCTTGGGGCCGAGTGCCCGATAGAGATCCGGCAAGTCGTAATGGCGTAGTACGCCGGGGACAAAACTGGAGAGGGGCCACTGATAGTGCTCGATCCGGGTGACGTCCTGGTAGCTGGTGAGGGCGTGCTTCAGGGTGACCTGATTCACGTGATCCGAGAGATAGGCGGCAAAGGTTCCGGGCACGGCGCCCCAACCTTTGGCGACGAGGTGGATCTGGGCGTAGCCCATCCCGCCAAGCCAATCCAGAACCCGGAGCACGTCAAAGGTCTTTCCTCCCACGTAAGGCTTGTTCAGCATGTTGGCATAGGTGGCGTAGAAGTAGTCCCCGCCATAGTAGCCAAAGGGATCCGTTCCCGTGGTTGCCGGCAAGGACTCGCCAATGCCTCGTGGGTCCATCGCGAACAATCCAGCATCGTCGCCAGCCTCGGTCAGGAGATCCCGCAGATGAGGATCCGTCTGCAGTTCTTCATCCGCGGAATGATGGGATACATAGAGAATTGCGGAGGCGCCTTTAGTGGGTTTGGGAGGGCGTGAGTTCCAGCGCTCATGCGTCAGCATGGTCACAATCGCCTGCATTCCCGGCTCGGTTTCCACGGCGTAGTTGATGAAGTAGGGACGGGTGTAATTGCGGCCCGGCCCACGCCAGCGCAGGATGCGAAAATCAGGCGCGGTGTCCTGGAAGGCACGAGGCATCTTGAGCGTCTGGATTACCGCTTTCTTCAAGTCTTCGCCCTGAGGCGTTCCGCGGCGTTTTTGGAGGGACTCGCCCTTGGCAACCGTGAAGTCGAAGACGCTCTTGGACTTCATCTTGTGGACCTCGCCTTCCTTGGTGCACCAGAGATCTTTGGGATCCTCTATCACGAGTTCAGGCTCTGTCTTGGCGTCGGAGATGCCAGTCACCTTGTTGAAGAAGCGATACATGGCTTCCCGGTTTTCCTGGCTGTAGCCATGCTCGGAAGGGCCCGTGAACAGCTCGACGTTCTCTTCTTTGCCATAGTGGGCATAGAGGCGCTTGAGCCGCTCCAGCACTTCGGCGGAACCACGGGTATCAAAGTAGTCCTTCTCCTTGGAGAGAATGATGATGGGCTTGGGCGCCAGCGCTGCCAGGTAGTCGTCATGATCCAGCAGCTGGGCCACGGAACGCGGAGGACATTGCTCGCTGTCCTGAGGCAGCTCGTTTTCCAGGTTTCGCCGCCAGGTGGTCACGAAACAGGCAGGAGCCGCCATGGTCCAGCGCTGCTCCACACCACAAAGCCAGGTGGTCATGGTGCCGCCACCGGAATTGCCAGTCACGCCGACGTGCTTGGGGTCCACCTCTTCGCGAGACAACAGATAGTCGAGTGCACGAATGCCGTCCCAGGCACGCCAGGTTCCAAAGAACTCTCCCAGCAGAACCTGCTGATTTCCGGCCTGGTTGTGCTGGTGGGTGGAGCCACGAATCACCAACTTGTCCTCCTCATCAAAGTACTGGTTGCGCTCGCCTTGACCGATCGGGTCGTAGATCAGGACCACATAGCCCATGCGCGCCAGGCCTTGCGCGAAGCTTTGGTAGGCTTCCGCTGCTTTGCCTTCTGCGGAGTGACCACAGGTTCCCACCACGCCGGGGAGGGGAAACGCTCTGCCATTCGGCACATAGAGATTGGCCGTCACCCAGAAACGGGGCCGGCTCTGGAAGAGCACTTTCTCGATTCGGTAAGTATCTCGCTCGATGACACCCGTGATCTTGGCATTGAGTGGCCCCTTCTCTTTGGGGAAGGGCGCAAAGCAGGACCGGATTTTGTCCTGCACGCTTTTCACGTAAGCTTCCGCATCTTCCTGGCTTTGGATCTCCGCCTTCAGGGCGACGCCCCGGGCCTCGGCTCGCCGTAGTCTTTGCAGGTAAAAATTGTGAACCAGGCGCGGAAACCGCTGGAGAGGATCGATTGCCTGATCTTGTGCCAGGAGAGAGGAGGGGAAAGTGGCAAGGGAGAGCGCTCCGCCGGCCAGCTTCAAGCTTTCGCGTCGAGTGGGGGTCTTCATGGTAGTGGACAGACGCGCTCAGTCTGAACGGGTCCGCCCACCTACGGGAAGCAGAAAATACGCGAGTGAGGCCTCGGGAGAGAGCCTGCCCTAGGAGCTTTTCTCTGCAGGTGCCTTGGGCATGTCTTCGTTTTCGATGCGATTCCGCTCGATCTCGTAGTCGTGGATCAGTTTTTCCAATTGGTCCTCGAACTGGTTGGTAAGGCTGAACAGATCGCTCACGCGATCGGCGAAGTCCTTAAACTTCAGATCATCCTCAATCACCATGGAGAGCTCCGCGAGCCGCTCGATTCTGGCCTTCGCCCGGTGCGACATCTGTTTGAACTGCTCCAGATGCGCGTTCATCTGTTGGATTTTCGCTTCGGGGTTTGGTTTGCTCATAACCTTCAAGATACCTGAAAATGAGGTGGTTTCCAAGGTTTACGGATCAAGTCGCCCGTTGGATTTCCCATGGGAGAGGATGAGCGCTCAAGGTTTGGGCAGCTGAATCCGCACCCTGCATCCGCCCTCTTTCAGATTGCCGAAATCGATCTGGCCTTCGTGCAGTTCAATGATCTTCTGCACCACGGCGAGGCCCAATCCCGTGCCCGAGCCAGGAGGTTTGGTGGTGAAGAAGGGGTCAAAAATATTGCGGAGATTTTCTGGGGAAACGCCGGGACCATTGTCACGGACCTCAATGCAGATGACGACCTGCCCCTCCTCGAAAGGGCCCAGCCCGCCGGAAATGCTATGGGGACCTGCGCTCTTCTTCCAGGGAGCCGTCTTCGCCTGGATGGAGATGGCAGGATGATCGTTGCCTTCCATCGCATCGATCGAATTGGAAACGAGGTTGACCAGGACTTGCTCGAACTTGATCCGGTCAGCGACGACCCGCGGGAAACCTTCCTCGATATCAACGGTGACCTCGACTTCATGCTTCCGGAGTTCGTGACGAAGCATAAGCAGGGCTTCCTCCGCCAGAACGGAGAACTCGATCGGCTCCAGATTCAGCTGGGTCTGCCGGGAGAAATTGACCAACCCACAGATGATCTGGTCCGCGCGTGAGATGGCTTTCATCATCTCTCCGGTCACCGAACCGAGGTCGGGCCGATCGGCCGCGATCTCTTCCTGCAGGTATTCCGCGGCCATTTGGAGAATCGCGAGGGGATTCTTCACCTCGTGCGCCACGCCCGTGGCAAGGCGGCCGATGCTCTCCATCTTCTCGGCCTGAATGAGTCGCTCTTGGGTTTCCTGGAGTTCCTGATTCCTGGCCTCCAGTTCCGCGGCGTAGTGTCTCAAACTCTCCTCGTCCTGCTGGCGCTGAGTGACGTCCCGAGCCACGGCATAGATCAGGCCCGTTCCCTCCACCACCACCGAGTTCCACTGGATCCATCGGATACTGCCGTCTTTGTGAAAGTAACGGTTCTCGAACATGACCGCGGGCTGACCTTCATCCAGCTTCCGGATTTGTTGGATGGTGGACTCCACATCCTGGGGATGAACAAACTCCAGGAATGGGCGGCTCAGCAATTCTTCTTCCTGGTATCCCAACACATGGTGAAAGGCGGGATTGACCTTTTTGAAGTATCCGTCCCCGCAATGCAGAGCATATCCAGGGAGATATCGAAGAAGGGCCGGTCATCGAGAACAGCGTTAGGGTCGACTGTTCCTTCGGCTCCAGCTGCGTCCTCCTCCCACATATGAGGGCGACTGGGTTTTTTGCCCATGTGTGTAGTGTAAGAGAAGGTGGCAGTTTTTGTCGATGCCTTACTTCGGAAACAAAGCGGCCGCTTCTTCTGCGGAGAGAGCCCGATTGAAGAAGGCGATCTCATCCAGTCTGCCTTCCCAGTTGGCGTCGTTGTCACTGCGACCGCCGAAGAAGAACTGGTCCAGGCCTGCGGGTATGGTCGCGGGAAGCTCCGCCTGGATCTCCGGTTTTCCGTTGAGATACACGGATACCCTGGCGCCGTCCCGGACCAAAACAACGTGCTGCCATTCCCACCTTGGAAGGAGGGATTCGCCTGCAACGGCGGAGCTGGGATCGTTTCCGCTCAAGACCATCAGCTTGCCGGTGTGAGCCGCACTACCACCCACGCCGAGGTGATCGCCAAAGGTGCTGAGACCATGGTCGCGATCCCTGGAGAAGAGCCAGCCACTCACTTCCCGGCCCTCATTGGGCATGCCATTCCAGATCCACATGGCCACGGAGTATCGATCATCAATCTTGGGGATCATGGCACGAACCCGGCCGCCGACCAGGTGCGCGGCGCGATTGACCTCGCCGTCATCGCAATAAGCTTCCGAACGCGGTCCTTCCAGGTAGTAGGTGATCGTGCTTTCGTAGACTGCATCCCGTCCTTGGCCAGTAGCATCCGTGGCGTGGGGACCGGCAAATTCATTGAGGCGCCAGTAGGCGTAGGGTTCTGCCTTGAGGACTTCGGTGGCGGCGGGGCCATTGCTCAAGGACCAGGGACGGCGAGGTTTGCCTGCGACGCTCTCCAGGAGCTGGATGGCGGATTGAGTGATCTTGGGTTCGGCCAGCACTTCCAATCCAGCGGACCGGGCTGCCCAGGTGTTGTAACCGCCAAAGAGGTGTTGCTCCGGCGGGGGGATGTAGCCGTCGCCGCCATTGGCGAGCTCGATCACCATGGTGTCCTCCACAGGACTGGCGGCTTTGATCTTGAGTCCGGTGATGGCGTAGGTCTCGTTCGGCGTGGTGGCAATGGCGATGTCCCCAATGCGTAGTGCCTGGACGACGATTTCCGTGTTCTGTCGTTCGTGGAGGATGAGTTGTTCCTGGGCGTAGATCTCTGTGCGATCCTTGGCAGGGCGATCTCCCATTTCATCCACAATACGCTGGGACCACTCCAGGAGTTGGGTATTTGGCACACGATAGTTCAGCGTCATGCGCTCTTCGTCCATGGCCAGTTCCACGTCTTTGCGGTAGTCCACGTTCTTTAGAGCGGACATCGCTTTGTCGAGCAATCCGTCGGCGTATTCCTGGATTGTCGGTTTGGGCCGATTCTCTTCGGGGACCTTGTAGTCGACGCGGTAGATATCTCCACTGCAACCGTGAGACATGATTCCCACGAAGGGCGTTCCCTCGGCCGCGAGTCGCTCCTTCAGTCCCTCACTGAACAGTCCAAAGTAGTCCGCGCTGATGGCCTTATCCCCAAAGTAGTGCATGGAGAAGTTGCCCAGCACCGCGAGGGGTTTGCCTTCGGCGGTTTGGATCGAGATGAGGGCGAGATCGGGATCTTCAGGGCCGGATTCGCCGGTCACGTCATCCCAGTTGCGTCCGGAATGCATATTGGCCCGCATCGTGGGATTGCCAAAGGGATCGATTTCGATTCGGTCAGGGCGCCGAATCCAGCGGCGCAGCGCAGTGAATTCCGCGGCATTGGTCTTGGCGAACCCAATCTGAGCTGGAGCCAGATTCGCCTGCGCGGCGGCAATGGCTTCCACCAGCTTTTCTCGCAAGAAGGGGACATACTTGGGATCGGCAGCTGTCCCCAGGCAACCCATGGAAGAAGGAGCGCTGTGGGAATGGGTCGCGGAAATCAGGATGCGATCCTTGGGGATGCCGAGACGTTCCTGAGCCAGTTCCTTGGACTCGTCGAGCAATTGGCGACCGATCATGCAACTGTCCACCACCACGATCGCGATCTGTTCCTTCCCATCGGAGAGTGCGATTGCCCGGGCATGGACTCGCGTATTCACGGTATCGACAGAGCGGCCCAGCATGCTGCCGTTGATCAGCACCGGCAGGGTGGGAGGAGTGACGTCGGTGACTGCGGCCCCGGCTTGAAACTCGGCGGCGCTGGCAGGCGAAGAGGCAAGGAGAAGGGCAACCAGCCCAAGGTAAGTGAATCGGAGTTTCATGGTTCGAGGGATGTGTTATCCGACACGGTGACTGAAGCCGGGATCTTTCTGATGCAGTCGGCTATCCCAGTCGCTCAAAAGAGGCGGCAATCTCGGCTTCCATCACTTCCTGCGGGTTGAGCAGTCTCATAGGATCCTCGTAGGGAGTCACCTCGTTGGTGGTCGAATTCCAGTGCACGGGACCATAGCGGGCCGGGTTGCGTTTCTTCTTGAGGATGTTCCCGAGAGCGTCCCCCTTGTTGAAGTGCCAGAACTCGTAGGGGAAATGCACAAAACCCTCCGCCTCCATGACTTCCGTGATCGCGAGACGGTTCTCCAGTTCCTCACTGGTCACAAAAGGCGAGCGCATGGGAGTGAGTT
>JBHIXE010000004.1:23767-27396 GCA_041984905.1 Verrucomicrobiales bacterium | reverse complement strand
GTAAGGGCCGCCGCGCCAGAGTTCCGTTCCATCCTCCCGTCGGAAGACGGAGATATCGATGGCGGAACCGGACATGTGCGTGCCGGTCTTCGGTAGATTGGCCACGAGCACGAGGGCTCGGCGGGCCACAAATTCGACCGAAGGTATCTTGCCGCCATTCTCCCAAATGCACTTGCGGAGGATGGCATCGAACACTTCGGGCTTTCTCACCAGTTGGGACTGCATGTCCTGGGAACGATACCCGTCCTCAATCTTGAGGATCCAACCCTTGGCGTTCATGGCCCGGCCCGCGGCCATAAGACTGGAAATCAGGCCCTCGCGAATGTAGAAAACCCGGTCCAGTTCCCCGGCGATCTTGGACTCGGAAAACCACATCTCTACGCCGAGCGCTTCGGCAGCTTCCGGGATGGAGACGAAGCCTTCTCCGCATTCCTGCACCTCGAACGACATCGTCTGTTCTACGAGCGCGTAGCCGAGCTCCATTTGTTCGGCCCAGTAGGCCCGGCGGCTGGATTCGTCCTGAGTTTTCATGATCGCAAAAATCAGCCTAACCAACTAGCGACTTCCCTGACCACCAAAATATTTCCTGACCAAGTCTTCCCGGGGCGGTGCGCCCGCGAGGCTGGTTCCCACGATGACAGCCGTGGTCACGAAGACTGCCCAGATGAAAGGGTGAAGGCCCAGGAAGTTGTATTCGCCGAACTGGCCGTTGACCGCATAACCCACCAGGTAGAGCAAGAGGATGGTCCCTCCGCCGCTCAGCATCCCCACCGTCGCCGCTAACGAGGTCATGCGCGGCCAGTAGAGGGCGAAGACCATGGGCATGAGGAAGCAGGCGCCCAATCCACCAGAGGCAAAGATGATCAGGTCCTGAAGATAGCGAGGGGGATTGAGAACCGCGAGAAGTGCCAGGATCCCGACGAGAATGGTGACGGCGTAGCTGAGTCGCTTGACGGTGCGTTCGGAGGCCTTGGGATTGATATTCTCCTGATAGATGTCTCGTACGACTCCAGACGAGACCATGAGGAGAAAGGAGTCCACGCTGGACATCACCGCCGCAAAAGGGGCTGCCACCAGGAGACCTGCGAGCCAGGGTACTCCCGCCGCGGTCGTGACGTGTGCCGCCATCTCTGGCATGATCCGGTCCGGGTAAATCTCCATCCCGGGCAACAGGACGCGGGCGGAGGTGAAGACCAGCACCAGGGGAAAGTAAATGAGGCTGTAGAAGACGGTCACCAGCAGAAGGGAACGCCGCAGGGTAATGGTGTTATCGTACGCCATTTGCCGCACCATGCCGCTGGGTTGACCTGCGCTGCTGAAGTTCCAGAACACAAAGAAGCTCAGTGCCAGACTGAACGTGAGGAATCCAGTGGCACTGGATTGGGAGGGGCCTGGCGCGGACACATAGACTCCGGGTTGGTCCGCACCATAAGCGTATTTGGTGGTAGTGGCTTCGATCACGGTCACCCCAGGGACGACCTGCTCGCGAATCCGCTCCTGTTCGTGGGGGCTGGTGATTCGGAGGAGTTCCGCCGTTTCGCTGACGAGTTGGTCCTTTGGGATGGTGACGTTGGTGTTGAGCCGGTGAGGAACCCCATCCGCATCGGCAACCCAGGTTCCGCGAGGAAGGTTGAGGTTGGTTTCTGCGGGGGATTCGAGTTGTAGCACGGCGGTGCCAAATTCAGGGGTCGTCATTTTGGCGACGTCGCGAGTTGCCGCTCCCAGTCCGCCCACTTGAGCCAGGGTCAGGAAGAGAAGCAGCACCACTCCGATAGCCATGACCAGTCCTTGCATGACGTCTGTCCAGACCACGGCTCGGAATCCACCCCAGGTCGTGTAGGCGATGACTGCCACGGCAAAGGCCACGCGGCAGAGCAGTTCATCCCCGCTGGATTGACCGATCCAGGGCAGGTTGGCGGTGACGGATTCCACGCCGGCAACTGCGCTTTGAAAGAGGTCCACTTCACTCAAGAGCGTGGCCATGATGGCGCCGCCGGCCTTGAATTGGGCGATCAGGTAGAAGAAGAGGAAGAACACCACCAGCGAGGTGGCGACATTGCCCACTAACGGACTCGCGAACCGGCGGCGCAGGAGTTCGGGAATCGTGATCGCTCCAGCGATTCGGCCCACCTGGTTGATGCGTTTGCCCAGCATCCCCAAGGCAACCAGGGGAACCACCGCATAGCCTGCAATCCACCAGGCGAGCACCCAACCATTGGAGTAGATCCGGGCGGGGAATCCCATGAAACTGCCACCGGAAGCCGCGGTGGCGGCGAAGGTCAGGGCAAACGCCCACATCCCGAGATTGCGACTCCCCAGGAAATACTCGCTGGCAAATTCCCGGCCTTTCTGGAGCCGATTGGCGAGAGCGGCGAGGACGAAGACTCCCACGAGATAAATCGCAAAGGTCACCAATGCGGAGTTGGCCGCGGCACTGGAAGCAAGCAAGAGTGAGTCGGGCATGATGAGGAGAGGCGAGCTCAGTTGGAATCACCCAAGTCGGTATCTTTCATGAAGCGGAGGGCGAACCAGAAGATCAGCCCAATCGCCGCGAGCCAGGGGAGAGCCACGCTGACCAGCACCCAGCGCGGCATGCCGAAGAGAATCTGCACCTCTTCATCCGGAGAGTGGTAGGCGAGCAATGCCCCGGTCCCAATGATCCAGACGGCGAACGCAGTCCAGGCGACCAGGATGAAGATGAGTTCCCGCACGGATTGGCGATAGGATTGTTCGAGCCGTTCGGAGGGCTTGTTGGGTTCGGGCGCGGACATGGTGGGCGATTGTGGAAAGCCGTTCCTTGCTCGTCCAGTGCATTCTCAGTTGCAGCCACTCGGAGTTCTGGTCAGGATCTGGCGATGAACCAAATTGATCTGACCGGCCAGACCGCCGTGGTAACGGGAGGCGCAAGAGGAATCGGCTTCGCGATTGGCGAAAGGCTGACCCAATCAGGCGCGCGGGTGTGCATCTGGGATCGCGACCGGAGCGAAGGCGAGAGCGCCGCCAACAAGCTGGGTGGTGTCTTCGTGGAAGTGGAGCTGACGGATGCCTGCTCCGTGGCGGATGCAACGGAAGCGACGCTGACCCAGCTCGGCCAGATCGATTGCCTGATCAACAATGCGGGTATCGCCGGACTCACCGACAAGACCTGGAAGATCCCGCCGGAGGAATGGCGGCGAGTCGTGGAGGTGGACCTGATAGGGCCCTACCTGACCTGTCACAATGTCGTGCCGCACATGCTGGAGCGTGGCACAGGGCGGATCGTCAATATCGCGTCGATAGCCGGGAAAGAGGGCAACCCCAATGCCAGCCATTACTCGGCAGCGAAGGCTGGCGTGGTGGCGCTCACGAAGAGTCTCGGCAAGGAACTCGCGCAGGACGGCATCCTGGTGAACTGCATCACGCCGGCCGTGATCGAGACGGATATCCTGCAGCAGGTCGGCCCGGATCACGTGGCCTACATGCTGAGCAAGATCCCCATGGGCCGCTTTGGCAAAGTAGAGGAAGTCGGCGCGATGGTGGCCTGGTTATGTTCCGCGGATTGCTCCTTCACCACGGGCGCCGTCTTCGATCTCTCCGGAGGTCGCGCCACGTACTAGACTAGTCCTGAGGCAACCTGGCTGGAGGCAATC
>JBHIXE010000004.1:8433-23757 GCA_041984905.1 Verrucomicrobiales bacterium | reverse complement strand
TTGCTGCGCGGTTTCCAATTCCTTCTTGAGAAGCGCCTGTTCCGTGGAGTCTACGCTCAGCGGTTCGTCGGACTTCAAGGCCTTGAGGAGATAGTCGTTCGTCAGGGTGCTGGTGATGGAGGACACGGAGGAAGGAGGGAGGTCCGAGGTGACTACAAAGATGAGGCCCTTTTCCGGAAAAATCTCCAGGCGTTGGCCCCGCACACCTTTGGCCGAGTAACCCTGGTTTTGGGTGTCGATCCACCAGTAGTAGCCATAGCCACTGCCGGTGCGGTCCTGGGTGGAAGCGGTGATCCATTCTCGAGACAGGATTTGTTTCCCCTCCCAGCGTCCCTGGTTGAGATAGAGCTGACCGATCTTCGCCAGATCGATGGCGCGCAACCGCAGCCCATAGCCTCCTGGGACCCGGTCTTCGCCATCGGGGAAAACCCAGGCCGCGTTTTCAAATTCAAGCGGGTCGAATAGATGACGCTTGGCAAATCGCAGGGCATCATCGCCGCTCTGTTCCTCGATCGCCGCGAGCGCCAGTTGAGGCTCGATATTGCCATAGGCGAACTTGGAGCCCGGGGTGCCCGGCATAGGAAGGTCATCCAGGATCAGGGCAAGGCGATCCGGCGCCTCATGAACACGGTCGAACATGGCCTTCTGCGGACCGCTGGGTTGATTGGCTCGCGCTTGCGGTAGCCCACTCCGCATGGTCAGGAGATCTTCCAGGGTGATGGCGGCCTTGGCAGGGTTCGACTGCAGCCCCTTGGATTTGGGGAACAGGTCGCCGAGTGTTTGATCCGTATCTTCGATGTCGCCCTCATCAATGGCAATGCCAGTCAACGTGGCGACGACGCTCTTGGTCACGGAAAACAGGTTGTGATTGTGATCTCGTGTGACGTCGCCGGCATACCATTCCAGCACCAGGTTGCCATTGCGTAGAACGAGCATGCTGCGCACATCATGCCCTTCGGCGCGGACCCATTCCGACATCTCTCTCAAGACGGTGGAACTGATGCCCTGAGACTCCGGAGTTTCGACAGGGAAGGGATCTGCGGCAAACGCAGGGGAAAGGGAAAGGAGGAGGATGAAGAGAGTAGCAGTTCGTTTCATGAGGGGCGAAGTCATTCGAGACCGCAAGGATGAGGGAGCGTCCTGGGGAAAGTAAACCGGAATCGTAACCTCCTCAGAACGAGTCCGTCCTTTTGGGGACTGAGCGCCTGGGCATTCGGGAGTGAATGCCAAGTCAGGAAGAGGGGATTTCACGATCGGTCCAGGCTTGAGGAATGTGCCGCCTTGAGAGCCGGCAGTGGAGCGAAGGAGATCGAAGGGCAAAACGTGGTCTCCCGAGGCCTCTCCACGCCCGAACAATGCATGCGGTCGAAACCGCAAGGCAGGCGCAGCAGTACGTTCGGCTTGCTGAATATTGCAATCACCATCCTCATGAACAGCGCCGCGGAGATTCGCAAGAGACCCAATCTCGATTCCGTCACCACCATCAACCCGGATGGCTCACGGTATTTCTTGCATCCGGCGGACGTCCACGGCCGGTTCACCTTTGCCCGCCGGCTGGTGGCTTTTCTCCTCCTGGCCATCTATGTGCTGCTGCCCTGGATTAAGGTGAACGGGTTTCCTGCCGTGTTCCTGGACGTGATCAACCGGCGCTTCCACTTCTTTGGGTTGACCTTCGCGGCGCAGGACGCCTGGCTTCTCTTCTTTGGGATCACCGGACTGGCCTTCTCCCTGTTCTACATCACGGCCTTCTTTGGCCGGGTCTGGTGTGGCTGGATCTGTCCCTACACCGTGTTCATGGAGCACGTATTCCGCCGAATTGAACGTTTCATCGAAGGGGACGCGGCGGCTCGTCGCAAACTGGACCGGGCAAAGATGACCAGCGGCAAGCTCGTCAAGCGGATCAGCAAGCACGCGGCCTACATCGTGGTATCGGTGATCCTGGCTCACGTGTTTCTTTCCTATTTCGTGTCCCTGCCGCGGCTCTATGAGATGATGCAGCAATCTCCCCTGGCACACGCCCGATCCTTTGGAGTGGTGGTCTTCTTCTCCTGCGGGTTCTACGGCGCCTTTGCCTGGTTCCGGGAACAGTTCTGCATCATTCTTTGTCCCTACGGCCGCTTTCAAAGCGCGCTCACGGATGAGCACACCACGACCATCGGCTACGACAAGATCCGTGGTGAGCCGAGAGGGAAGATGACCGATCCCAATGCCGGGGACTGCATCGACTGCAATCGCTGCGTCCAGGTCTGTCCCACTGGGATCGACATTCGCAACGGGCTGCAGCTGGAGTGCATTGGCTGCGCCGCCTGTATCGATGCCTGCAATGGCATCATGGAAAAGGTCAATCGGCCCAAGGGCTTGATCCGCTACGACTCGCTGAAGGGATTGAGTGGCGAGAAAACTCGCTGGGTCCGGCCGAGGACCATCGTCTACACGGTGCTGCTTTCCGTCGGCTTGGTCGTGATGTCCCTGGCGGTGTCTCAGCTGAGACCGCTCAACTCCAATCTGCGCCGAATGGCGGGGCCGACCTTCATGGTGACTCAGGACACTGTGAGGAACAACTACCAGCTCCGCGTGATCAACAAGATGCACGAGACGGTGAAGTTTCGCCTGGACCTGAAGAGTGCTCCGGAAGGGTTGTCCATCGTGAGTGGGGAGGTCATTCGGGAGATCAAACCCTTGGGAGAAGAAATCATCACGGTGATCCTGCAGATGCCGAAATCAGAGTTTGCGGGGCTTTCCAGCTTCGTACTGCAGGTGGAGACCGAAGACGGGAAAGTACTGACCAGCTCCAAAGGAGAATTCACCGGTCCCAATCCTCGATACCTCAAGTCATCTAACGCTGAAACCTGACTTATTGCCATGTGGAAGTGGTTCGCCAAACGTCCCTGGATCTTCATCATCCTTTTCTTCCTGGCTTATGTGGGGGCCTGGGCTGGACTGATCGTATTCGCCGTTAAGAATTCGCCTCCGCCCTTTGAAGAGTTCAGCCACTCTGTCATGGAACAACCTCATGAGTCCTGATCTGTCACTGACCCTGACCGGTGCCTTTGTGACCGGACTGATGACCAGTTTCCACTGCATGGGAATGTGTGGTCCACTGGCCTGCATGGCCTGTCAGCGGTCGGGAAGTTGCTCCGCGTCCAACTCTGCGGCGCTCTATCAGGGAGGGCGGCTTCTGGCTTACACGGGGCTGGGGATGCTGGCCGGAGCCTTTGGCGGGACGCTGGCTGGATGGTTGCCGGACCAGATGGTGAACTGGCTTTTCTGGCTTGTTGGCGGAGCCGTCATACTCTTTGCCCTGGGATGGGCTTTTGGTTGGGAGTTGCCCCTGCGCTCCCCCTGGAAACTGCCGCTGCAGTCGAAGGCTGGTCCCGGACTGGTAGGCCTGGCGACACCGTTGATTCCCTGCGGACCGCTCTACATGGTCTTTGCCATTTGTTCGCTGACGGGTTCTCCAGTACGAGGAGGAGCCTTGGCGCTGAGTTTTGGCTTGGGCACCCTGCCACTTCTGTGGTTGGCCCAACATCAATGGTGGCGGGTGCAGAAATGGGTGGGACAACGAGGCGCGACGATTCTGCAGCGCGTCGTGGTGCTCCTCACGGCGGCGGTGGTTTTGTGGCGTCTGCAGGCTGGTGAAGGAATGGGAATCCCGGACTGCTGTCGTACGGCTGTGGTACCATGAATTCGCCTTCCTCGTCCCTGGTCTCCTGCCGTCACTGTGGCACGAAGTTTGTTCCGCAAGCCGCGGAGAGGGAGTTTTGCTGTGGGGGATGCCGTTATGTGTATGACTATATCCAGTCGGAAGGTCTGGAGCGGTTTTACGATCTCAAGAACAACCGGGTCCTGGGCGCAGTGGGAACGACGGTGTTCAATCCGGTCGATTGGGCTTGGGCGGATGCGCTTCAAGAAAGAGCCGAGGCCAATGGTGACAGGCCCCAACTGGAGCTGCACCTGGATGGAATGTCCTGCGCGGCTTGCGCCTGGCTCGTGGAACGGCGGTTTCAGCAATGTCCCGGAGCACTGCGGGTCGATGTCTTTCCGGAAGAAGGTCGCATCCGGTTATTTTGGGAAGCGGGCCGCGACTTTTCTCTGAGTGGTTTCCTGAATGATCTGCTCAAGTTTGGCTATCAGGCCAGTGATCGTGTCCCGGAATCTGATGGTGGCGAAAGGCTGGTTCCCAGGCTGGGGCTTTGTGGCGCCTTTGCGCTGAATACCATGGCCTTTACGCTTCCGCGGTACTTCGGTCTGGAGCCCGGCAGTGACCTGGGAGCGCTTTGCGACCTGATCGCCCTGGCTTCGGCGACCCTTTCGGTGTTGGTGGGAGGCGGCTACTTTTTCAAGCGCGCCTGGCTGGCATTGCGAGACCGGATGCTGCATATCGATTTTCCAATCGCTCTAGGCATCGGGGTGGCCTACGCCGCTTCCCTGGTGAGTTGGTTCAGCAAGGATTCCCAGCTCTTCTATGTCGATTTTGTCGCGACCTTCGTGTTCCTGATGCTCTTGGGCCGCTGGATGCAGGAACGAGCGCTGTCCTCTGCAAGGCGGAAGCATCTCGAGGCGGAGGTCGTACGAGAAGATCATAAGAACCTTGCGGCGGGTGAGACCTTTGAAGTCAAGGCTGGTGAGGTGGTGCCGGTGGAGGCTCGGCTGCTTAGTGAGGCGGCATCCCTGAGTTTGGACTGGATCAATGGCGAGCCGGAGCCGGTGCTCAGGCATGTGGATCAGCAGGTCCCTGCGGGTGCGCGATTGCTTTCGCGGGAGCCGGTGCGCCTGGAGGCCAGCGAAGACTTTACGGACAGCCTCCTGAGCCAGCTCCTCGATCAGCGGGGAGCGACTTCGGATCCCCTGCTGCAGCGGGTGCTTCGCGTCTATCTTCTGCTGGTGCTGGTGTTGGCGTGTCTGGGAGCGGGTTGGTGGATCTGGCAGGATTCCGTCTTAGCCGGTCTGCGAGTCTTTGTCAGCATCCTGGTGGTGTCCTGTCCCTGCGCATTGGGAGTGGCGATTCCTTTGATCAACGCGAGGTCTGCCCGAGTCCTGGAGGGGGAAGGCCTATTCGTGCGGGATTTCAGTCTCTGGAACCGGCTGGGCAAGGTACGGCAGTTGGCGTTCGATAAAACCGGAACCCTGACTCTGCCCGTGCCGCAGTTGATCAACCGGGAGGCATTGAACCCTCTCTCTGGTCAGGAAAGGGAAGCGCTCGCTCATCTCGTGGCCATCAACCGGCATCCGTTGGCGCGGAGCCTGCACGAGGAACTCGGCTTTGAAGCTCAGCGATCGATCCAGTTGAAGATTGAGGAGATCCCGGGGCAGGGCGTGTGCTATCGGGACTCGGAAGGGATGGAATGGAGTCTAGGCAAGCCCGGTTGGAGAGGTCCTGCGGTGAGAGATGCGGACTTGGTCCTGGCAAGAGATGGCACGCTCATCGCAGGTTTTCGGTTCGCGGAAGCGTTGCGACCTGGAGCGGAAGAGGAGATCGCGGCTCTGCGCAGCTCGTTTCAGGATTGGGCCATTCTCAGCGGGGATCAGCCGGAGCGAGTCGCCGCAGTGGCCGAAAAGGTCGGAATTGATCCCTCCAAAGCACTAGGCCGGTTGTCACCGGGCGATAAGGCAGCGTGGCTGAAAGGTAACGATGCAGGGCGTACGTTGTTTATTGGAGATGGCGCCAATGACAGCCTGGCTTTCAACGAAGCGCTCTGTTCCGGCACACCAGCCAATGGAGCGGCCATCCTTGAGGGAAAGGCGGACTTCTACTTTCTCGGCAAGGGCCTGCGGGCTCTGCGCATGCTCATGATGACCATGCAGACGCGCCAACGAATCCTGGCAAAGGTGTTCCTGTTCGCGGTGCTCTACAACATCGCCGCTGTCACTCTGTGCCTCCTGGGAATGATGAATCCGTTGCTGGCGGCAGTGCTTATGCCCCTGAGTTCGCTGCTGGTTCTGGCCTTGGCGAGTACTGGTTGGAAGGCGCATTCCGCATCGGAAACCAGCGCCTACTCGGGAGAGGCATCCAGCGAGTCAAACAAGGCGCGGATTTTGCTCGGTTCCGCCGGCTTCACCAAGTGATGGTTGAATCCTGCATCGAAGGCTTTGTGACGGTCACTGTCCTGTCCCCAACCGGATAAGGCCACCAGAATGAGTTCGGTGCCCCACGGCTTCTCTCGGATGGCGCGGGCTGCCTCGTATCCGTTCATGCGCGGCATGCCGATATCCATAAGAACGATTTCCGGCCGGAACTGCTCGGCGACTTCAACGGCTTCCACTCCGTCGCGGGCGGTTTGGGTTTCATGGCCGAACATCTCCACGGCCATGCTCATGGTCTCCACCGAGGCAGGGTTGTCATCCACGATGAGAACCTTCTTGCGAGAGGTATGTGGAGGGGGAGACTCGACCTTTGGTTCCACGGCTTCGGATGCGGGAGCTTCCTCCATTGGCAAACGGGGAATTCGCACCCAGAACTCGCTGCCCTGGTCTGCTCCGTCACTGTGGAAACCGACGCTGCCGTTGTGCAGCTCGACCAGGGACTTCACCAGAGTCAGGCCGATTCCGAGCCCGGCTGATCCGGAACGCTGGTTGTCCACCTGGCCGAACATGTCGAAGATGTGCTCCTGTTGAGCGGTCGGAATTCCAATCCCATTGTCTCTCACGCGGACAAGCACCTCAGTATCCAGGAGTTCGACGGTGAGGGAAATTTCACCTCCTTCCGGAGTGTACTTGGCCGCATTGGTCAGGAGATTGGAGTAGATCTGCGCGAGTCGGTGAGGGTCCACTTCCACAGGCATGGGGATATCTGGGATCCGGACTTCGAAATGGTGCTTCTTGGCCTCGAATTCCGGCTTGGTGGAATCCACGGCGTTGCCAATCACATCCGCCAGATCCACCTTGGCAGGGCGGAGATGGAGTTTTCCCAGTGTGATCCGGGAGATATCCAGGAGATCGTTCACGAGCACGATGAGTTGCTCCATCTGCCGCTCCATAGTGCGGCGCACATGTTCCAGTGAGTCCGGGAACTGGTCGGAGATCTTGAGGATCTCGATCCCGGTTCGAATGGGAGCGAGTGGGTTGCGAAGTTCATGGGCTAACACCGCGAGGAACTCGTCTTTACGGCGGTCCGATTCTTCCAGAAGCCGTTCGTGTTCTTTACGTTCCGTGATATCCCGTGTGGATCCTGCAACGGCTTCTACCTCTCCATTCTCGCCGATCACGGGAACCAGGATGTAGTCAAAATGCATGATCTTCGTTCCATAGTCACGAGTGACCTCGTCTCGCACCGGTTGGCCGGTCGCGATGACCTGCTGGACCTGTCTGGTTAGGCGCTCTGCGATGTGTCGGGGGTAGTCCTCCAGATCGTTAAAGGTTTCGCCAATCAGATTCACTCCGCGCTCGCCCCAAAGAGAGATCAGACGCTGATTCGCGAACGTGAAACGTCCGTCGAGATCGAAGGTGTAGATGTAGTCCGGGGAAGAGGAAAGAATCGTCTCGAAAAGACGCCGGTCCCGGTCCGCTTCCATGGCAAGGTGCGCGGCCTTGGTTTCCGCCTCTCGCTGAGCGGTAACATCAAAGACGATGCCGGGGAAGTGAATGGTTTTCCCTTCGGTATCCCGCTCAATGCGGCCTCGAGCAATCACCCAGCGCAGAGTTTGATCTGGGAGCAGAAGCCGGTATTCACACTGGTAAAGATCACCCGTATCAATGGCTTCTTGAATGGCTTGTGCCACACGGTCCCGATCATCGGGATGCATCGCCCTCATGTAAGGCTCAAGCGGTCCACCCTGGGCTTCCTCGGGGCTAAGTCCGAAGTAGTGGGCCATATTCGCATCGGCCCATAGGCGGCCCTGAACAACATCGTATTCCCAGGTGCCAATCTTGGCAGCCGCAAGCGTGGCCTCAAGCCTGCTTACCGCCCGTTGTTGCGCTTCCTCCTTGAGCTTTCGGTCCGTGATATCACTCAAGATACCAGTGACTGATGTGGCTCCATTGGAGGAGAGGACGGCTTGGCCTCGGTCTTCGATCCAAAGAATCTGACTCTCCACATTGGGGACGACGATACGAAACTGGCTGAAGTAGTTGACTCCTTGTTCAATGGCCTGGTGCAAGTGACGCTCATGATCCTCTCGTTCTTGCGGGTGGATCAGGGAGAACCATCGTTCGCCGGAGTCGATGGTCATGCCCTCAGGCAGCTTCAGAACGTCCCCGGCATTGGAAGAGAAGGTGAGAGCATCGGTTTGCGGGTTCCAGCGCCACGCCACAAAATCAGATGACTGGAGTGCGGAGAGCCACAGCTCACCCTCATTCAAATCTTCCGGAGAACTTCCGTCATCACCTGGTGCCGGCATCGTGTTCAGTTCGCTTTCAAATCCGCATGGCGCAGCCTCCATTCACTGGAACATGGAGAGCCTACGACACCAAACGTCTCGCAGCGGTCGGCGGATGTGTATTATCCGCGGTAGTTGCTAGCGAAGCTTCGCTCGGGCAGAGATTTCAGCGGAAGAAAAGCCGGGCCCCCTCAACCACGATAGGGCCCGGCTTGCTCATCCTATCCACCTAAATCCACTCCTTCTGGAATCGCGTGCTTGCTCAGCACAAAAGCTGTAACCTTGGCCATCTCTGCCGGCGTGAGAGTCGTGCCCATGGGACTCATCACCAATTGACCATTGGCGACCGCCTCAGCTGGATTGGGCGTGCCCGCATTGACCAACTTGTAGATGGCGGTGGGAGTGCCTCCGTAAGCCCATTCATCGTCAATCAGGGAACGGCCAATCAAGGTGGGAGCCTCCTGGCGTCCTCCCATCCCGGGGCCATGACAAGCCACGCAAATGCGGTTGTAGATCTGTTCTCCTTCTGAAACAAAGGCCGCGTCCCGGCTCATCTTCCAGAGGTTGTTATCGTCCAGCATGGCGAGGATGGCCTGGTCCCGCTTTTCGCGGAGTTCAGCGATCTTGGGATCCAGGCGCTCCGCATCAGTCTTGGCAATGCCAAACTGGTAGAAGGCCATCCAATAGACGATGAAGAAGACGACTGCGATCCAGAGGGTGAAGAGCCACCAGTTGGGCAGTTTCTGATCGAACTCCTGGATCCCGTCATAGACGTGGTCGCGCAGGATGGGACCGTCTGGATTCTGGGGTGATTGGGGCTCGGATTCCGTACTCATGAGTGCTTCGGAAGGGCGGGTTCGGGTTGCTCCTCATCCAAGGGAAGTTGAGCGAGGTGTTCCAGGTGAGAGCGCTTCAACATGAAGGCGCGGATCACAAAGTAGAGGAAGACAAGGAAGGTCAGGGCGAATGCCAGGATCGGCACCACATGGGTCCAGTCTTCGAGAATCAGCCGTTTGAACATGGGTCGTAAGAAGGTGTGAGGTTGGCTTGGCTATTCGGCGGATTGAGCCGTGGCATCGGAGGTTTCTGCGCCGCCCACTTCCTCGTAACGGCCAAGGGTTCGCAGGTAGGCGATCAGCGCGATGATCTGGTCATCATGCTCCACATTGGGGTCCAGAGCTTTCAGCCCTTCAGCGATTCCCATGCTCTGCTCGATAGCGTGCTGCATGATCTCATCCGAGGTGAGCGCCGGATATCCTTCGGTGGACTTATCATAGGGAACACCGAGCATGACCATGGTCTTGATCTTCTGAGGAAGAGCGGCGAAGTCCGTCTTCTTCTCGAACAACCAGGGATAGTTGGGCATGTTGGAGCCGAGCGAAGTGAGCCGGGGGTTCTCCATGTGCTGATAGTGCCAGCCTGCATCGGGTTGGATGACGCTTTCCCGGGCCAAATCCGGGCCGGTGCGCTTGGAGCCCCACTGGAAGGGGTGGTCGTAGATGGATTCTCCCAGCCTTGAGTAGTCGCCGTAGCGTAGTACGTCTGGCACCAGCATCCGCACCATCTGGGAGTGGCAGTTGTAGCAGCCTTCACTCACATAGATATCCCGTCCCGCGAGCTCCAGAGGCGTATACATCTTCTGGAGACGTCCCTCGATGTTCTCGGCGCGATTCACGGTCACCGTGGGGATGATCTGGAGCGCACCGCCAACAGCCACGGAGACCAAGGCAAGCGCGGTGAAGGGCATCCAGTGTTCGCTCAAGGAGTCATACCACTGGATCCAGGCTTCCTTGTTCTTTTTGAAGCGATACCAGGCAACTCCCATGAACACGAGCGTGAGCAGTGCACCCACCCAATCGACAAACAAATCACCCAATACCCAGATGCTCAGGAAGAGCACGATCCCAACGCATGCCGCAGTCGGCTCGGCGAGAAGCAGTTCCTTGAACTTGTTCTGAGTCGGGTTCTGCGGACGGAGCGTGACCTCTTGAGAGTAGGTGGCTGGCTTGCCCTTGGCGACCGTCATCCCAATGTTGAAGATGAGAATAATCCAGCCAATCAGGTAGAGCGATCCACCAACGGCGCGGAATCCGAGCAGAAGCTGAGTGCTCTTGAGCGTCTCAATAAAGGGATAGCGAACCGCCGTGCCCGTGTCGTCGAGCGAGTTCAGCATGAGGCCCTGGCCAATCCCGGCGGCCCACATGGCGCCAACATAGAGGAGGATACCCACGAAGCCGATCCAGAAGTGAATCTCCGCAAGTCCCTTGGAAAAGAGCTTGGTGCCCCAAAGCCGGGGAACCAGCCAGTAGAACATCCCGGCAGCCATGAATCCGTTCCAGCCCAGGGTGCCACTGTGAACGTGACCGATGGTCCAGTCCGAGTAGTGGGAGAGTTGGTTCACGGCACGAATGGAGAGCAAGGGGCCCTCGAAGGTGGCCATGCCGTAGAAGGTGACCGCCGCGGCAAGGAACTTGAGCACTGGCTCTTCGCGAACCTTGTCCCAGGCGCCTCGCAGAGTCAGGAGCCCATTGAGCATCCCACCCCAGGACGGCGCCCAAAGCATCAGGCTGAAGCACATGCCAAGGCCTTGCAGCCAGTGAGGAAGAGAGGTGTTGAGCAGGTGGTGAGGACCCGCCCAGATGTAGATGAAGACCAGAGACCAGAAGTGCACCACCGAGAGCCGGTAGGAGTAGACCGGGCGATTGGCCGCCTTAGGCAGGTAGTAATACATGATCCCCAGGATGGGAGTCGTGAGGAAGAAAGCCACGGCGTTGTGGCCATACCACCACTGCACCAGGGCGTCCTGCACGCCGCCGAAGATGGGATAACTGTGCGTCCAACTCGTCGGGATGGATAGGTGATTGACGATGTAGAGCATCGCCACCGTGATGATCGTGGCGATGTAGAACCAGATCGCCACATAGAGCGAGGGCTCGTTACGCTTGGCCAGAGTCCAGAAGAAGTTGATGGCAAACACCACCCAGATGAGAGTCACGGCGATGTTGATGGGCCAGATCAGTTCGGCGTATTCCTTCCCACGCGTCAGCCCCAGGGGCAGCGTAATCGCCGCCGCCACGATGATGCCCTGCCATCCCCAGAAGTGGAGCCAGGAGAGCACGTCCGAAGCGGTGCGTGTCTTGCAGAGGCGTTGCGTGGAATGATAGACGCCGGCAAAGATCATATTGCCGACGAAGGCAAAGATAGCGGCATTGGTGTGAAGCGGCCGCAATCGTCCGAAGGTGAGCCACTCGAGGTTGAAGTTGGCGCGCCAGGTATTGAGCTGAATGGCGATCAGAACGCCGACAACCATCGCGATGGCGCCCCAGAAGATCGACGCCAGGATGAACCAGCGGACGGTCTTGTCGTCGTAAACTACGGTGGCTTTGGTAGGTTGGTCTTGTGTCATGGCTTTAGAAGCGAGGCGGGTCCTCTTCCTCCAGAGGCTGGAGACTTTGTTGCTCCATGCTGCGACCATCCGTACGCAGGACGGTATGCACGAAACTGGCGGTGAACCCGGCCGCCAAAATGAGGCTCAGGAAGATCGTGAGCAGTAAGATTTCCATGCTTGAAACCGTACAGGCCATAGGGGTGATCGCCCTGCGTAGGTTGCAAGATTTGGCGCAAAGATTGTGATCTATTTCACAAGCGCCGGTCCCAAACTGCTAAAAGGCCCTTCTGATCGGGGCGGTTCCGGTCCTTACCGGGTTTGATGGAGGGTCCGTTTGCTGCTTGGTTAGCGTCCATGGAATCCGACTCTGCTTCTCGTGCGACTCAAGCTTCCGGCACCACCGAGACTTCCTCGCTGGTGGATCTCTTGACGGAAAAGCTGGAGGCCTGGGACTGGCATTCGACGGTTGCGTCCTGGAGCGCCAGCGCTGCGATCGTCCTTCTGATCCTGATCATCGCAGGTGCGGTCCACCTCCTCGTTTCCAAGGGGCTCATCCGATTGCTGACCGCGCTCATCAAGAGGTCTGATGTGGATTGGGATGATGTCTTTGTGGAGAGCAACGTGCTGCGCTGGCTCACTCACTGGGTGCCAGCCCTCGTGATCTTCGTATTGGTCCGGCCATTGTTGGGTGAAGACCAGACCATGCTCATCAACTTGGTGCGGGGTGGCGCCACCGTTTACATGGTCGTGGTGGGCGTTCTGGCTCTGGATTCGCTGGTCAACGCGCTGCAGACGTTGACCGGCAAGTTTACCTGGTCCGCGGATCTACCGGTCACAAGCATTGTTCAGGTGGTCAAGCTGGTGCTCTACATCGCCGCCTTTCTCATGGTGGTGGCGGCCGTCACGGGGCAGGATTTGCTCAAGATCATTGGCGGACTGGGCATCATGGCCTCCGTCCTCATGTTGGTCTTCAAGGACTCCATTCTGGGCCTGGTGGCGGGAATCCAGATTGCCGCGAATCGCATGGTGCGAGCCGGGGACTGGATTGAGATGCCCTCACACGGAGCAGATGGCGACGTCCTCAATGTGGGGCTGACCACGGTCAAAGTGCAGAATTGGGATAAGACCATCACTTCCGTGCCGACCTACGCCCTCATCACGGAGTCCTTCAAAAACTGGCGCGGCATGCAGGAGGCTCAGGGGCGCCGGATCAAGCGGGCACTTTATATCGATATGGAGTCCATCCAGCTCTGCAGTGAGGAGATGCAGGAGCGCTATCGCCGGATCGAATACATCAGCGAATATCTCCAGAAGAAACACCAGGAGATCGCGGACTGGAACAAGACCCATTTCGTGGACAGCAGCGTGAAGGTGAACTCCCGGCATCTCACCAACGTAGGGACCTTCCGCGCCTACATCCTGGCTTATCTGAAGAACCATCCCAAGGTGCATCAGGGAATGACGCTGTTGGTGCGTCAGTTGGCGCCCACCGAACATGGACTTCCCATTGAGGTATACTGCTTCAGTGCTGACACCAACTGGGTAGCTTACGAAGACCTGCAGTCGGACATCTTCGATCATCTCCTGGCGATCGCTCCAGAGTTTGACCTGCGAATTTTCCAGAGTCCATCCGGCGGAGATGTGCAGCTGCTGCGCAGTAGTTTGACGAGAAGGCGTTCTTCCCGTAAGCGCCCCCGATCATCCGATCCCGAAACTGAGGCGCAAAAGTGAAAGATTTCGCTTTACCGGAAGGGAAACGTATGAAACCCGTTACTTAGTTCGAAGGGGCAACCCTTCCTAACACCTACCTTACCTTACCAGCTAGAGCCGGGTGCAATGCCCGGCTCTTTCTTTTGTAGGCAGACAGGTGTTTGGGCCTGAATTACCAGCTTTCGCTGTATCGAGACCTGCTCCTTTCAACAAAGATGGAGGAGATCCATCCACAGCATTTCGGGTACCTCCGAGCTGAACAGATGGAGGACGCCAAACTCGTTGGGCTGGGCTGTTTGGCTCCACCACTTCAGCTCATCAATCACAGTCCGGAACTGCTGATTCCTCTCGTCTTCATTGGCATCGTGATGATACTTTCGGATATGGTCACGCAGTTCCTTGAAGGGTAGGGAACTTACGTAGGTTGCGAGCTGGTCAATCTTTGAATGCGATATGGCAAGCACGTCGCAATCGAAACTTGCGATTCCTGTATTGAGGTCGAAATACTGTATCAGCTCTGGATAGACGCAGAGTAGAAGGCCAAAGAAATGTCCCGGAACGTCAGACTGATGCCGGGATATGGCGATGGCCTCCATCGCTTCAGGTGTCTTGACGCCCGCCTGGAAGACTTCCAACTTCTGAAGTGGAAACGTGTAGAGAGTCGCTGTGCAGGTCATGTTAGGATGCCGAATTTTTATTGAAGTCTCTAGCCATCCAGCGATGAAAGCAAATTAGGTGGGGCTGGGCCGAAACTCAGAGCGGAGCAAACCGGCTTGCAGGAAAGTTTCTGGCTTTGCTATGCCTGAGATTCGGTGGAGAGTGGTAATCAGCACATGGTCAAAGACCCCGCAGAGGCCCTTCACGAGCACTTCGGATTTCGCGAATTTCTCGATGGCCAGGAATCGATCATCTCGGCGCTGATCAGTGGCCGGGATACTCTGGCCGTCATGCCGACCGGGGGAGGGAAGTCGCTCTGTTACCAGTTGCCCGCCATGGTCATGGAAGGGGTGACGCTCGTGGTAAGCCCGTTGATTGCCCTGATGAAGGATCAGGTGGATGGCCTGGCGCGCAAGGGCATTCCGGCGGGCATGATCAACAGCACTATGTCTCTGGAGGAGCAGCGGGAATGTCAGGAGCGCCTGCGCACCGGTCAGTTGAAGCTGGTTTACATTGCTCCGGAACGCTTTCGCAGTGGATCGTTTCGGTCTGCCCTTCGCGAAGTCGATATCGCGCTCTTTGCGGTGGATGAAGCGCACTGTCTCTCCCAATGGGGACACGATTTCCGGCCCGACTATCTGCGCTTGGAACAAACGTTAGAAGAGCTCGGGCACCCCCAGACGGCCGCCTTTACCGCCACGGCCACGCCGGAAGTGCGCTCGGATATTCTCAAGACGCTCAAGCTGCGGGATCCCTACATTTCCGTGACGGGCTTTGAGCGACCCAACCTGAGTCTGCGGGTCCACCAGGTGGAGTCCAACCGGGAGAAATACGCCAAGCTCAAGGCCGTGCTCAAGGAATGGAAAACAGGTGTGGTCTACTGCGCGACCCGGAAGCGAGTGGAAGAAGTCTATGAGCGTCTTTCCGAGATGGGCATCGCCGTCGTATCCTACCACGGCGGAATGGATGATGAAGCCCGGTCCAAGGCACAGAACGCCTTTCTCGACGGAACGGCGGACGTTGTCGTGGCGACCAATGCCTTTGGCATGGGAATCGACCGCTCGGACGTGAGGTTCGTGGTTCACTTTGAGTTGCCTGGCAGCGTGGAGGCCTACTATCAGGAAGCTGGTCGCGCGGGACGAGATCGGGAACCCGCGGTTTGTGATCTGCTCTTTAATTATGCCGATACAGCCACGCAGGAGTTTTTCATCGAGGGCAGCAACCCGAGTCCGGAACTGATTCGCCGGACCTACG
>JBHIXE010000004.1:0-8423 GCA_041984905.1 Verrucomicrobiales bacterium | reverse complement strand
GATAAACGCGCTAAATCTCAAAATCAAGATCGCAGAACACGGTAGGCGGCATTCGTGAACGGAAGATCCGACGGACAATGCACCGTAAATATCGCAGGGGAGCGGCGCTCTCCATCCTGGGTCGGAGTGGCTACATCCAACGCTTTGATATTCCCGGCGCACGGGTGCGCGGCACCCGGCTCGCCCGGCCCGATGTCTCCGCCGATGATCTGGACCTGGACGAACATGGGTTGCTCTCCAAGGAGAAAAGCGATCGCGGCAAACTCCAGGCCATGGTCCGCTACGGCTACAGCGATCAGTGTCGTCAGGAGTGGATCCTGGAATACTTCGGCGAAGATGAGCCTCAGCAATGTGGCAGCTGCGATATCTGTCAGTCCGGAATGCAGAGCGAGCGGCGCGAACCGGACGACGAGGAAGCGCTCATCGTGAAGAAGGCGCTCTCCGGGGTTGCGCGGATGTCGACTCGAACCTCAAGGGGCTGGCAGGGGAAGTTCGGGCGCGGCAAGATCGTCAATATGTTGGTGGGCAGCAAGGCGGCGGATATCCTGGACAAGCGGCTCGATCAACTGACGACTTACGGGCTGCTCAAGGAAGAGGGGTCCGCCTACGTCTATGCCTTGTTCAAGGAGCTGGAAAAAGAAGGGCTCGTGGTCACGGAAGGGCGTGAGTATCCCTTGTTCACGCTGACGCCTCGCGGTTCCAAGGTCATGGCCGGCAAAGAGACTTACAAGATGGTGTGGCCGGATCGCGGCAAGCTCCAGGGAGCCAAGACCGGCAAATCCTCTTCCGCCAGCGCCAAGCGGGATAAGATCGCCGCCATCTCTGAGCTAGGCTTCGACAAGGCGCTCTTTGAGAAGCTCAAAGCCAAGCGCGCCGAGTTGGCCGCGGCGGAAGGGGGCAAGCCTAACTACACCATCTTTGCCGATCAAACCTTGGAGTTCTTCACCCGGCTCAAACCCACCACGGCGGAAGCTGGACTCAAGATTCGGGGAGTGGGACCGGTGAAAGCGGAGAAATACCTGGAGACTTTCCTCGAGGTGATTCGGGAGCACGAAGGCAAGTAGCCTCCTCAGTTCGATTCCAGATCCGCAAAGATCAATCGACCCGCATTGGTCTGCATGACGCCACCGACCACGACATCCTGGGTCGTGCCGATAAGTTCGCGGGCCTGATTGACGACGATCATCGTGCCATCCGGTAGGTATCCCACGGCTTGGTGGTCATCCTTGCCCTCCTTCACCAGAGCCAGGCTGATGTGATCCCCGGGAGTCACCACCGGGCGCATCGCTTTGGCGAGTTCATTGAGATTCAAAACCGGAACACCCTGGAGCTTGGCGACTTTGCCCAGGTTCACGTCGTTGGTGAGAATCCGCGCGCCCAGCATGCGGGCAACCGCCACCATGCGCGTATCCTGCATGAGGTCTTCGGGGTTCACGTCTTCATAGATGGAGACCTCGATCGATTTGGACGCCTGGAGTTCCGCGAGACATTCCAAACCGCGCTTGCCCCGTTCCTTCCGAGTTGGATCCTTGGAGTCGGCGAGCAGATGCAGTTCGTTAATCACAAAGCGCGGCACGATCAGGGCGCTGCTGAGAAAACCCGTAGCGCAGATGCGCGGGATGCGGCCGTCGATGATGACGTTCGAATCCACCAGAAGCGGCTGATCCCGCACCGCGTCCTGCCGGAACCGGACATAGGGGATCAGGAGCGAAAACTCCTCCCGATTGCTGCGAAGGGCCAGCATCATGCCAATGAATCCCAGGGCCAGGTAAACCATGAGCTCGAAGATGGACTGCACGTCCGGATACTCATCGAGACCTTTCGTACGAAAGAACCCCACCCGTGTCACGAGCCAGGCGCAGAGCACACCGACCATCAGTCCCATCGTCGCATGGGAGAAGCCCCGGACGCTAAAGTTCCGCAGGCTCAGGTCGAGCAGGGAGGTCAATGCGCCGAAGGCCGCTCCCGCAAGGGAGCCAAACCACCAGTGGGCTTGGTAGCCGATGGCAATGAAGGCTCCAAGCAGCATCGCCAACAAGACAAAGGCCAGCCGGGCGATTGTGAACGGTGTCGCATTGCTGAAGGTGAAACGTTGCATGCGGATTTCTACTGAGACCAAGCCTATTCAACCAAGAGCGCCGAAACAAGTGCCGGGCAACGGAAAGCAACGGCGTTTCCTCAGGTTTCCTCCCAGAAATCGCCCAGCTTTGCGTCGCTGGGGTTGAATCCGGCCCGCTCTCATGCGATTTCACTGAGGTGACAGCCAGCTCCTCGACCTCTCCGCCCGACCGCAGTGCCGACTTCCAGGCTTTTCGGGAAACCTACGGGGAATTCGGCTTCACAGGATGGAAACGGGAAGGGGGAGATGACTGCATCAAGGTGCGATATCAGTTCACTCTGAACGGGGAAGTGGCCTTTGAGCCGACCCTGAGCCTTCCGCCCCTCCAGAATCTGTCCGAAGACAAGCTCGCCCTCTTGGAGAACGTGATTTTTCACGTAGGGCTCATGGAGTTGATCAGCTATTGGAAGGCTTACTGTCCGCCCCAGCTCACGATTACCTGCGGGGCGCTCGGCACGGATCAACGCAAATTTCTGGAAGATCTTATCTTCAATGGGCTGGGTGAGTTTCGCTATTTGAACGGGCTGACCATGCCCAAGGAGGATTTTGTCCCCAGGATCACCAGCGAAGGGCCCAAGTTCCCGGTTTACAATGCTGGGCCATCTCGGGAGGAATGCCTCGTGCCTCTTGGCGGAGGGAAGGATTCCGCCGTGGTGCTCTCCCTCCTCAAGAAACGCTCCTGGAAACTTTGGCCCATGTTCCTCAACGCGGACCCGGCTGCGGAACGCGTCGCCGGAGCTCTCGACATTTCCGAGGAAACCTGGGTGCCGGTTCGTCGCACGATTTGTCCGGAACTGATCAAGCGGAACCAGGAAGGCGCGCTCAATGGCCATACCCCGTTTTCCGCGTTGTTGGCCTTCATTGCCTCCGGGTATGCCGCGCTCCAGGGCATTCGCTATGTGGTTCTCGCCAATGAATCGAGCGCCAACGAGGCCACTGTTCCCGGCACCATGATCAACCACCAGTATTCCAAGAGCTGGCATTTCGAGGATCAGTTCAGCCAGTATTTCCGGGAATTTGTGTGTGGGGACACGTCCTACTTCAGCCTGCTGCGTCCCTGGAATGAAGCGCAGATCGCCCGGGAATTCGCCAAGTATCCAGCCTTGCTGGATGCCTTCCGCAGCTGCAACGCAGGCTCCAAGCAGGATCAATGGTGCGGCCAGTGCCCCAAGTGTCTCTTTGTCTTTGTGATGCTGGCAGGATTTGTCCCGCTCAATCGGCTGACTTCCGTCTTTGGCAAGAACCTCCTCGACGATGCTGATCTGTATCCGACCCTGAAAGCTTTGGCAGGATTCGATGACGCCAAGCCGTTTGAGTGTGTCGGATCCATGGATGAAGTCGTCGCCGCGCTGGTGCTCTTGAAGGAGCAGTATCCTCAGTCGAACTTGATCAGCCGGTTCTTCCAGGAGTTCGAAGGGAAGCTGGAGGGACGCAGCAGTATCGACACCTTGTTAGGGGAGTTTAATATGGAGCATGGATTGCCCGCGGATTTCGAGGCGGTGCTCCCGGAATTGGAAGCATGAACGTCATTACGACCTATCTGCGTGAGGCCGGACGGATCGGCATTTGGGGTGTCGGCGTCGAAGGCGTCTCGACCCTGCGCTTTTTGGGATCGATCGGGTTGACCGAGTCTGTCGAGGTTTTTGACCAGAACCCTGACAAGGCGCAAGCGACCCTGGCGGACAAAGGCGTGGAGGGTTTTCGGGTGGGAAGTCAGGACGATCTCGCCGATCGCGCGGCGCACCTGGATCTCATTGTGGTGTCGCCCGGAATCCCCATCCGGAAGTTTCCCTTCACCCAGGGAAAGGTTCTCGAGAACCAGATGTCCCTCATGCTGCGGGAGTTCAGCGGCAAGGTCATTGGCGTGACCGGCACCAAGGGCAAGAGCACCTTTTGCTCGCTTCTCCACAAGAGCCTTCTCGCGGCAGGAAAGAAGAGCCTGCTGGTGGGGAACATCGGAACCCCACCATTGGACCTGGTGGATGAACTCGATAGCGCGGACTTCATCGTGGGGGAGATGTCTTCGTATCAGTTGGATCTCGTGAGGCATTCGCCGCAGCAGAGCGTGTTGCTCAATCTTTTTGAGGATCATCTCGATTATCACGGTGGGCGAGATGCCTACTGGGGCGCCAAATTCAATATCTTCCGCTATCCGGTGGAGACCTCCATTTGCTACTATCCTACGGCGTATCCCGTAGTCCCGGAGGCCGTCAGTGCGGAAGCGGCTCTAGCGATCAATTTCCTCACGTTTCAGGCCACCGAGTTCGACGCTCCCGTCCCGGACTCGGTGCGAAAGGCCGTGGCTGGAAATCGCGCCCTCAGCCCGGTGCACCTGCGGGGGATGATCAATGGGCTCTGGGCGATCCTGGCCGGTCTACCCGATGCCGAAACTGCCTTTGTGAAAGCCATCACGGAGTTCAAGGCCCTGAACTACCGGCTTCAAGATGAAGGCCTGCACCGCGGGATTCGCTTCATCAACGACTCCATTTCCACAGTGCCGGAATGCACTCTCGCGGCGATCCGCGCCTATGACGAGTGCGACTGCATCATCATGGGAGGCATGGATCGCGGCGTGAATCTCCAGCCCGTGGCGCGGGAACTTATGAACTGGGAAGGCACCCTCATCCTGCTGCCGGACTCCGGCAATCGCCTGCAGGAAGAACTGGCCGTCCTGGGCGATCCTCCGGCTGGGCTCCATATCATCGCGGTCGAGAAACTGGAAGCGGCGATCGAGGCCGCCTATAAACATACTAAGCGCATCTGCGTCTTCTCTCCGGGTGCGCCGAGTTACAATCGCTTCCTCAACTTCATCGATCGCGGACAGGCCTTCTCCCGGCTCATCCGCGAGATCGCGGCTGCCAAAGAGACCTCATGAGCGTCTGGGATCCCCAGTTCCTCCTCAATGGCGAACTTCGGGAAAGCGCGACCCTTGCCGAGCTCGAAGCCATGCAAATCGGCGACGGCGTCTTTACCACGCTGGCCTGTTATGACGGCAAGCCCTTCCTGCTGGATCGTCACTGGGAAAGACTCTGCGGCAATGCGCGTACGATTGGCATCGGTGAACCGAAGATGCCGGATTTGGACGTTCTGTTAGAAGCTAATTCCCGCCAGGACGCCAAGCTCAAGATCTGCGCTCTGCGCGGGGGCGATGTCTGGGCTCTGAGCGGTCCCTTACCCCCTCCTCAACCAACGGTCAAGCTCCGCACCACGGACTACTGCATCAACGAGCGTTCGCCCCTGGCCGGCGTGAAGTCCATGTCCTACGGCGCCTACCGTGCGATCCATCCAAAAGGATCCAGGAGCGGGGTGGAAGTGCTCGTCGCCAACACCCAGGGGAACCTCTGCGAGGGTACCTACTCGAATGTCTTTGTGGTTATGAGAGACGAAGTGTGGACCCCGCCGCTGAGCTCGGGGTGTTTGCCTGGGGTGACCCGGGAACGGGTGATGGAACAGTGTCGGCAGTCGAAGATTCCAGTCCATGAAAAGAGCATCAATTTCGAGGAACTACGGCTGGCAGCGGAAGTCTTCATCAGCTCCTCTCTATTGGGGGTTCAGCTGGGAAACAGCCTGGACGGGGAGCCGATGCTGCGAGGGCCGAATCTGGGCAGAACGATTCGTCACGAACTGATCTCTTCTGACTAACGCTCTTCGTCAATTGGGAACCTGACTCACCCAGGCTTCCAAGGTTTCCGGGAACTCCGAGAGCAATTTGGCAGGGGCGGAGTTTGCGCCGGAAGAGATGGGGCCCTCAGCAGAGTTCACTTCACCCCATTCGCCCTCGACACCGAGGATGCTTACCCAGGCGGTGATAGATTCCGGGAACGTGGAGAGCAACGTCCTGGCGGCGGTTAGTTGAGGTGTGAGGGCGGGGTCTGCCTGCGTGGCTGGCTTGGAATCCCGCGCCTTTTCGGGTCGGTCCCAGGGCGGCACCCAATTCAAGAGATGCTCGGCTTTGGTGGGGAACACCCCCACGGCGTCTTTGAGCAGGGTACCGAGCGCGCCTCCGGAATGACTGCGCAGTGTCATGAGCAGCTTGGGCAGCCAGGGCATGAGCACCCGGTCCGGAAGAGAGCTGAAAGCCTTGCTCATCAGCTCCACGGTAAAGGCGGAGATAACTGGGGTGAAGGAGAGAGAAAGCAGAAAGCCGCCGAGGTAATCCGGCAATCCGTGGAGCGCCAACTCATTGCCCAGGATACTGTCGAACTTGCGGCGCAGAGACGGGATGTCCTGAAGTTGCAGGACGCATTCGACGGACCAGAGGACGGCGAGCTTGGTAGGATCCGTGGTGGACTGGCGGCTTTGCTTGATGGCAATGATCAGCTGGGTGCGCTCGCAGCCGAGGGATAGGGCGAGGCTCTCCAGGGTGAGTATGAACTGGAGCATGGCCGCCAGTTCCGTCGGCTTCACGCCGCGATCGGCAAAGGCATTGGGAAGCAGGGTGCCGTAATGCCGGTAACCCGTGGTCACGAAGTGCCCGCACCAGTCTGGCAAGCCACCCGAGGAGCGGAAATAGTGGATAAGCCGGGAGATCTGCTTGTAGATCTCCGCCGCATCCGAGACGTCGGGTTCATCGACCAGCAGGTGCACGGAATGCTCGCCAATCTCCGTGGTGAGCCGCTCATTCTTGAGAAAGAGGATGCTGTCCTCGACGGCTTTAAGGGCATCGATGGTACGAGATGTCTCGTGCAACGCCGCTTTCTTGAGTCGTCGTTCCAGGACATGCTCAATGGTGATGCCCTCGTAGCCGAGCTGGATAATCGCGCCCTGATTGCGCCCGATCGCGAGGTCCCAGCTCTCCTGCTGGGGCATGGTATGGCCGAGCTCCCGCTGCCCCATGATAGGCCGGACCACATCTTGAGGGAGGAGATAGCGCAGCTTCCAGAGAAGGTCAGAGGCGGGCAGATACTCCGGATGTTTGCGAAAGTCGAGCAGGGTGCGCTGGATGTTGCGCGCATCGAGACTGGCAGGGAGGATGGCGAGCCGGTCATAGACATCCCGGGCCAGGGGAGGCATGGACTCATACCCGATCTTGCCGATCCGGTCACCGCCCAGCATGATTTCGCAGAGCTTGGCGATGTCCCGTTTCTTGGGAACGTTATCTTTTTCCAGGCAGGTGACCGCCGCATCCCGGAAATCCCAGGGAGTGGGATGCTTGCGATTTCGCATTTGGGAAAGCAACACCGCCGTCTGGTAGATGGCGATGCTATCCGCGGTGCTGGCCATGTAGCCATGCTTACGGGCCATGGCCACAATACGCACGCATTGCTGGAGCAGCTCTTCTTCATCCTGCGCGATCAACTCCGGCGGCCTCTGGAGAAAGGCTAGCAACGGGTGTACCTCTTCGATCGTAGGATCGGGCGCCGTGGGTGCCGTCGGCGAGGCTGCCTTTTTCTTGGCTGCCTTTTTGGTGGGGGTAGAACTCCCTGAGTTGTCGAGCCGGAAGGGACGCAGTTTCTCCAGCTTGAGCTGTTTCTTCCAACGCGCGTCCGCGAGGCTGACGGAGCCGGAGGGATGAGAGAACTGGCGCTCGATCGCGGCATAGCTGCTGGGCAGGAGTCCGTAGAGCCACTTGGTCTCCGTGTAAGGTGGGATGTCCCAGAGCGCGTCGGATTCCACGCCAAATTCTTCCACCCGGCTGGCGCTGTGAGCTGCGCCGCAGACGTAGATGGCATCCCCCGGTGAAATCTGGTTGGCCTGGAGATGCGTCTTCATGCGGGTCCACATGAACCGCTCCCGCATTTCGTCTTCGGCGATGTCTTCTGGCCGTTGGCCAAGGCGACGGATGAGACTGCCGATCAGGAACATGACCTGGCGATAGACAGAGAAGGAACTGCCGATCACCACTTCTTCCACGTATTGATCCCACCATTCTGAGTAGTGCTGGACCCGGGCGTTCTTGATCAGGAATTCGGCAAACTCGCCAAAGGTGGGAATGGTGGCGCCCATCTCGATACCCAGGGCAGAGCCATGCAGATCCGCTCCGCTGTCGTCGTCCGGGTCCACCGGTTCGTCTTCGGGCTGATCGGCCAGGGGATCCTGTTCGCGCGGCATCCACTGGTAGACGTGATCGCTGGAACGATCCACAAAGAGCAACTCTGTCTCCGGATGAGTTTGGGCATAAGCGATGGCCTGGAATTCGGCGGAAAACTCCGTGAGAGGACAGACCAGGCTGAGCGGTGACCAGGCTGCCGGAAAGGCGTCCGAGCCAGAGGAGAAGGCCTGGAGCGCCACGGGGAGTTGGCACTCTGGCAATCCTTCCAGAAGCGGCTGGAGATCCTCACAGCATTCCATATAGATCACTTTG
>JBHIXE010000003.1:0-34330 GCA_041984905.1 Verrucomicrobiales bacterium | reverse complement strand
TTCAGCAGCAGCCTGGAATCCTGGGAAGACTCTCAAGCTGCCAAGGTCATGGATTACATGGGCGCGGTGGTAATCGAAGTGCCTCGGATCACCGATCCGGTGCACGATCTCCTTCATCAAGACGAGATCAGCCTGGCCCAAGCGCTCTCTACGGATCTCGACGATCTGTCCGAAGAACTCGCTGCGGCCCTGACTCGTTGGCACCACAAATTTGAGCATGAAGTCGCGGAAGCCGCTGACTATCTGCATCCGGAAGATATGGGCCGGAAACGCGGCCTGAAGATTGCCGTGGGACAATAACCCGGACCCTCCACCCGCGACTGTGACTTTGTTGGGTGGATAAACTAATGCTGGCCTCTCGGAAATGAGGGGGGATTTAAGGAGCCCGCTGTTCCATCTGGAGCAGCGGGCTTTTTCCGTACCCGAAATCAGTGACTGGTGCCGGAGTCCCGGATCTCCAGGCAGCGCTTCTCCAATCGGTCAGCAATCTCCGGGTGTTGATCCAGAACGTTGGTGGTTTCACTAAGATCCGATTCCAGATCAAAGAGCGCATAGGGCTTCTCGAATGGCTTGCCCTTGGGCGTCTGCCGCCCTCCGGACCCATTCCCAAGCACCAGCTTCCACTGCCCCTCACGAATAGCGAACATGCCACCACTGGAATGGTGAATGACCGGCGCCCGATCCCAGTCCTTCCCCGCAAAAAGAGGAGTCAGACTGAAGCTGTCGGGGGCAATGTCGCCTTTGGGAATCTCAATACCTGCAATGTCGGCAGCTGTAGCGAAGAAATCCGTATGGGTGATGGTTTGCTCGCAGGTGCTACCAGCAGGGATCTTCCCGGGCCATTGCACAAAGAACGGGACCCGGTGGCCGGCCTCCCAGATATCCGCCTTGGTGCCGCGAAGACTCCCATTCGCAGTATGATGCTCCGGGCGATATCCCTGTTCCGTCTCATCATCGACGTGATCCGCGGTTCCTTCGGGACGTCGATACATGTAGGAGCCGTTGTCGCTGGTGTAGAAGACAATGGTGTTGTCTCTGAGCCCGGTTTCCTCCAGGGCCTTCATGACCTCGCCAACGGTCCAGTCCACCTGCATCACGAAGTCGCCATAGGCCCCGAGCCCGGTCTTACCCCGAAACCGGGGATGGGGAATGGCAGGTTTATGGGGCGCGGTCAGAGGGAAGTAGAGGAAAAACGGCTTCTCTTGATCCTTCCGCCCCTGGATGTAGGTCACGGCTTCTTCCGTGAGGTGATCCAGTCCGTCTTCAAACACGAAACTCGGAGCACGCTCCCCTGCTCTCCAGAAATAGGGAAACTTGCTGCCGGGATCCTGCTCGCTGGGGAACTCCACCAGCTCATGCCCTTTGATGTAGGAGTAAGGAGGAAAATCCAGGGAAGCTGGGAGGACATAGGAATACTCGAACCCATGATCCACCGGGGTGTCGGTCAAGGGTTTGGAGAAATCAAAATGTCCGTTCCCATCTGGCACGTATCCCAAACCCAGGTGCCATTTTCCGATGACCGCCGTGTTGTAGCCGCCACCCTTCAGGTGATCCGCCACCGTCACTCGATCTTGATCGATCAAAGGTGGTCCGTAGCCATTGAGCACGCCGCTCTTCAAGTGAGTCCGCCAACAATAACGACCGGTGACGACGCCATACCGGGTGGGCGTGCATACGGCAGAAGGTGAATGCGCATCCAGAAAGGTCATCCCGTCGGCGGCCATCTGGTTGAGGTTCGGCGTGGGAATCGTGGAATTCGGATTCAATGCCTGGACGTCGCCATAGCCCATGTCGTCCGCCATGATAAAGACGATATTGGGACGCTCTTGGGCTTGGAGCGGGAGCGCCAGGAACAGAGAAAGCAACAAGGTAGGGAATGGGGGTCGCATAGGTTCACTCCAGAAGAGGCCAGGTAAATTGGCAAGGAGTTTCCCTTCTGCAAGATTTGCATCAACTTTGCAGAAAACTCTTGCAAACCCATCCCTGGTATCTCCGGTGTTATTGGTTTTTACCACTCCCACCCTCATGAACAGCCCCCTTCTCACCTGCCTTCTTTTGAGCTTTCTGTCGCTCCCTGCCCTGACAACGGCCGGGCCCAACATCTTGATCATCCTGACCGACGACCAAGGGTACGCCGATGTGGGTGTTCATGGACTCACAGAGGTTCCCACACCAAACATGGACCGGATCGCCAAAGAGGGAATTCGCTGCGCCCAGGGCTACGCCAACCCCATTTGCGGGCCGAGTCGCGCGGCCCTGATGACGGGCATGTATCAACAGCGCTTCGGCAATGACTTCAATCCGGGCCGCGCAGGCCATGCGGCGAGCTACTACACGGGCTTGCGACCAGAGATCCACACCATTGGAGAGAGGCTGCAGCATGCGGGCTATCACACCGGTTGGATCGGAAAGTGGCATCTTGGGACACCGGACAATCCCGTCTTCCACCCCACCAACCAGGGGTTCCACGAGTGGTTCGACTACGAGAAAGGCCGTCGGAAACTACCGCCCTTTAAGGTCGACCGGAATGGAGCGATCCAAGACGCCGTGCAGCATGCCACCCTGGGCATGGCCGCGGACGGAGCGGACTTCATTCGGCGCAGTCAGGACAAGCCCTGGTTCCTCTATTATGCGCCCCACACTCTCCATGTGGTGATCGCTGCGACCGAGGAATATCGCGCCAAGGTTCCCGCCACAGTGACGGACAAGAAGCGCCGAGAGTATCTGGCCAGCCTGATGATGGAAGACGACGGGATTGGTCAGCTTCTTTCTGCTTTGGAAGACACCGGTCAGGACGGGAACACGCTTATCTTCTTTCTGAGCGACAATGGCGGCTCCTCCAGCACTGGCGCAGACAACTCCCCATTTCAGGGGTTCAAGACCTCGACCTTGGAGGGCGGGCTCAGGGTCCCGTTCTTCATCAAGTGGCCAGGTCAGCTACCCGCCGGTTCCACCTATGACAAGCCGGTGACCGAGATGGACATTCTCCCCACTGCGCTTGCGGCCGCTGGAGCCCCCTTGCCTCACCCCATCGCAGCAGCAGGGAATCCCGGGGAGACCGATCAGATTGACGGCGTTGACCTTCTCCCTTATCTCCGAGGTGAAATGATGGACTCGCCCCATCCGGTTCTCTATTGGCGTTTTGGGGATCAGTTCGCCTTACGCAAAGGGCCTTGGAAGCTGGTGAAAGCCAGGGATCTGGGCCAGGCAGATGGCTCGCGATTGGTGAAGTATCACGCGCTCAATCCTCGCAAAGGCACCTGGTTGGTGAATCTGGAAGATGATCCGGGCGAGACCAGGAACTACGCGAAGAAGAATCCCGAGATTCTCGAAGATCTTGCCAGGGAATGGGAACGGCTGAACTATGAAATGGCAGAGCCAGCCTTCGCCTACACCGGAGAACAACGCTTCCATGCCCCCGGTGCGGAAGCTGAGGATGAGGACGAGAACGAAGAGTAGCCTGGAGGGCTCAAACGACTGGACGCCGCCAAAGAGTCTGCGTTAGCAGTGAGCTATGCGAAATCCCCTCCTGCTACTCCTTCTCCTTTGCCTGGGTTTGGCCAGTGTCTCCGCCGAATCGGAAAAGAATGTCCTCTTCATCATTTCCGATGATCTGAACTGCTACCTGGGCTGCTACGGACACGAGCTCGCACAGACTCCCAATCTGGATGCCCTGGCCGCGAGAGGCACCCGCTTTGATCGCGCCTACTGCCAGTATCCTGTCTGCAACGCCAGCCGGGCTTCTATCTTTACCGGTCTGCGCCCCGACGTCACCAATGTCCGCGAGAACTGGACCCACTTCCGTCACACCACACCGGACGCCACCACGATCCCGGAATGGTTCAAACGCCAGGGTTACCAATCCTTCCGCGTGGGCAAGATCTATCACTACAATGTGCCCAAGGAAATCGGCATGGATTGCATGGACGATCCCATGTCCTGGACCATGCGCTTCAACCCCTACGGTCGCGACAAGAAGCAGGAGGCGGAGATCACTACCCTGCGGCCCAATCAATACGGCGCGACCCTTAGCTGGATGGCGCAAGACGGTAAGGATGAGGAACAAACAGACGGCATTGCAGCGACCTATGCCAATAAGATCCTCGATCTGTATGGCAAGGAACCCTTCTTCCTGGCGGTCGGGATGTATCGCCCTCACACGCCTTACGTCGCACCCAAGGCCTATTTCGATCTCTATCCCCTGGACAAGATCACCATCGACGAGAGTTACAAAGCGACTTGGGATACGATCCCTCACGCGGCACTGCTCAGCCTTCACAATGAAGAGCGAGATCTCGATGAGATGACCAAGAAAAAGGTGATCCAGGCCTACCTCGCATCCATCAGTTTCATGGACGCGCAGGTCGGACGCATTCTCAAAAAGCTAGATGAGCTGGGTCTGACGGACTCCACCATGGTCGTGTTCACCAGCGACCATGGCTATCACATGAACGAGCATGGACTCTGGCAGAAGCAGAGCCTGTTTGAGAATGCGACTCGGGTGCCACTCATCGTGGCTACGCCCAATCAGAAACAGAAAGGCGGCGTGGTCGATTCCCCGGTGGAGTTGATCGATCTCTTTCCCACGATCTGCGATTGGGCGGGTCTTGACATGCCTACAACTCACGAGCGGGACGGCCAAAGCCTGGTCCCCATGCTGGACGATGCGAGCCTGACTGGAAAGGCGTTCGCCATCAGCCAGGTGCGCCGCACCCCAGCCAGAAACCGCTACGAATGGTTTGGTGGTGAAGGCGGTCCCACGGAGATCTTCCACGGCTATTCCATCCGCACTCCTCAATACCGCTACAATCACTGGGATTCCGGTAAGTTGGGTGAAGAACTCTATGATGAACAGGCGGATCCAGGCGAACTGAACAACCTGGCTTCCAACCCGGAATACGAGACGGTGAAGCAAGAGCTGAAAGCGCAACTCCTTCCCTACGAAAAAGCGCATGGCGCAGCCGAGATCCCTCGTAATCAGGCTATTATGCAATTGAAATAGGCATCGCCAGGGCGCGGCGATTGAAGACACTTCCAGCTTGCACCCCTGGCGGAAGGGGCCGATCCTTTTGGAGTCCCTAACAAAGCACGAATGGAACTGTCCGCCGATTCCGCTTTTCCCTTATTTACGATTGTTGCCGCCATCCACTTTCTCTCTCTGGCGGGCTGTCTTGTGGGACTGGACAGCAAGGTGGATGGCGATCCCTCAGGCTCGATCTTCTACAGCGCATGGGCGCCCACTGCGGTATTGCTGGCCGGTCTCGTCGGGTTGGCGCAATGGTTGGAGTATCAGAATTGGTTTCTCCTCCCGGTGGATAGCCTCCTCCGCTTTTCTCAACTGGCCCTCTGGCTGCTCGCTGGAGCGCAACTATGGATCATGATCTGGGTAATTCCCCGAGTACCCTTCCTGCTTCGGGCGGTGCCTTATCTTGCTCTTGTGGTTGCCGCGTTCATCTACCGGGGCTAATCACAACAAGAACCGATCTCTTAAGAACAAAATCCAGCTTGTTGTCCCGGGGGTCCGGGTCGACCTTTTCTAGTATTCATTCATCAACATGACCAATCATTCCGCGCTACAAAACTGGGTCCAGGAGATGACTGATCTCTGCCAACCCGCTGATATCCACTGGTGTGACGGCTCGGAGGAAGAATGGTCGGATCTTTGTCAGTCCTTGGTGGAGTCGGGAACCTTCATTCCTCTGAACGCCGAAAAGAGGCCGAACAGTTTCCTGGCGCGCTCCACCCCGAGTGACGTCGCTCGCGTGGAAGACCGCACTTATATCTGCTCCAAACGCAAGGATTCCGCCGGCCCCACCAACAACTGGGAAGATCCGGACAAGATGAAGAGCAAGCTCAAGAAGCTCTTCAAGGGCTGCATGGCAGGCCGGACCATGTATGTGATCCCGTTTTGTATGGGTCCGATTGGCTCGCCCCGCTCCATCATTGGAGTCCAGATCACGGATTCGGCCTACGTGGTCGTGAGCATGCGGATCATGACCCGCATGGGTAAGGCCGCGCTTGAGGCGCTCGGCTCGGAAGGCAAATTTGTCCCCTGCATGCACTCGGTCGGCATGCCTTTAGGCCCGGGAGAGAAAGACGTTCCCTGGCCCTGCAATGACGAAAAGTACATCGTCCATTTCCCTGCGGAACGCTCGATCTGGTCCTACGGAAGTGGATATGGCGGAAACGCCTTGCTCGGGAAGAAGTGCCTGGCCTTGCGGATCGCCAGCGTGAAAGCCCGGGACGAGGGCTGGATGGCCGAGCACATGCTCATCACCGGGGTCGAGTCCCCCGACGGCAACAAGTCCTACGTCACCGCTGCTTTCCCGAGTTCCTGCGGAAAGACGAACTTCGCCATGCTGATTCCGCCGGATCAATACGCCGAGGCTGGATGGAAGGTCACCACGATTGGCGATGACATTGCCTGGCTCTGGCCTGGCAAGACCGGCAAACTTCACGCCATCAATCCGGAAGCGGGCTACTTCGGCGTGGCGCCGGGCACATCCTGGGAGTCCAATCCCAACGCCATGGAGACCCTGCGTGCCAACACCATTTTTACCAACGTCGCCATGACCGAAGACGGCGATGTCTGGTGGGAAGGACTGTCTGAGGAACCTCCTTCAAATCTGACCGATTGGCAGGGTAATCCCTACAATCCGGACAGCGGGAAACCCGCAGCCCATCCAAACGCCCGATTTACGGCCCCGGCCAATCAGTGCCCTGCCATCGATCCCGAGTGGGAGAATCCTGAGGGTGTGCCCATTGACGCCATCATCTTTGGCGGGCGGCGGGCTACCACCATGCCCCTGGTCTTCCAATCCTTTAACTGGATTCATGGCGTTTATCTGGGCGCCAATATGGGGTCCGAAACAACCGCGGCAGCCGCCGGCGCCACGGGTAAAGTCCGCCAGGATCCCTTCGCCATGCTGCCCTTCTGCGGGTACAACATGGGAGACTACTTTGCCCATTGGCTGGGGATGCGCCGCATGGTCAAACATCTGCCCCGGATCTTCCATGTGAACTGGTTCCGACGCGATGAGGAAGGCAAGTTCCTCTGGCCTGGGTTCCGGGAAAACATGCGGGTTCTGGAATGGGTTATCGGCCGGACCCGAGGTCGGGGAGCCGGCCATGAAACGCCGATTGGCTGGATGCCCCACTACGACGAGATCAACATGCGGGGCCTCGATTCCATGGATGAAGCCAAGTTCCAGAAACTGATGGAAGTGAATCTGGAGGAGTTCCGCCAAGAGTTGCTTTCCGAGGCGGATCTTCACCTCAAGCTCTACGATCACCTGCCCAAGGAACTGATCTTCCAGCGCGAGCTGCTGGCCTGCCGGATGTAGATCCTGCAGGGCACATGACAGAAAAAGCGGTGTTTGGCCGCGTGGCCTTGAGGTATTAGTAAGGTACAAGCCCCAAACCAACCCCAGTCATGTACCAAAAAGCGAACCAGGAACGCTTTCAGAACACGCTTGCCGAAATTGAAGCGAGCGGACTGACCAAGCGGGAGCGGATCATTCAGTCCGCCCAGCAGCCTCACATTCAGGTCAATGGCGACCTCCTCAATCTCTGTGCCAACAACTACCTGGGTCTTGCCAACGATCTGGAGATCATCCAGGCAGCTCATGAAGCGCTCGATCACTGGGGCTTCGGCCTGGCTTCCGCACGGTTTATCTGTGGCACTCAGGCGATTCACCAGGAATTGGAGCAGCGCCTCTCCTCCTTTCTGGAGAAAGATGCCACGATCCTCTATTCCTCCTGTTTCGATGCCAATGGCGGGCTCTTTGAAACCATCCTCGGCCCGGAAGATGCGGTCATCAGCGATGCCCTGAATCACGCGAGCATCATCGATGGGGTCCGGCTCTGCAAAGCCAGACGCTATCGCTATGCCAACCGTGATATGGCTGAATTGGAGAGTTGCCTGGACCAGGCCGCCAATGCAGGCGCTCGCACCATGCTCATCGTCACGGATGGAGTCTTCTCCATGGACGGTCACGTGGCGAATCTGCAGGGTATTTGTGATCTCGCGGATCAATTTGGAGCTTTGGTGATGGTGGATGACAGCCACGCCACCGGCTTCTTTGGTCCGGGAGGCAAAGGCACTCCGGCCTTCTGTGGGGTCTCGAACCGGGTGGACATCATCACGAGCACCCTGGGCAAAGCCCTCGGCGGCGCCACGGGCGGATTTACCAGCGCTCGAAAGGAAATCGTCGATCTCCTGCGGCAACGCAGCCGGCCCTACCTCTTCAGCAACTCGATCGCACCTCCCATCGTCGCGACCACTCTCAAGGTCCTCGACCTGGTGCAGTCTGAGCGCGGCGCTCAACTGAGGAACCAGTTGAACAGCAATACCGCGTTGTTCCGCCAACTCATCACCGAGGCCGAATTCAACGTCCTGGAAGGAGAGCATCCCATCATTCCCATCATGATTGGTGACGCCGCCAAGGCTACCGAAATGGCCGATGCCCTACTCCAGGAAGGGATCTATGTGATCGCCTTCTCCTACCCCGTGGTCCCTAAAGCCGAAGCGCGCATTCGAGTCCAGATTTCCGCGGCGCATACCGAAGACGATCTTCGGAAGGCAGTTGAAGCTTTCGCGAAGGTCCGCTAAGAGAGCAAGATTCGTATGAGGAATGACAAGGTGCGGCTTGAACAAAGCTCCTTGTCCAAGTTGATTGCAGCATCATGAATGTTACCACGACGGCTTACGGCACCTGGAGCGGCGGACGCTTCATGCATTTCGGCGAATGCCTTGAAGAGGCACGGCTCGAGAAGCTGATTCAATCCGCCTACGAAAAGGGAATTCGCACCTTTGTCACCAGCGATGTCTATGGCACCGGACGCGCCGATGACATGCTGGGCAAGGCGCTCAAGGGAATCGACCGCGACAGCTATTGCCTGGTTGGGCTTCTCGGCCACGATATCTACGAAGGCCAGCGTCAGGGCGCCAAAGGCTACCAGCGGTTTACCAATCCTGAGCTCCGCGGCAAAGATGGCTACGCGGACTACCTGCAAATGGCGACGGAGAAGTGTGCCGAGCGCTGCGGAACGGACCGGCTGGATATGGTCATGCTCCACAATCCAGACTCGATCGGTTACACCGATCCCGCCGTCTGGGATGCCATGGATTCCCTGAAGGAAAAGGGACTCATTGAACTGGTCGGCATTGCTCCCGGCCCCGCCAACGGCTTTGTCATGGATCTGATCTATTGCTTCGAGAAGTTCGGGGATCGGATCGATTGGGCCATGGTGATTCTCAATCCCCTGGAGCCATGGCCGATGCGCCACGTCCTGCCAGTGGCCGAAGCCAAGAACATCGATGTGATCACCCGCGTGGTGGACTACGGCGGCATGTTTCACGACATCATGCGCCCGGGACACGAATTCAAAGATGGCGATCACCGCGCCTACCGTCCGGCAGGCTGGGTGGATCATGCCCACGCCAAACTTGAACGGATGCGGGAAATCGCCAAGGGGCACGGCCTCACTCTGCTGCAGCTGGCCTGCCAATGGGATCTGGCTCAGCCTGCGGTGAAATCCGTGGCCCCGACTCTGATTCAGGAAGTTGGCGAAGGCGTCAAATCCATCGAAGAGGAACTCGATGAATTAGCCGCCCTTCCAGAGAAGGTCCTTCTGACGAAGGAGGAGATCGCCGAGATTGAGAAGATTGGCGACAACGAAGGCTGCATGGCACTCAAGGGAGCCAGCGAACGCAATGCTCCTGAAGAAGGGGAAACCGCCGATAGCTGGCCGGTCCGCCCTGAGCTGTTGGAAATCGCATCCCGGTTTGGAATCAACCCTTCCTGGTAAGCCCTTAGGCAACAGGAGTGCGATTCAAGCTGAAGGAGGTCGGAACCCCGGCCTCCTCAAATCGGGAGATCAGGGACTCAAGTCCTTCAGATTTCTTGAGGGCGAGTTCCCCTTCAAAGATGGGGAATACCTCCAGGATTTCCAGATTGGAACTGGAGGCGGGCAACCAGGACGGCCCTTCCAAAAATGGTAGCAGGAGCATGTAGCTGGCTTGATCCCCATCCGGCTCCACTAAAGTCACCGTATCGCCGCCATGGATCTGTCCCTGGGTGGCGGCGGCAAAGCGCACCAGGTCAAAGAAGAGATCGACTTCCGGGCTGGGTCCATCTGGTTCTCCTGGTGCCCGGTCCCCTTCCGGGAAGGCAATGAATTCCACCTCGTGGCCGGTATGGTCACGAATGCCGGACGTCACTACGATCCTCCGGTCTGCGGCAACCTTTCCCCGTTTTCGGAACAGACCAGTTGTTACCGGCGGATACTCCAGGATCTCGATACCCGGGAACTCTTCGTTCGCCCATTCCGAGCAGGGCTCACGCCCAAAGGCCTGGGTCCAAATCGTCAGATCTTCCTTCAAATAGCAAATCCTATTGGTCTTCAGGAAGGAGAAGCATCCGGTTTCGGATCTTCCTCTTCCTCATTATTCGGTCCTTCCGCAGAGTCGGACTCGACACTTTGCTCTGCCATGGGTTCCGCGATTTCGGCCGAAGGAGCGGCCTCCGCATCCCCTGCCGGAGTCAATTCCGGTGCTTCCGCGGGTTCCGGCACCGTTTCCACGGGCGCATTGGTCTCAGCCGGTGCTTCGTCCAACGGAGGATCCGTCTTTACAGGCTCGGGCTCTGGAGTGGTCTCCACCGGAACCTGTTCCGCCTCCACCGAAGCGCTTTCCTTCGGGCTGGCCTCTTCCGCCGCTTCCTCCGCGCTTACGGACGGCTCCACACTTTCCGGCGCCTTTGCTTCCAGTTCAGCGGGAGCACTCTCGCTCTCACCTGGCTTGGCGTCGACAGTGGGCTTCGGTTCGGTCTTCGGCTTGGCCTTCTCACTGAAGTGACGCGGTTGGCCACCCAGGAAAAGGGCGCTGGACGCATATTCGATGATGAAGCCTTCATCCACGAGCCAATGCAGATCCGTCAAGACTGCGGTCTCTTCCCGGGAAAGCTCGCCTTGTTTGGGCGGCTCTTCATCCGGCTTGCGCGGGGCCAGGCTGGTCACCATTTCCGACACCCGAATGCCGGGTTGAGCTTGCACCACATCGATGATCTTCCTCACCGAATCGGACATCGGTGTATCCAGATCCACGGCGCGAGGCCGGGCCTTTGCCACAAAGAGCTTCTTGCCCTGCCGCTTAAAGATCTTCAATCCCTGAGACTCCAGCTTCCCACAGAGCGTCTTGACCAGGGGGAACGGAGAACGCCGCAAGGTCTCGACTTCATTGCGGAGAATCGCGAGCAGTCCAGGAGCCAGCATTTTGCCGGCGATATTCCCAGGGACCACGGCCCGATCGCGCTCTTCAAAGACCACGTCCGCCAGGTTCGCGATGACGTGACGCTCCAGAGCTTCCAGGGTCTGGATCCGCTCGATCCTGGGTGCAGCGGCATCTTCCGCGACCACAGGCTCGGCGTCTTCCTCCGTGTCAGGTTCTTCCGTCTCTGCCCCTGCTTCGGCAGCCTCCGCAACCTGAGCTTCGGGCTCCTCGGCCGCTTCTGGCTCGGCCTCCTCGCTCACCTCTTCAGCGGCGGTGGGCTCTGCGGTTTCTTCTGCGACCGGCTCTGCGGATTCCGTGATTTCCTCAGTGGCTTCTGCCGTGGTTTCCTCCACCGCATCCGCGGTCACCTCTTCCGGGTCAGCTTCTTCGACAGGCTCTTCCTCAGTCACTGGCGGCGCTTCCTGCTTCGGAAAGAGGTAGTGAGTGACCTTACTTTGAGTCTCTTTCCACTTCTCGATGAGCGCCTCATCCGATTCGGTGCGAATCCGGGATTTGTAGCGCTCGATCGGCATATTCGCGAAGCGTTGCCGGTGCAGACGCAGCACCGCCGTCTGATAGGCATGGTGGTTCGGCGGCCCCAAAAGAACCCCGCTGATTCCGCAGACTGCGATGGTCGTGAAATTCCCTTTAGGAGGTTCGACCGCGGTATCTTCCACCGTGTAATACTCGCTGACCTGAGGGCTCTCAATGAAGTGCCGCACGGCATCTTCCCGGGTCAACCAGACCGAACCATCCGATTTGCAGCGGACCAGATTGGCGCCCTTCTCCTTGTCCTCTCGGCGAAAAACGACTTCGAACCGGTCTCGTTCACCCAGCACGACCTTGGCGAGGTCAAACATCGCAAACGCCCGGCCCGACATCTTGATGCGGCTGACCAGGGCCTTCAGCGATTCTGGACTGGGCTGAACCCGGGCCGTAATCCCTTCCGGCAGTTGTTCGCGTGGCCGCTGGTCCCTCCGTCCATCCCGTTGGTCCCGGCCATAAGGACGCCGTCCACCACCTCCTCCACGGCCGCGATTCTGATCGCGATCATCCCGGCGAGGCCCTCGGGCACCACCACCACCGGCTCCACCTCCTTGACGCCGGTCGCGATTGAAGTTGCCTCGGCCCCGGTCGTTGGGGCCCCGGCGATGGTCGCGATCCTGGGGTTGCTCGTGATCCTCAAAATCTTTGGAGACCGGTTTCGCAGGAGCGGAATCGAGTTCATTGACCCAGTCGGGCATCATATGAAGCCCTGAGAGATCGAGGGGCTGGTCTTTGTCTGTGGAATCGGGCATACCGAGCGAGACGCTGGCGATAGAGTTAAAAGGTAGCCTGCTGCAACTCTACTGTCGCCTAGGAAATGAGAAAGAAAGCCAACAGAATTGTCACGTGGGCGAGTCGTGACCTTCCTCCTGCATAACAAGGATACTTCGGACCGTCAAGACTCAACAAATTTGGCATATTTACCGGGAGCAAGACGTAACTTCTGCGGTAGATTGGCACTGCCCATGCTCCTCCCCAAGGCCTCGAGATTTTTCTTCCTCATTCTGGTTCTTCTTTCCCTGGCTCCTGCCGGTTCCGGCATTGGGATGCGTCATGATGTGGACGAGGTGGAATACCTGAATCTCGCCACCAACACGGGCGTTTATGGCGGTTCTGGCTACCCCCGCTTCGACGCCGTCGGCGCGGTCGGAGTGCTCTACTCCAACAGTCACTTCGATGTCATTGGGTCCGCCACCCTCATTGCTCCCCAGTGGGTGATCACCGCAGCGCATGTGGTCCTCACCAAAAAGAAGCGCGATGGGGATTTCGTCGCCGGGGTCCGGCTCCGTTTTGGGCAAGATGCCCTGGCCGGTTTTGATGAATACGTCGCGACCGAAGTCGCCATTCCACTGGATGTCGACGAACTGCGGCCCCTCAAAGGTTCCAACTGGCGTTTCAGCGAGAAGAAGATCGTGAATGCGGAATTTCATGATGTGGCCCTCTTGAAGCTGGACCGGCCGGTCGAGGGGCTCCAACCGCTTCCCCTTCATATGGAGGATGTCAGCCTGCTCAATCAACGCATCCTGATTGCGGGCTACGGTCACGCCGGCAAGGGCGACAATCCAGGCGAGGCAGCCTGGACCCCGGCGCGCTACCGTCGTGCTGCGGAAAACATGGTGGATCGAGATATCACCGTGAACCCCTACACCGAAGAAACCACCGGTGGTCTGATCCTCTTTGATTTTGATAACGGGGACGAAGAACGCAATACCCTCCAGGAGGTTCGCAGTGGCGCCTGGCAACGCCTGTTTGGCACGGGAACCAGTTCTGCCGAGCCACTCCCCCTCGAAGGGGCTTCGTATCCCGGTGACAGCGGCGGACCGGCTCTGGCCCTGATCAACGGCGTCTGGAAGATTGTGGGAGTCAGTGGCTATGGCACCGGCTATCCTCCAGATAAGCGCCGCACGACCATTACTTACGGCGATATCCTGGTGTTCACCCGGATCCGAGGGCACTCCGACTGGATCACGCGGGTGATTTCCCCCTGAAACTTCAGGGTTCCGTTGGCGGAGGGAGCGCGGACTTGTTTCCGGCATGACCAGCTCCAATGGCGGAATCAATCATGGTCCCCGCACCTTCAAAGATCACCGGGATACTCTGAACGGGCTTGGTCACAGTCGCGCTCAGGGCATCGACAAATTTGCCTTCCTCGAAGTAGACCTCATGGTAGTTGGCGCCACTGCCCCGGAACCCATCGCCGTTCAAGGATTCAAAACGCAGTTCGGGCATGGGCTCAACGATGTCCCCACTGCAAATGAAGCGGCAGGCATGCCTCATGATCCGGCTGTCCCGGATCGGATTATGATTCACCAGCAGCGAGCGTACCACTTCGACGGGCCTCACGGGAATAGGGTCCCGCAACTTCAGGAACGTGAACTTTGAACTGATGCCGGGAAGCTCGTTCGGATCCACGGCCCCGAGCCGGGCGTCGCTATTGATATCCGCGGACTGGCTCAAGACGGCATCCCGCGGATTGATGTAGACAAGCACCTGCTCGGCTACGCTTTCCGTGGGTTTTGCCATGATCCGGAAGGTGTCCAGCCCCACATCAGCGCCTACCAGAACGACCCGCCGAATGACCTCCGGATTGTGTTTCTCCACCAGGCAATGGTAGTGGAACATATAGAGGGACTTGAGGACCACTTCACTCCCCATGCTATGGGCAATGATGTCAGTCTTGAGGTGCGGATAGGTCTCTTCCAGCTCTTGGTAGAGCAGGTTCAGGGAGTGAGCCGCCAAATCGATGTTCTTGCGATCTCCCAGATAGACGTCGTTGAGGGGCGCATCGATGGCCCCAAGAGTTAAGCGCTTGGTCAATCCACCAGCCGCCACCTGAACCATGTCCTTAGCCGTGGGCCATGTGTAAAACATCATCACCGGTTCGCAGGATTGCTCAGCCAGGAACCCCTTCAAGACCATGGTGAACTTGGCCGCGTCCGAGGCACTGTTGTTAAAGCCGTGCACGTAGATCAGAAGCGATTTTGCATCCGCGACCGCTTCCCCAAAGGTTTGTTCGTCTGCTTCGAGGATCCCCTGCTCGACGAGCCGTTGTTTCTCTTCTCCCTGAGCGTGGAAGTTTTCTTCGCTCATGGTCTGGATGTTCTTCACCTGAATCCGGTTCCCATCCAGGACCTTGCCACCGACCTTCGTGAGCCGCCCTCGAAAGCGGAGTTGCGGACTCGCTTCCAGGTCTCCGAATCCGATCATCTCCGCAGGGAACTTCTCGCCCTCGAATTCCACACGGGCGGTGTCCTTGAGATTGCGGCTGTTCAGCACGAACACGCCTTCATCGAGAGCGCTCTTGCTGATCGGGACTCCCCCACAACCGCTCAAAGAGAGAGAGGCGAGCAAGACCAGAAGAAGGGAAAGTCGAAAGGCGCTCGAAACCATAGGCTGATAGACCCTAACACCCAAACTGGACCCCGCAAATCATTCCATCGATCCTCCAGTGGGCGTTCCCGGATTGACACCTGCTCAAACCAATTCCAGGATTCTGTGCGATGACCCCCACACCATTTGTTTGCGCCCTCGCGCTGGCACTCCCCCTTTCCCTGCTGGCAGATCCCCAAACCGCGATCGACACGATCCTGGCTGTCGACCAGGAGGCTCAGGGAAATAGCGAAGCCGCCGCGGCCTGGAACGAACTCTCTCAGTTAGAGATCGAGCAGATCCCGATGATCCTGAGTTCGATGCAGGGAGCGAATCCTCTTGCCGCCAACTATCTGCGCAGCGCCGTGGAAACCATTGTGGCTCGCGACACCGAGGCCGGAAAGGAGATGCCCTTGGCGAGTTTGGGCGGTGTCCTCCTGGACAAAGGTCAGGACAGTCGAGCCCGTGAATTGGCCTTCGAGCTGATCAAACGGGCAGATGCTGACACGGCTGCCAAATTGGTGCCGGGCATGCTCAACGACCCCAGCAGCGAACTCCGTTACGGCTCCGTTCAGCGTCTGATCGACGAAGCAAGCACGCTGGCCGAGGGGGGCAATGCCCAGAGCGCCATCCTGGTCTATCGTCAGGCCCTCGGAGCAGCGATTGAGGTCAAACAGGTCAACACGATCTCCGATGCCCTCAAGAAGCTCGGAGAAGAGGTCGACCTGCCACGTCACTTCGGTTTCCTCATGCACTGGAACGTCATCGGGCCTTTCGATAATACCGAGCGAACAGGATTCGATACCGTGTATCCACCGGAAGAAGAGATTGATCTCAATGCCTCCTACCAGGGAAAGGTGGGAGAAGTGAAATGGCAGCCACTGGTGACTTCAGATCCCTACGGCAAGGTGGACTTCAACGAGCCTTACGGAATGCTCAAAGAAGTGGTGGGATATGCCTACACCGAGTTCAATTCGGAAAGCGCCCAGGAGGTTGAGTTCCGTCTGGGTGGCAAGAATGCCTGGAAGATCTGGGTCAATGGAGAGTTCCTCTTCGGCCGGGACGAGTATCATCGCGGGCAGCGGATCGACCAATACAAGATGAAGGCCAGCCTGCAGCCAGGCAAGAACACCATCCTGGTCAAGTGCTGTCAGAACGAGCAGAAACAGGACTGGACCGTGCAATGGGAGTTCCAGCTGCGAGTCAGTGATTCCACCGGGAACGCCATCCTGGCCATTGATCGGCCCCCAACTCCAAAGCCGGATGCAGATCAACGCCGGCCCACTCAATCCTAGGCCACACTCATCCCAACGTCTCCTGACCTATGCGCCCCTTTCTTATCCTAACCACCTTGGCCCTGGCCGTCCCCGCCCTCCACGCGGACTGGCTTCAGTTCCGCGGACCACTCAGTTCCGGGGTGGCCGATGCTTCCGACGCCGCTCCCCCTTCCACTTTCGATCCCGAGAAGTCCATTCAATGGTCCATCGAATTGCCTGGTCGTGGACTCTCGAGCCCCATCGTTGTGGGTGACCGCGTCTTTGTGACTTGCGCCACGGGCCCGGATCAGGGCGAGTTGAAGATCTACGCGATCAACGCTGGAGATGGATCCATTGACTGGGTCCGCTCGTTCTGGGCGACCGGGCGCACCATGACTCACAACAAAACGAACGTCGCGGCGCCCACTCCCTGCAGTGACGGCGAGCACGTTTATGCGCTCTTTTCGTCCAACGACCTGATTTGTCTGGACCTGGAAGGCAACCTCAAGTGGCTGCGCGGCCTGACCTATGATTATCCCAATGCCAGCAATAGCCTGGGCATGGCATCCTCTCCCGTTATCTCCGGAGATACCTTGGTGGTTCAAAGCGAAAACGACTCCGAGTCTTTTGCCGCCGGTCTGGACACCGCCACGGGGCAGAACCGGTGGAGAATGTCCCGGCCCAAGTCCGCCAACTGGACTTCGCCCATTGTCATTCCAGCCACGGATTCCTCACCCGAGGTGGTCGCACTGCAGTCTGGGAAAGGCCTGCTTGCGGTCGTGCCAGCAACTGGGAGCGAACTGTGGAACTTCGGAAGCGGCGCCTCGACCATTCCCTCTTCGGCGGTCGCGGATGGCGTTATCTATATTCCCGCCGGCGGACTGACCGCTATCAAACCAGGGAGCGAAGGCAATCCGCCGGAGGTTCTGTGGAAGAACGCCCAGATGGCTCCTGGCACGGGCAGTCCCCTGGCAATTGGAGACGTTGTCTACTCAGTCAGCAAAGCGGGAATTCTGGCGGCAGCACAGGCTGCCGATGGCGAGCGGCTCTGGCGCATCCGCACGGAAGGCCCCTACAGCGCATCGCCAGTGGCACACGGGAACAAGATCTATCTCTTCAGTGAGAACGGCCTGGGCCAGATAGTCGACCTCTCTGGGGAGGAAGGCGTGGTCACCAGCACGATCGATCTCAAGGAAACGATCCTCTGCACCCCGGCCCTATCCGGTGGTGCCGTTTTCGTCCGTAGTGACGGGCACCTCTGGAAGCTGGCTGACTGATGCCATGGGGCCTTGCGGGTGTACGAGCCGCCAGCGCCAACTCATTTCCAGAGCCTTCTCGGTGCGTTCGAAGAACTTGAAGTTGCAGCCCGCAGCTTCAATATCCCTTCCAATTCTCTCCACTTCCATGTTCCGAGCCGGAATGAGGTTCGTGACATTCCGGATCAACACTCCCCGGATCCGGTCGGGGTGCTTCTTGACCAGTTCCCGGTAAATCTCCGGATCGTGCTGTCCGCTGTCGCCGATCAGCAGGAAGGGTTTGTCGGGATAAACCTCCATCAATTGTTCCACCGCGTTCATCTTATGACTGCGATGACTGCCCTTGGCACTGAGACCGTGATCCCGAAGGAAGAACGGCCCCGGAGGAATCCCGTTGATGTGCAGGAACTCCTCCAGGAAGTCGTAGAGATTCCAGGGACTGCTGGAGACATAGAAGAAAGGATTGCTGCGCTTGCCGTCCGCGCCGGCTCTTAAGGCGTGATACCAGGCGGCGACTCCCGCAAAGCTTTGCCGTTGGTGCGCATTGCCGAACATGGTCAGTGCCAGCATGCGGAAGGCTCGTCTCGCCATCGTCAACAGAATGGTATCATCCACGTCGCTGACAATGAGGAGATCAGAATCGGCGGCCATGGGATGGATTCTCACTTCGGTTTCCACCGTCTCGCGAGTCTTCGGCTCCACCAGGCGCAGGTGCACCTTGCCCTTGAATCCCTCTTCGACTGGCAGTTTCTCGAAGAAGAAACCTTCGTAATCCGCAAAGATGTCCCGGCTCTTCCCCTGCCATTCGACCTGAAGACGGGCGTGCCGAATCTCGGTGCTGAAGAACCTCTTCGCCATATTTCGGAAGTTGCGGACCTTCCCATGATCCTCGCCACTGCTCTCGATGTCCTTCCCCACGAGCACTCTTCCTCGAATGAAGATGTGCTGATCATTCCGGAAGCCTGGGTACGCAACGATTTGAAGCCGGTTGAAAGCAAAGCGCTTTCGAACGGTTATCTTCATCGTGTCGACCAACTCTTCGACCAACTCCAGCATCGCCGGAATCATGAGGGAAGCTGACCCGGGATGCAACGGCAGCCTTGTCGGAAATCTCCCAATAAGCGCAGGAGAATTTAACCAACCACGTGAGAAATGGTAGTTGCAGCCAATAAACCGATTGGGTTAAGGGTGAAGCATGAAGCCCTCTCTGCTTATTGTCCTCGCGGTCTGCTCTCTGTTCGTGGCGAGCTGCAAAACTCACGATTTCGAACCCAACCTGGGGAAGAGAACCTTCGAAAAATCGGACCAGGTTCCCCACGGATTCCGGGGAGGCCCACGCTGCCCGCTGCCCTGCACCGGTTACTAGGCCGGTTTTTTTGCCCGTTCAATCAGGCACTTTCCGCCACGCTGCAATTTTGTTCTTGCTTGGATTACGCTTGTAATCTAAACAACAGATTACATCTGTAATCCATGGCGGACGAACCTTCCATCCCCCAAATCTCCGACGCAGAGTGGCTCGTCATGCGGGAGTTTTGGCGATTGGGAAAGGCCACCAGCGCTCAGGTCATCGAGCGATTGGAGCCCCAGACCGATTGGAAGCCGAAGACCATTCAGACCATGATTGGGCGCCTGGTGCAGAAAGGCGCGCTGGACTTCGAAAAATCCGGCCGTGAATATCTCTATTGGCCCGCGGTCACCGAGAAAGCCTGTGAACAGGCTACGAGCGAGTGTTTCCTGGACCACTTCTTTGATGGCAAAGTAGCCCCCTTTCTGGCAGCCTTCACAGAACGCAGAAAGCTGAGTTCCAAAGACTTGGACGAGCTCAAACAACTCCTCGATTCCATGGAGGAACCACCCGACCAAGACGATGCCTGAGCTTCTTGAATCCGCCTTCGAATGGACCCTCCGCAATTCTTTGGCCGGAGGCGTATTGATTCTTCTTGTTCTCGTGATGCTTATCCCCTTGGGAAAACGCCTCAGTCCCCAGGTTCGTTTCGTCATCTGGTCACTTGTCGCGCTACGGCTACTCATGCCATTCGAGTTGCCCAGTGAGATCAGCGTCTTCAATTGGTTCCCCAAACCAATGCCCGAAGCGACTGCCGTTCCGTCCTTGGTGGAAGTGCCGCCCTCCGAAGATCCCTTTCTTCAAGCTGCGCTCGCCAGCTCCACCTTCCAAGACATACCAGGCCTGGCTTCAAGCTTCTCCGTCTGGAGAATCGGCGCACTGCTCTGGCTGGCTGTCGCCATGGGGATTGTGCTGCGCAACCTTTGGGGTCACTACCGCATGGCGAGATACCTGGATTGCCGTCCCCTGGTTCAGGATGCCCAGTTGAGACGATGTCTCCTGCAATGCGCCCAGACATCCAGGGTTCCGATCAACTTCAGCGTCGTTAGCGTTCCGGCAGGACAGACCGTCGCTATCTTTGGTTTTCTCCGTCCGACTCATCTGCTGATTCCGGAGGATCTGATGAGCCGCTGCACGGACTCTGAGGTGCGCGGAATTCTGTTTCACGAGCTTGGGCACGTCCGCCGCCGCGATCTCTTGTGGAACTGGATCGCTCTCCTGCTGCAAGCGATGCATTGGTTCAATCCCCTGGTCTGGTTGGCGGCCCGGAGTTTCCGGGCGGATCAGGAACTGAGCTGTGATGAAGTGGCCGTACGTCAACTGCCGAAAGGCCAGCGCCGGGACTATGGCGAAGCCCTGCTCAAGATGGCCGCCTATCCTCTCCCGGCCCGCCAACCCGCTCTCATCCCATTCTTTCCCCACCAATCTGAAATCAAACAAAGACTACTCATGATTGCAAAACCTCAAACGCCTCAAGCCTGGATCCAAATGATGGCATCTCTGGCTATCCTCGCGCTCTGCGCTTTCACATTCACTTCCGCTATCGCGGACGAGAAACCCGGTGGAACACCCTCTCCCGAGGCTTCCGCCGATAAGAAACCCAGCGCTGAGGCGTCCGCCGATAAGAAACCCAGCGCCGAGGCCGGCGTGAAACGGGACGGAGACGGGAACAAGACCGCGCCCAGAGATGGTGAGGGCACCAAGACCGGACCTCGAGACGGGGAAGGCACGAAGACCGGCCCCAAAGATGGAGAGGGAGCACCCAAGCCTGAAGGATCCAAGGATCCCAACGCTCCCGCCCCTGCCTTTGACTCCTCCGATCCCAAATACAGGACCCAGGAAGGAAAGATCTTCCTGAAGTATGATAAGGACGGCAACGGAGGCGTCTCCGCGGAAGAAGCCGCCGGCATGACGGAGAAGGAAGAAAGCCGGCGCGAGATGCGCGATCTCGAAGAGATCATTGAGAAGCTGGACGTCGACGGAAAAGAGAAGCTCCTGAACTTCGAGGAGTTCCAGGCCTGGCGCAAGATACGGGCTTCGGGACGCGGCTGATCTCTTCCGGTTTTAAGAACCAGCATCAGAATTCCAGAACCCTCTTCCACTCCCGGGAGAGGGTTTCTTCTTTTCGCCCACTAGCGGGCGATTCGCATCCGTTTGATGACTTTCCGGAGGCGTTGAGACAATCTCCAGGTCAGCGTGGTCTCACCGGGCTGACCGAAGGACATCACGGCCTGGTTTCCACCTCCATAAGGCGCTCCGAGCCGCGGATGAATCTTCACGCCAGGAAGGTGCACCGGGGCCTCTTCCAGCTCCTTCCGCGCTTTCCAACTGCGATAGGAAAAGACGCTCCAGACTCCACCGAGGGCGATGCCCAGGGCGAGGAGAACGCCCAACCGGCTGAACACCAGAAGCTGGATCGCCGGTGAACTCGGTCTCTCCTGGGGGACCGTGGACCGTTGATAACTCTTCACCTTGGCGAGAGCTTTCTCCACTTCTTTGAGTTGCGTCGTCATTCCCTCGACAAACTTGCCAAGTTGCTCTTCCCGCGCCGTCGCTGCCGCTGCCAACTCCATGCAGCTATCTCGAAGGGATTCCGTCACGCCCTTGCCCAAGACAGTGCTCTTGCCCAAGGCGAGCAACCGGGCTCTCTCCGGTTTCCCAGATTCATAGAACAACACGACGCCCCCCTCTTCGGCCGCTTTGGGAGCCTGGACATTCCGGTTGTTGCTCCGGTGGATCACAACATAGAGATCGATCAAGGACTGCTGGGCATGTTGCTGCAGGTAGTCGGCCAGTTCCTCTGCCTGAGTCTGGGTCAGCATCCCACTGGAATCCACCAGATAGGTGGAGTGGAACTCTTTCACTACCGGTTCCGCTGCAGGTTGCCGGGACGCCAGTTCGATCGCCTCGAACCCCAGATTGCCTCCCAAGCCGAAACCACCGGCCATGCAAAGATACATCAACATGGACTGAGTGGTGACGAGCATGGCTTCAGACTCCCTCCGGATTGACTTTGTACCCGCCGTTCCAGAATAGGTCCGCGTCCCAAAGCCGGGGGACCCGGGAACCGGAGCGGGCACGTTTACCGAGCAGTTTGCCGAATTTCCGCAGAACTCGTTGAGTTCCGCCAGCAAAGTCCGACTCGCAGAAATACATCTCTCCATCACGCAAAGCGCTATGAAGGTCGGCCGCTGGAATGATTCGCTCCAACGTGTAGCCCAGGGCAAAGCAGACGGCCCGGGAATGCGTATCCAGAATCAGGAAAGCGCAGTTCTCGGGTGACCTGATTTCGCCATCTTCCAGATTGCAGTGGTTCAGCATCCAGAATGCGAATTCGCTGAGTTCCACCTCATCGCCCAGTGAGACAAAGAACGCTCCGAAGATCACCTCAGGGAACTGCTGTTCCAGGCGAAGGAGCGCTTCCGTCAGCCCATTGCGCTCTTCCTTGGTGAAAAACTCCCGAGGATGAATCAGGCGACGGAACGTGAAACAACGGCTTCCGAATCGCTCCCTGGCATCATCCAGGTCGTAGCCACAATTCTGGCAGAGAGCGATATCGTAGGAAACGGCGTAAGAGCAATGCGGGCACTTCATGATCTCTTAGCCATTTAAGCATGTTAATAATTGATGCCAACACAATTTTCATAGTTTCTGCATTTTTAACCCTTTGCCGCAATTTATGCAGTTTGCTTCGTTCTCGACTCTTCCCCAGATTTCCTTGATACTCGGGGCATCAGTCCTCGCTTTCGCCCCGGCAAATTCTGATGATGAAACCCCTGTCTACCCTATCCTTTCTCGTTTTCGTTTCGTTTTGCCTGCTCGCCCCTGCCCTGGTTCACGCTGGACCCACTGCGGCGGGAGTCTGGGAATTCGATCGGACTCGGAAGGATCTCTATGTCGATTCCGTCCGGGCCCAGCAACAGAATCGCAGTATGTCGGAGATCGCGGTTCAAATGGGGATGTCCCGCATGGAGAACCAGCTTTATGAGTTCGGATTCGACAAGAACGGCCCGTTCCTGAGAATCAGCGACAAGACCACGAACAAGTCGACCACCAAGTATATCCGGGTGGAGAAGAGCGGAGATTCCGATGTGCTCATCGTCCATGATCTCCAGAGCCGCGGCCAGAACCGCCTGGAGTTCGTCGATGAGAACCACATCACCTTCTATGAGGGCAAGAGCGTGGTGCCTTTGAGGCGGCTCATCCCGATCGGGGAATCGTGACGACTCAATCGGCTCCGCTCATGCTGAGCCGGCAGCTCTTCAGGGTATTCTGCATGAGCATGGCAATGGTCATCACTCCAACTCCTCCGGGAACCGGCGTGATGGCAGAGCACTTGGGCGCGACCGCATCAAAGTCCACATCCCCTACCAGCCGATAGCCACGCTTGGCCTCGGGATCATCGACACGATTGATACCCACATCGATCACCACGGCTCCGTCCTTCACGTGATCGGCGGTGATGAATCCAGCTCGGCCAATCGCCGCGACCAGAATGTCCGCTTCCCGGCAGACTTCGGGCAGGTTCTGGGTTCGGGAATGAGCCACGGTGACGGTCGCGTTGGCATCACTACCCTTTGCCATGAGAAGCAGAGCCAGCGATTTGCCGACGAGCATGCTACGGCCCACGATGACCACCCGTTTCCCGGGAGTCTCGATCCCCGCATACTGCAGCATCCGCTGACAACCGAGAGGCGTGCAGGGCACAAACCCTGTGGGATCCTCCATCGCCAGCTTCGCGACGTTCACAGGATGAAGCCCATCGACGTCTTTGGCGGGATCGATCGTCTTGATGACCCGTTCTTCGTCGAGGTGATCCGGCAAAGGCATCTGCACGAGAATCCCGTGAATGCTCGGGTCTTCATTCAACTTGCTCACTTGAGCCAGAAGAGCCTCTTCGCTGGTGTCTTCAGGAAGCTCGATCTTCAGGGAGTGCAGGCCAAGCTCCTGGCACTTGCGGTCCTTCGCACCCACATAAGCTTTGGAAGCAGGGTCATTCCCGACCAGAATCACCGCCAGTCCTGGTGTGTGCCCAGCACCTTTCAGTTCGGCGAGATCCTTCTGGATCTCTTCATAGACCTTGGCGGCGACGTCTTTACCTTGAATCAGTTCCATTTCGCTTAGAGATAGTCCGCTGCCTGGAGAGCCTGAGTCAGTTCCAACTGCTGATCCAGTAGATTGCTGTAGAGATCCAGGTTATCGGGATTCGGCTCGCAACGGGTGGACTCGTCCAGGGTTACCCACCTGCCACAAAGCGTTTCATAGTCCACTTGTTTTCCATCCGTTTCTGCCGCGACGTAGGCGGCCTGAATGGCAGCTCCCAGGCCGGCGCCTTCGGAGGTGGATAGCGTGACCACCGGAACTCCAAAGCAATCCGCCGAAATCTGGCGCCAGACGGCGCTCTTGCTTCCTCCTCCAGTGAGCCGGATCTCGGTCGGTTCCACGCCCAACTCGCGGAAACGCCGCAAGCCATAGGCCAAACCCAGCGTCACCGACTCCATGGCGGAACGGGCCAGGTTGGGGGCGGTCATGTTCTTGGTGGTGAGTCCGTGGATCACTCCTTTGCCATTGGGAAGGTTCGGAGTCCGTTCCCCGGTCAGGTAAGGGAGGAAGGTGAGTCCTTCCGCACCTGGCTTCGCCTCTTTCACGGCCGCCTCGAGCGCGGCGTGATCCCACTTGAACATATTCCGCACCTGCTCGGTGGTGACCGTCACATTCATGGTGCAGATCAGGGGCAGCCACTGGTCTGTGCTGTCACAGAAGGCCGCGATCTCGCCGTTGGGATCGACAATTGGCTCGTCGGCACAGCCGTAAAGGGTTCCTGACGTGCCAAAGCTGGCCGTAATGACGCCGGGGCGCGTATTCCCGGTTCCGATGGCGCCCATCATGTTGTCCCCGCCCCCGGCGCTGACGATCACGCCCACCGGCAGGCCCCATTTCTTGCGCAGCTCTTCCCGCAACTCGCCGTGCATCTCCAGCGAGGAGCCGACTTCCGGCAGCATGGCGGCGACGGATGGATCGATGAAATTGATGAGGTCCTTGCACCAGGTCCGCGTCCGGACATCCAGCAACGCAGTGCCGGAGGCGTCCCCGTATTCCATCCGCTTCACGCCGGTTAGATGGAAGTTGAGGTAATCGTGAGGGAGAAGGATGGAATGAACCTTCTCAAAGTTCTCGGGTTCGTTCTCCTTCAGCCAAAGAATTTTCGGCGCGGTATAGCCTGGCATGATGGTATTGCCGGCCAGCCGGATCAATCCGTCATCGCCCCGGAACGCGGAGCGGAAGGTCTCACATTGCTTGGCAGTGGAGGTATCGCACCAGAGCTTGGCCGGACGCACGATCTCGTCATTCTCATCCAGCACCACCAATCCGTGCTGTTGACCGCTCACGCCGATCCCTCGCACCATGACCTTGGACTCGCCGAGCTCCTCCAGGCATTTCGAAACGGTAACGTCCACCGCTTTGACCCAATCCTGGGGATGCTGCTCCAGGTGGCCTGTCGGCAAACCACTGATCAGCTCGTAGGACTCCTGAGCCTGAGCCACAATTTTGCCGCTTTCGCTGTCCAGCACCACGCACTTGGTGCTCTGGGTGCCGCTATCGATTCCAAGGAAATACATACTCCTCCATACATGAAGCAGGGGTGAGGACGATGCTAGTCTTTTCCGCGTGTCCGCTACGGGCAATCGCTTGATTTCAGCCCGTTAGGCCGGATAGTGTAGTTTAGAGTGCTAAAAGCCCCACAATTTTCACACCGACCCGAATGGAGTTTGATTGGCTGGAGGTCAAATACGACCTTGATGATATTACCGCACGGGAAATCGAGGAGTCTTTCGAAGATCCATTCTCGATTCGCTTGCTTCCCGAATTTGATGATGATCGCGGCAAGGCCCGCTTCTTTTGCCTCGGCAAAACCTTGAACAACCGAGCTCTCTTTTGCGTGTTCTGGACGGATGGAAAGATGTACCGGGTGATTTGCGCCCGGGAAATGAGCGAAGCTGAATTGAACTTTTACGATCGCAAGAACGCTGAATTGCAGTAGTTCCACAGAGGCACTCTGAATGAAAACTGTCGAATCCTGGGAGGAGATCCCGATCTTTGAGAACGAGAAGAAGGAAGTGGCCTACTGGTTGGAACACTCCCTGGATGCCCGTCTCATGAACACGGCGGTGCACAAGCAGAGCGTGCGCGAGTCGACCACCATCACCTTGCGTTTCGATCCCCGGATGCTGGCTCGCATCAAGCGGATCGCCCGCTCCCGCTACCTCAACTATCAGAGCATGATGAAGCAGTGGTTGAGCGAGCGGTTGGAGGATGAGATCAAGGATTGATCCCCTCTCTCGCCTCTAAAACAGTGAACCCGGGACAGGTCGCACCACACCATCCCGGGCTCAAAGTCAGCTTATGGTTTCAAGGCGGGTATTTCCCGCCAAAGGTTCCTTAGTAACGGTGGTAGCCGTCGTAGTGACGATCGTAATACCCATCGTCATAACCGTATCCGCGACGGTCGTATCCACGGCGATCATAGCCGCGACGGTCGTAATCGCGATAGTGACCGTGATTACGGTCTTTGCTGCTACCAATGGCTGCACCGGTGGCCGCTCCGATGGCGCCCCCGATCAGGGCTCCGTCGCCGCCGCCAGCAATACCGCCGATGGCTGCGCCACCAAGGCCGCCATATAGGGCGCCTTCCTGGGTGTGGGTTTCACAGGATGATAATCCGAGTAAGGCCCCGCAGGAAAGCAGGACCGCAAAGTAGCGCTTGGACTTTGTCATTTCTAGTTGGGGGGTAGTGGGGATTCGTGTTGGGGGACCACGTCAAAAGTAAGACGCGGGTATCTAGCATAACTACGAGTAGACGAGGGAATCCGGATTCCTTGCGAAAATTCCCCAGTTACTCCCCAGGTTCTCTTTTCATCGCGTCGGGAACAAATCGGCTTGCCTGACCCTGCCACGCACCCAATTCTACCAACCATGAATCCAGAGGAAGCCCGGGAGGAAATCGCAAGGCTCAGCGAGCAGTTGGAAGAGCATAACCGGCTCTATTACGTGGAGGCGGCACCTCAGATCAGCGACCGGGAGTACGACGAGCTTTATCGCAGGCTCGAGGATCTGGAGAAACAGTTCCCGGACTTGCGGACGGCCAATTCTCCGACGCAGCGAGTGGGTGGCAATCCCATTGAAGGGTTCTCCCAGATCCAGCACATCACTCCGATGATGAGCCTGGACAATACCTACTCCGAAGAGGAGTTGATTGACTTCTACGGCCGCCTCCGCCGCAAGCTGGAGACTGAGGACGTCCCCGTCATTGTGGAGCCGAAGATCGATGGGGTCGCCGTCTCCGTGGTGTATGAGAATCGGGAACTCAAGTATGCCGTGACCCGGGGAGACGGCCAGACTGGGGATGACATCACCCATAACATGCGGACCCTGCGCCGGCTTCCCCTCTCCCTGCCCCAGGCAGCGCCGGCCACGCCTTTTGAAGTGCGAGGCGAAGTCTTCATGCCCAACGAAGGGTTTGCCAAGCTCAATGAACAGCGGGAAACGGAGGGCCTGGCAACCTTCATGAATCCCCGCAACGCGACCGCTGGATCCCTCAAACAACTGGATCCACGCATTACGGCCACCCGTCCTCTCGACGTCATCTTCCACGGATTTGGGAAGTTGGAGGGATTTGAGTTGGAGAAACAGGAAGATCTCTTTGATCTGCTCGAGCGATGCCGGCTCCCCTGTCCCTCGAAATTCTGGCGGGCAGCCACCCTGGAAGAGACCCTGGAAGCCGTCCGCGCTCTCGATTCCTTTCGCAAGTCTCTCCCTTATGAAACGGACGGAGCCGTGATCAAGGTCAACTCCGTGGCGGATCAGCGCACCTTGGGCGTGACTTCCAAGGCGCCCCGTTGGGCAATCGCGTTCAAGTTCGAACCCGAGCAGGCGGAAACGCGAGTCCTCAGTATCGACGTGCAGGTCGGACGAACGGGCGCTCTAACTCCGGTCGCCAACCTGGAGCCCACCATCGTCAGCGGATCCACCGTCTCCCGGGCCACCTTGCACAACGAAGACGAGATCCGGCGCAAGGACGTGCGGGTGGGAGATGTGGTCGTGATCGAGAAGGCCGGCGAGATCATCCCCGCCGTCGTGAAAGTCCTCACCGAACGCCGCACTGGCGACGAGGTTCCCTTCGAGATGCCAACCGAGTGCCCCGTTTGCTCGACTCCCGTGCACCGGGACGAAGGCCAGGTGAAGGTTCGCTGCCCCAACCCGATATGTCCGGACAAGGTGAAGCGGCGTCTGCGCCATTTCTCAGCCCGTCAGGCGATGGATATCGATGGCTTGGGCGAGTCTCTGGTCGAGCAATTGGTCGACGCCGAACTCGTCGATGACCTACCGAAGCTGTATCGATTGCAGAGCGAGGACCTCTTGAATCTGGAGCGCATGGGCAAGCGCAGTGTGGAGAAATTGCTCCAGGGAATCGAGGCCTCCAAAGAACGTCCGCCCTGGCGGTTCCTCTTTGGACTTGGAATCCTCCACGTAGGATCCACTTCCGCCCGCTCTCTGATGGATCACTTCGGCGGTATCGACGCCCTGGCCAATGCTTCCGTCGAAGAACTGGAGGCCGTTGACGATGTGGGCGTGATCGTGGCTCAAAGCATCCATTCCTACTTCTCGGATCCCGACAATCAGCGACGACTGGCAGAGTTGAAAGAGCTAGGGCTCCCCTTCGAAGCGGCACCGCCCATTGAGGGCGAAGAATCCTCCGGATCAACAGCCTTGGAAGGAACCACCTGGGTCATCACCGGCACGCTTAGCAAGCCTCGGGAAGAATTCGCCGAGCAGATCCGCCAGGCAGGCGGGAAAGTCAGTCGTAGTGTGAGCGGGAAGACCACCTACCTGCTGGTTGGCGAAGACGCCGGCAGCAAACTGGCCAAGGCGGAGAAGCTGGGCGTGAAGATCCTGCGAGAGGAAGACTTCCTGGAACTGCTCAACGCGGAGGCCGGCGACTAAGGTCTCGGCACCCCGCCGTCCTGAGGCTTGGACGAAACCGCCATCGGCTGGAGCTTCCGCTTCACGCTGGTGATGCCGCGCAAAATGTGGATCTCGGTTTCCCGTCCAGGCGTAAGGCAGTAGCAGGTGTCGGATAGATCATCCAGGGTATCAATCCGCGCCCCGGCAAAGTTGATGACGATGTCCCCGGGCAGTAGCCCAGCCCTGTCGCCGGGTGAATTGGGGCGGACGGAAACGACTTTGGGCGTGGTGGTGCCGCGATTGAAGGTGACCCCAAGCCAGGCATCCTCTCGCTTGCCAAAGTTCTCCAGATCCGTGACCAGCTTCGCCACGACTTCGATGGGTAGGGCGTGAAATTCTCCATCATCCTCAAGTTCGCGTCCCAGATCGATCGCGATGACTTTCCCGCTGCCTTCCATGATGGGCAGCCCGCCAATCGGTTCGCACTCGGGAATCTGTGCTCTGAGAAGCCCGATGGGCAGCCGGGTGCCTTCCAGGCGACGATCCCGGCCTACCATGAGCCCCACCAGGCATCGATCCGCTCGACCAGTGTCGTCCAGCGTCACGGCGAACAGGGCATCTCCCACATAAAAGCTGCGGCTCGTCCCCAAAGCCAAGGGCGGTATCGAGTCCACCTCACTCTGGACACCTTCCAGGAGAACCACCCCGGACTTCGTATCCACGAGCACCACTCGTCCCTCGTAGTCCTTATCCCCATTCCGCAGCACGACTTCCTGCATGACCGTGGCGCCCTTGCGCACACTGACAAACATTCCGTTGGATACGGCAAAGCCTGGAGTCTCCTCGGTCTTTTCTTTCCCTCTCCAGAAGACCTGCACCATGGAAGTCCGCGCGTCCTTCAACAGTTGGCTGCTGACGAAAATCCCCTTGGGTTGAGTGGAGAAACCGGGACCAGTGGGTGACGGATTACTGGGGAGATTCGTCATCTCCTGCGCCATGGCCAACTCCATTGGAAACCAGAGCGTGCCCACGGCGGCTGAAAACAATACGGCCAGGTGACAACAAGCTTTCCTCTGGGACGGCGTGACCACCATGGTCTTTCTAGAATTCTTGAAGCAGCGAGGTCGAGACGATCTCGACGGGAACCGGAACATCCGGTTCTGCCTGGGCCCCGAGATAGCCCTCGTTGGTGTGGCCGGTCTGGAACGCCAGCACTCCAAGGAATGCCATGGCTGTCGCCGCAGCGCCCGCCGCGGAAGCCATCCACACCTTACCAGAACCATCCATCCAGGCCTGGAACCGATCCAAGAGCAACCGGTGGGCCGGCATCCGCAGTAATTCCGCGCGTTGCCGTTTCTGAAAATCCTTCAGGAACTGCTCAAAATACTCGTCACCGGGAGTCTCGTAACGCTTGAGAGCGATCAGGCGGCGGATGTGCTCGAAGTCTTCCATGGCGTGGTAAGGTTTAGTGACGAATCTGGTAGCGAGTGTTCAATCGATGTCGTCACTTTTTCCTCAGCGACGAAACTCTTCAAGGTAGTTCTGCAGTTGCCGGTGGGCGTAGAAAAGCCGGGAGCGCACGGTGCCTGGGGATACGCCCAGGATCTTTGCAATTTCATTGTGTGGCATCCCCATGATGTCAAACATTGTTACGACGGCTCTGTGGTCATCAGACAGTTGCTGCATGGCACCGTTCAACCTTTCCTGCAGCTCTCGAATGTTCACCTCCTTAACGGGGTCTGTCTTGGATGTGGATTCAATAAAATCGACGTCGTTCTGGATATTCTGATCCACGTCATCCAGGCTCACCTTCCGCTGCCGGCCCCGCTTCTTGAGAAAGTTCAGGGTCATGTTCACGGAGATGGAGTAAATCCAGGTGTAGAACGTGGACTTGCCCTCGAAACGCTTCAGACTGCGGTAGGCCTTGGCAAAGATGTCCTGCAACAGGTCGTTGGTGTCCTCGTGGTTCGAGGTCATGTTGTAGACCAGCCCATAGAGCTTGGGGCTGTGCTTGGTCACCAACTCGTCAAATGCCTCGGTGTCTCCGTCCTGGGCACGCTTGACAAGCTCTTTGTCTTCGTCCGGCTTACGTTTTTTGGCCATGGGGGGTGGGCTCGTCACAGCAATCAGTCAAGGTCCGTTCAAAGCAAAGCTAAAACCGTGGTTTTTCCCGGCTTCTTTCACCTATATATGCCGTTCCCTCCATATGGTTACGGAAACCGAGCCCGTCTGGGGCAGAATGAACTTCCGAACTTCCACGCCAACCTTCTGAATTGCCGGATTTTCCAGAATTTTCCGGGCAAGATCTTCCGCCAACGTCTCGATCAGTTTCCGCGGCTTTTCCGCCGCCACATCCTGGACCTGGTTCCATACCTGGAGGTAATCAATTGTCCCCTCCAGCTCGTCGTTTGCCGAGCCAAATCCGCTTTCTGGAACCAAAATCAGATCCACCTCCAGCGACTGAGCCCGGGCGCGCTCCTCGTCGGGCACGCCAATGTGGGTCACGATGCGAACAGCATTGAGCCGAATCTGGTCCTCCATCAGGAACTGCTAGGCACGCGCTCGATGGTGAGCAAGACATTCGCGGGAATATTCTTGTCGTAGAGCAGACTCAATTCGACGGCGCCGTCTTCCTGCGGCGTAAATGTCGCGCTCTTGATCCGCTTCAGGGTCTTCTGCGCAAAGGGCTGGCTGGAATCGAGATCCTCCAGTTGAGTGGGCCATTGGCCGTGTTCGGCCCGGTATTGCAGGGTCAAGCCCGCCATCACCGTGGGCGGGCCCGCAATCCGCCGGACAATTCGCTCCACAAATCCGGATTTCTTGTCCTTGTCCTCCTTCTCAAGATCGAACAGGGATAAATCGAACCCGTCCCCCGTCAGAGGAATATCAAAACTCATGGGATTGATTTTCACTTCCGGCACCAGGGAACAGGAAGTGAATCCGCCACAAAGGGCCAGAACGGCCAGTAAGCGGGGCATCCAGGCGAGTAATTGCCTAAATCTCGGCAGTGCGTTGGACATGCTCAATCAGGATTCTCGTCGGTTGATTCAGGGCGTATTCCAACGCCTTTTCAGGAAATTCCCAAGCATATTCCTGGGCTTCCTCATTCAGGGATAATTTAGTCCCGGACGTACGAGCTGTATAGTTCAATAAGATAAAATGCGCGGAACGCTCAAACTCCTCCGGCTCCACACAGTCCTGAACCAGAACGAGTTTCACCTCCTCCAAAGGGAGGTTCGTTTCCTCCAGAATCTCCCGATGCAGGGCCGCTTCCGAGCCTTCACCCCGTTTGATCTTCCCGCCGGGAATTCCCCAGCGATGACTCCACTTGTGACTGCGGACCAAGAGAACCTTCCCCTCCGGATTGTAGATCAAAGCACCCACCGTTGATACGGGCATCTGCTCGAGTGGATCTGCTCGGGAAATCCACTGTTGCAACTGGCTCAGGTCACTCAGCATGAGATCAGGACGCGCCAGGGAGAGCTTATTCGCAGAATCATATCCCGTGAGCACCGCTACGGAGGTGATGCCTGCGGTGCGAGCCGCGTCGATATCATGGCACATATCCCCTACAAACGCGGTTTCTTCGGGCTTCAGCCCATTCTCTTCCAAGAGATCGTGGATGCGTTGCCGCTTGTCCCGGACCGCCAGGTACGTCTTCTCAAAACAGTCTTGGAATCCCAGGAGTTCGGCCTGCTCCGCAAAGTGTTCGGCCGTTACGGCACTTAGGAGAAAGATCCGGGTTCCCCGCGCTCTCAGGTATTCCAGGATCTCACGCGCGTGCGGGATGGGTTCTGCTGTCTTCTGGGAAAGCGGGAAGAAGGAGTTGTAGTGCCCTTCCAATTCATCCGCCGTGGCATGCGGGATCCGCTCCGCGTAGAACTCCGCAAACGGGAGCCGGAACTGATCGAGAAACTCCTCCTGCTCGATGGCGTTGTGTCCGTATTCCTGCAGGATCCGGTTGATCGTCTCGACGACGGGTCCGAGATCATTGCAGAGGGTTCCCGACCAGTCGAAGATGACGTTGCGGAACATGAGCGATCAGTTTCCGACCCGGAAGCGAAGACGCCGGATCGTGGTGGCGCCGAAGCGGGCCTGCATCCGCTTGAGGATCTCCCCTTTGTGGAAGCGCTCCAGATCGAACTTCAGGGCTGGCTGAGTCACCGCAACAATCAATTCGCCGCGATTCAGGCTGACGGGACGGGAGTGCATGGCGTTGGTGGGACCGACCGCTTCGGCCCAGGCCTCCACCAATTGGTCCTCGACCATCCGTTCCTGGACGCCGAGAGCCGAGAGCTCCTTATCGATCAGCTTCTCCAGCGACTTGAAGGGACGACCTTCTTTGGCCTCGCGCCGCTCTTTCCACTCCGACTCACAGGAATTGCACCACCTTTGCCAGGCGATCGAGAATTCCTCACGTCGTTTCTCGTCCATAGAGTTGAGGGGAAAGTCAGGCCCCGCCTGACATCCAGTCAGGAAGCGCCGTCGTTACCAATAGCTTCAACTGGGCAACCTTCCATCGCTTCTTCACACAAGCCACGCTCCTCGTCGTTTTCCGGCTGCTTGTAGACATAGGAATAGCCGCCGTCCTCTTGCCGTGTAAAGTTGTCGGGCGCCGTTTCGCGACAGAGGTCGCAGTCGATGCATTGGTCATCGACATAAAATTCGCCTTTAACATTATCCGGATACTTGTTTTCGAGGTCTGCCATAACGGTGGTTTGAAACGAGGGGTGGAAGCTAGTGCTTTCCCACATCGCTGCAAACTTTTTTTGTCAAGCCTGATCGTTTGAATTCCAGCCAGATGCCCCTTACTCATACATCCCCCACTTTTTCCGATTCTTCAGCGAAATGAACACTGACGGGACAACCGAAACGAAACGCGAGCCTGATGCACTTCGCCCCCACGAAGGCTGGCACGTTCTCCACCTCTTTTACCAGGTCGACCATTCTCAGTGGTCCCTCCTCAACGATCACGAACAGTTGGAGGCGAAGACCCAGCTCGCGGAACTCGCCCAGGAAATTCGCTCCTATCCTGAGACTCAGTTGCTGACTTTCAGCATCGTTTCCCCCAAGGCGGATGTGGCCTTTATGCTCCTCACCCCGGACCTTCATGTCCTCAATGCCTTCGAGAAACGCCTTACCCTTTCTCTTGGCGCAGACATCCTGAGCCCCGTCTACAGCTACCTCTCCATGACGGAGCGGAGTGAATACACCACCACGGAGGACCAGTATGGTGATTCCCTCGTGGCCGAGGAAGGCATCGCGAAAGACTCAGACGCTTACAACGAGAAGATCGCCGAGTTCCGGGCCCGCATGGAGAAGT
>JBHIXE010000002.1:8451-35871 GCA_041984905.1 Verrucomicrobiales bacterium | reverse complement strand
TGCCGTGAGCGGGCCGCCAGTGCGGGGGGGACGGGTCCGTTTCCGCGGCTTTCTGAGTGTGCCCTGCTCGATCGGCTGAGGGACCGGCAACAAACCGCGAAAACAACCCCATGCACAGTAGCCCGGCGTCCGTGCAAGGCGCCGAGGATTTCGGCTAAGCCTCTGAGATCCCTCGGCAATAGACTAACGGTGACTAAATACCTACACCGCGGTCCTGTGGCGCACGATGCAGGTTCGCAGCACCTCGTCCATCGGCTTGGCCCACCACTCGTTGGAGAAGATCTCGATCTCGGAATAGCCGGCAAAGCCCTGCGCTTCGACCGCCTGACGCACCGATTTGATATCGATGACGCCGTCGCCCATCATGCCGCGGTCGTTGAGAATATCTTTTGTCGGCACCAGCCAGTCGCAGACGTGGAAAGCAAGCAGGCGATCTTTCCCGGCCCGCGCGATCTGCCCCATCAGCTCAGGGTCCCACCAGATGTGATAGACGTCCGCAGCGATCCCGACTAGGTCGTGATCCAACTGATCGCAGACATCATTCGCGGACTTCATGGAGTTGATAGCACTACGGTCATCCGCGTACATGGGATGCAGCGGCTCAATGGCAAGTTGAATCCCGTGCTGCTCGGCCAAGGGGAGGACTGCGGCGATTCCATCGGCGATCTGCTTTCGCGAGGTCTCGAGCGGCTGACCCGGAACCGCGCCGCAAACCAACACGATCATCGGCGCTCCCAAGGCAGCCGCCTGTTCGATCGCCAGGCGATTGTCCTCAATGGCGCTCTGCAATCCCTGCTCGGTCGCAGCTGGGAAGAAGCCACCGCGACAAAGGGACACGATTTCCAGGTTTCGGTCCCGCAACTGCTGACCAATCTTGGCGGGATCCCGGCCTTCGAGTGCCTGGCGCCACACCGTGATGCCACCGATTCCGGCCTCGGCATACTTGTCCATGGCCACCTCAATCGGCCAGGGTTTGGTGGTGATGGTGTGAATGCAGAGCCGGGAATAGTCTTCGGGCATGGCTCTGGACGGTTAAATGCTGAAGTAGGGGATCTCGAGCCGCTCGGCCACTCGCAGAGGGCGAAGCATGGCCTCCCGCATCCGGGCGACCTCGTCTCCGGGGCGGATATCTGTGCAGTCGGGGTGCACTTCGTCGGTCTCAATGAGCCCCATAAGCTTCAGTGCGGCAGCGGTGCTGTGCTTGTAGGAAGCTGCGCTGCCTTCATTATCAAGCCGGAACACCGCGTCTTCATAGGATTGGAAGGCTTCGAAGAGCTTGTAGACGCGCGTGTCAAAATGATCGCCTCCCTGGCCGGTGGGGTGAGTTTTCCCTACTGCGGAGTCATAGAGCCACATATCCCGAGCTGCGCAGATGAGGGGGCAAGCGGAGACGCCGGCACCGATCAACAAGGGTTGGCCCACCTTGATGGCGGAGGCGATTCCGAAGTCGTCCCCACTGTGAGGCGTGAAGTCGAGCCCAAGGTCCCGGCACATCGCCGTCCAATACAGGAAATGCGGCTCGTCCAAGGTGGAGATCTTGCCTCCCACGAATTTCTCGTGCTGGGCGAGTTCGTAGAGCAGCCAGGGATCGTAAGGCGATGCCCAGGGAACAAAGGAAGGTTCCAGGGCGTGGACAATCGCAGGCACATGGATGAACTCCGCAATCTCGAAGTACGCATCCCGGCGAGCAACCGGCTCCAGTTGATTGAGTTGGCGAGAGGTCATAATCATGACCTCAACGTTGGAAAACTCCTGAGCGATCTCGAGTTGAGGCTGATACCAGCTCGCCTGAAACCTGTCGCCCTCGGCGTTCAGTGCTGTGGTCCCGCAGATGATGCGCGGCTCCGGGAAGAGGCTCCGGAATCGCTCGATCACTTCGCGATAGAGCTCCGCGGTAAGATTGAAGATGTAGCCCGTGTCAGCGTTGAGGACGAAAGCCAGATCGATCCCGTAGTGCTCGCCGCAGTTCAACATCCAGGCGATGCTTTTCTCAAAGCCCGCCCAGTCTGGCTGGCCGTCTTTGAAGGGAAGAAGGGTGGCGACGCAGAGCCGGGCCGTGGTGCGATGATCGCTCAAGGAGTCCTCGCTTGCCAGGCCCACTTGGTTTCGCTCCAGGTGGTGGTGGGGGTGAGATCCGAGGGGTTGGAGATGAGATCCATGATAGTTGGAGCTTCAGCGCTTCTTACTGCGGCTGGCAATCAGTTTTGTGAGGAGGAACACGAGAACGGCAGTGACGACCGCCAGCCCAATGGCCAGCATGGGGCGGTGGGCGAACCAGGCAATGATGATGACAATCAGGGAAAGGCTCGCCGCCAGGAGCAGGTTCACGATAACGATTCCTGCGTCCACGATATTGCCCAGGAAGGGAACGCGGTCCATGAAGCGCCGAACCGGGCTGATGATCACCATGAGACCAAAGAACATGATGAGCGACCCCACGGCTCGCAGGATCCAGGTGCGGAGTTTCACCTTGCCTCGCGCCAACTCGATCAGGGCGTCCTTGTCATAGGATCCCGCAGCGATCTCGATCCAGGAATTGCCGGTCTTCTCCGATTTGAAGGGAACAAAGCTGGAGCCTTCCTGCTGGGCAATGAGGCTGGCTTCCTGAGGAAGCACGAATCGAAAGCGAATCCTCACATCGCCAATCTGGGGAGAACTGGGATCATCGCCGAGATACAAGCCACCGTTGCCGATCAATTTGGCGTCCGGCAGGAGGGATGCAATGTCCGCCAGGTTGACTGGCTCAAAGGCGTCGAGTCTCTGGATGAACGCCTTGGGCAGGGTGTAAGCGCCAAAGGTCGCCTCTTCCACAATCCAGTCTTGCCGCTCATAAGGCATGGGCGGATTCTCGTGCCCCTCCACGGTCTCGAATTCGGCGCTGTCGATCGGAGCATCCGACCAGGTCTTCTGATAGGTCGTCTTCTTGCCCTCTTCCTTCTCCGACTTGGAAGGACGATTTTCCTCCCACTGATACATCTCCACCTGGCGCTCCATGCGAAGGGCATTCGCTTCCACGCCAAACGTCTCATCCCGGAAGACTTGATCGGTCTCCGCTTTGGCGATTACATGAACGGGTTGTCCGTCCAAATCGGGATTCACCTTGTCCGCGGAGGTGGTCACCGTCCGGTCTTCCAAATCTCCGATCGTGAGGTAGTCGTCGACAGCGATCCCCTCATTCCACCAAAGCAGGGGAAAGGAGAGGATGAAGAGAATCAGCCCCACGATGGGCGCTGCGAGGGATTTGTTACCTGAGCCTGACACGTTACCCCTATGCCATGCAGGCGCTAGGGGCTCAAGCTCATTTGGATACGTTTCGCCCTCGCGAGTTCAGGAGCCTCGGTGTTGGCGCAGGTAGAAGGATGCGGGTCGCTTGGTTGCCTTGGTGGCCCAGCAGGTTAGGGCAGCGCGGTCGATCCGCATGTGCAAGTCTTCCTGGCCAATCCATTTGCAGATCAGGCTCAGCGGATTGAAGACCAGGAAAAACGCCAGTCCCAGCAGGATCGTGCTCAGAATCGAGCCCGCAATGGCAGTGATGCTGATGATGGTAAGATACATGGGGCGGAGCCACTCCACCCGAACGACTGCCAGCAGGGCGGCAGCGATACCCAAAGTCCACGGAATGGCGGGTACGAAATAGGTCTGATTGTCCAAATGGCCGAGGCTCATTCCGAGCGCCAGACCCAGTAGGGTGAATCCGCCCAAGCTCAGCCAGCCAAACTGGCGCAGCTTGGATCTATCGGGATTCCAGTCGATTGCTGTCATAATGGAACGTCGAGTTGCTTAGCAGAAGCAGTTTGCGTCCAAGTTCCAGGTTTCGGGTTTCTCCACCCGGAGGGCTCAAAAGCTCGCCGGGTTTCCAAAATGGTAGTAACCAAAATAGATTCTGTAAAACTTTATATTTAATTTTTATAAATAAATGGAGAGCGTTCCCGTTCCTATTGGGCAGGACTCGGCTTAGGGACTCCAGCGACGGAGTCAATTTCGGCACGCTTTTTTATTATAAAATGTGAAATTTATGATAAAATTAAGCAAGCCGCATGACTACCCACTCCAAGATCGTCGATTCCCTTGTCTTTTGTCTCTCTCGTCTCGGGTTGCCCACCCTGATGCGCCAGTTTCAGAATCATGAGTTCTGCATCCTGAAATTCCAGGGAGTGACCGAGGAGGAGCGCCATCGGGGACTCGGAAATGCGGGAGGGTCCCACATTCATCTTGATGACCTGGAGGAGATCTTCGCCCTGCTCCGGGAGAATTATGAGGTGATCTCCCTGGAGCGAGCTTTGAAATGTATCCGATACCGGGAGCCGCTACCTTCTCGCTCCGTGGTGCTGACTTTTGATGACGGTTACCGCTCCATCTACGACCTGGCTTTCCCTCTGCTCAAGGAATACGAACTGCCGGCCACACTGTTTCTTCCAACAGACTTCATAGAGAATCGTGCCTGGCTCTGGTGGGATCGGCTGGAATACGCGATTGGCAACACTCTGGAAGAGGAGATCGACTACTCCGTAGATGGCCAGAGTGGGGAACTTCGTCTCAACACCATGGAACGGCGGTTCGTGGCCTACCAGGCGATGCGGGCCTTCTTCATGAATCTGCCCCAGGAGGAAATCTCGACCAAGGTTGGGGAGCTGGAGGACTACCTGGAATGCTCCCTGGATAGCGCGGATCGGGCTCCCTCCATCTACCGGCCGCTTCGGTGGGCTCAGGTTCGGGAGATGCTTTCCAGCCCCCTGATTCATGTGGGCGGGCATACGCATACCCATTGTATTCTCGGACGTTGCGACGCTGCCACGGTTCAGAACGAGCTTTTCACCTCCGCTGACATCTTGCGGGATCAGTTGGACATCGCGGATGCGCTCTTTGCCTATCCCAACGGCGAGCGGGGAGACTGCACTCAAGACACTCGGCGTCAGATCCTTGAGGCTGGGTTCCGTTGTGCATTGACCACCGAGCCAGGATTCAACCGGCTCACGGATGATCCCTTTGCCCTGAAGCGTTTCACAGCCGGCAAGAGCTCGCGAGCGGTCGACTTCACGGCGTCCGGCAGCGTGCGATATCTGCTGGCAATCGACAGCCTGATGCGCCGGCGAGCCGCCTAGTCTACCCGTGCCTTATCCAAGATCTTCCAAACTTCCGATGGAACGCCGCACCCAAATCCTTCACATCATCACCTCCCTGGAATGGAGTAATTCTGCCGCAATGCTCTGCAGTTTGCTGGAGCATCAGCAGAAGCAGGGTGGGTCCAACTGGCCGCATGAAGTGCTTTGCCTGGGGGAATCCACGGCGATGGCGGAACGGTTGGAGTCAACGGGAGTGAGAGTGCATTGTCTCGGACGCCGCCGCTGGTGGAACGCGCCTCAGCGAGCCTGGCGATTTCTGACCTTGCTGTTTCAGATCCGTCCCCGGCTGGTGCAGTCCTGGCAAGCCAGAACCCGGTTCAAGGGCGTCCTCGCCAGCTGTTTGACTCTCTCTCCCCTGGTCTGGACCATTCACGGCGCCTCCTTCAGGGATCGCAAGCTGCCGGCACGGTTGGAAGGCTTCTTCCGTGCCTGCACCGCAATCTACGGGCTTATTCCCCGGAGAATCGTCCTGGACTCCGGCTGGGCGCTGGAACGTTTTGTGGAGCGTGGGTATCCTCGCCGAAAGATGAGGCTGTTCCGAGTGGGAACGGATACCGAACGCTTTGCTCCCAAACCCGAGGAAGCTTGCAAGATGCGGGAGCAACTGGGGATTCCCTCCAACGCGCCCGTCGTGGGGCTTTTGGATTCGAGTCGTGGAGACCATATCCTGCCGACGATTCTGCGGGCTGCGTTCCGCTTGCAGGATCGCATGCCGAATGCGCACTTTCTGCTGATTGGCGCCACAGAAGCTTCTGCCCGGATGATTCCCCATGCTCCGCGCCCCAACCAGTTCCACACAGTGGCCGAACGTGTGGCCGAGGAAATGCCCGCTATTTATTCCATGATGAACGTGGCCTCGTTACGCCGGGTCAATGCGGATTGTCAGCTGGCCTGGATTGAGGCGCTTGCCTGCGGGGTTCCCTGCGTGTCGCCCAGCATGGGAGACTGCCAATCGTTGATCGGCGATTGCGGGATACTCCTCCGCCATTGGGATTCCGAGCACCTCAGCCTGGCCTGGGAAGAATTGCTTCGCCTGGAACCAGAGGAGATGTTGGAACTCTCGCAGCGCTCGCGCCAGCGGGCTCAGAAGATTTTCAGCATCGGAAAATACGGAGAACAAATGGAGAATCTGTATGAGAACCTCCTGACTCGTGTGCCGGATTCCAGAGCCTCTGAAAAGCCGGGTGCCGCTCTGGCGTTCTGGAGCGCGTGCCGGCGCCTCTTCAAGCTGATCTAGAGTCTCCGGAGATTATCGCGCGAACTTTTTTCGCAAGGAGGTCAGGGTGTGAGCGTCTAAGAGGGTCAACTCTTAGTCCCCCACCTGATATCATGGAGGAACTCTCTCAACCACCCTCAAGTCAGCCAGCTCCAAAACGGCGCTGGATCGTCCTCATTCCCCTCATCGCAATCGGTCTCATCGCGCCCTCGGCCTGTTACTATGAAGAGTATGGATACGGTTACTACGACCACTATCCCTCAGCGACTCCCTATGGATACGGCGGCACTCAGTACTATGCGCCTCGCCGCTACTACGACAACGATCATCGTCACGAACACTACAGCTATTCTCATACCTCTGAGGTGAGGGAGAACAATAACGAGAGGTCCGAATTCCTGCGAGACCGGGAGAAATCCAACGAATCCCGCAAGCGCAGTTACGAGCATAAGGAGCATCGCGAGTACAAGCCGAAGGTCGAGTACAAGTCCAAAGAGTACGAACGGCCGAAGGTGGAGCTCGAAGGACGGGACAAAATCCGGGCTCTGCGCCTGGGTGAAGACTACGTGGATTGGCGCAAGAAACGAGGCGAGTGACCTGGATCGAACGCTGGCTGGTGCCTGGTATACTGGTCTGCGTCGCCTTGACGCAGATCACGCTGTCCTTTGCCGCGGGCTTGACCCCCTGGAAAGGGGGCGGGTTCGGCATGTTCTCCAGCATCGATGCCGCTCCGATGCGGACGGTGCGCTGTGAGGCGACCACGCTGGAGGGAGAAACCATCCTCATAGATCCCTTCCTCGCGGTGAGCGCGGACAGAGAATACAACATGAGGGCGATGCCGGGGAGGGGACATCTCTTTGTTCTGGGCAGTAGCCTCTTGGGAATGGAGTTTGTTCCCGAGACGATTCAGGATGATGCCGTCAACTCCAAGCTGCGTTCCGAGAATCCGGAGCTGACCAAGGAGTTGGGGGAAGACGCTCCCACCAATGCGCGAACGCTCTATCGGCCGGTGCGCGGCACGGATCCCGAGGACGCAGAGTCCGTAGCGCTCGATTCCGTGAGGCTCCAGTGGTGGAAGGTAAAGTACGACTCTGAGAAGTGCCTTATCTGGACGAAGGCTCTGGGTGAGGAAATCGAGATGGTCCGATTTCAAGAAGGGGTAACTCCCGGGGAGGATCAAGGGGCGTCTGCAGCTCCTGAACCGGAGTCATAGCCCTTGAGTTCGCGGACCCAGATATTGCGATAGCGCACTGGGTTGTTGTGATCCTGCAGTCGAATTCGAATCAGTTCTTCTTTTCCTCCCGGGTCCACCGCATGATGAATGACGATACCGTTATGAAAGACCGTCAGTTGAGCGGGCGAAACCACCTTGTTTCCGTCTTTTCGGGGCGCTTGGAAAACAATGTCAAAGGCCTGCCACTCGCCGGGTTTGCGCGAGGCGTTGACCAGGGGCGGGAATTTGGCATATAGAGCGCCGGCCTGACCGTCAGGGTAAGTATCGTTTTGATAGGAATCCAGCACCTGAATCTCGGTATGTCCTTCGAGGAAGACTCCCGAATTTCCGCGGCCCTGGCCCTCACCGGAGACCTCGCTGGGTGTTGCCCACTCGATATGGATCTGGCAATCACGGAAGCTTCGTTTGGTGATCAGGTCGGCTCGAGGACGCTGCACTTCCATGTATCCATTCTCCAGCTTCCAGGGGATCTCGGTGAGGTTGTCTTCCGAGGCCTTTGTTTTGGGAATGAAATCCCACCCCTCAAAGGAGGTGCCATCGAACAGGATGATCGCATCCGAAGGCGGGGCCTGACTCCCCATCGGTGCAGGTGTGACCACTGGCGGCCGAGGCCGGTCCATGGACTTGGGAGGCCAGGCGGTCGAGCTATCCTGCGCTCTGAGAGCACTCAGGAGAAGGCCAGCAAGCAAAAAGGGGAGGGTGATCGTCATCTTCATCAGTCTTAGCGTTGCTCAAAGAGCAATGTCTTGCCAAGTTCAGGAGAGTAGTTTTGGAAACCCAGTCAGTCCGTTTCGCCCGTTCTAAAGGAATAGCTCGTTGATGATGACCCAATTGAAACGGTGGCTGGCCTACCCCTTCCTTTCCGTGGCCTCCCTCTTCCGGGAGTTGCTGAGCTTGCCCCTGGCGGAGTTGATCCTCCGGCTCACGCTTCTGACCCTGCTGCTTCACGGTTCCAGCACGGCCTGGTTGGATGTGCCCCTCAAGGTGATGTGCGGCTTCATGCTGCTCAGCCCCACGCATTATCGCGATCCTGCGCTCTGGACCGTGATCTGTGGATTGACCTGGTGGATCAATGCGACCGACTGGCTCTGGATCGACAATCACAAGTATCTCATTACTTACTGGGTGTTGGCCTGTACGCTCTCCGTCTATCATGAACAGACGAAAGAGATCCTGGCCTGGAACGGGCGGGTTCTGGTGGGGCTTGTCTTCGGCTTTGCCGCCGTCTGGAAAATGCTGGCCGGGGAATATTGGGATGGGGATTTCTTCTACTACACGCTCCTGGTGGACGGCCGGATGAAGTTCTTTGCCCATGTCGTGTGCGGGGTATCGGAAGCGGATCTGGCACAGGCCAAAGCGGTGGAAGACATGTTGCAGACTTATCCAGGGGAGTCGATTCAGGCCAGCCTGCCGCAGAGCCAAACCCTCCGGGCATTCTCCATCTTTATGGCCTGGTGGACCATCATCATCGAGTTGACCGTGGCATTGAGCTTTCTCCTGACGCGCGCCTGGCTCGCCAGATGGAGGGACTGGCTTCTCCTGGCCTTCATCGCTTCCACCTACTTTTTTGTGCCGGTCCTGGGATTTGGCTACATCCTCACCATCCTGGGACTGGCTGCCTGCAATCCGGAATTCACCAGAGCCCGCATTACCTATCTTGCGGTCATCGTGGTCCTGCAGTTAGGGCAATTGCCCTGGGAATCCTATGTGTCAGAGCTTTTCCTGGGGTAAACCCGGAAATCCTGGTTGATTCCTTCGGGCTCAGCCTCCAAGATGCGCGCCTCGAATTATGGAGGTGCTCCGCCAGGCTTCACGGGTCATCGACCTCATCAACACCAGGATAGGGCAAACCGTGGCCTGGCTGACTCTGGTCATTGTGATCCTCGGTGCCTACAACGCGATTGCGAGGTACTTGGCCAAATGGATCAAGGTGGACCTGAGCTCCAACGGTTTCATCGAACTGCAATGGTATCTGTTTGCCGTAATTCTCCTGTTAGGGGCGTCCTACACTCTCCAGCACAATGGCCACGTGAGGGTGGATGTCGTCTACGACCGGCTCACCGCCCGGCAGCGAGCCTGGATCAATCTGATCGGCAACGTAGTCCTGCTCATACCCTTCTGTATTTTCATGATCTGGGCGTCTTGGCCCATGGTGAGCAAGTCCTGGAGCATCCTGGAGATGTCTTCGGACCCGGACGGATTGCCCAGGTATCCTATCAAGACGGTGCTACCGGTTGCCTTTGGGCTCCTCCTGCTTCAGGGGATCTCCCACTCGATCAAGCTGGTAGACGAGCTACTGACTGGAACGCCCGCTTTTGCCGTGGAAGATGACGAACCGGAGGTGGCGGTTTGAGTCCGGAATTCCTCGCCATCATCATGTTCTTCTTTGCCCTGGGGTTGATCTTCAGTGGGTATCCCGTGGCCTTCTCTCTAGGGGGAACCGGCGTCCTATTCGGCTTGCTGGGCATTGCGCTAGGAGACTTCCGGCCCGCCATGCTGCAATTGATCGCTTCCCGCACTTACTATGGCGTCATGGAGAACCAGGTCCTCCTGGCGGTGCCCTTCTTCATTTTCATGGGGACCATTCTCGAGAAATCGGGACTGGCGGAGGATCTTCTCAAGACTGTGGGACAACTGTTTGGTCCCGTGCCCGGGGGCATTGGGCTCGCCGTCGTTTTTGTGGGTGCCTTGTTGGGAGCGGCAACGGGGGTAGTCGGCGCTTCCGTGGTCGCAATGGGGATGATTTCGCTGCCGATCATGCTGCGTTACAACTATGACAAGGGGTTGGCGACCGGAGTCATTGCCGCCTCTGGGACCTTGGGACAGATCATCCCGCCCAGCGTGGTGCTCATTGTTCTGGCGACCCAGATTGACAACCTGTCGGTGGGAGATTTGTTCAAGGGCGCGCTCACTCCGGGACTGCTGCTGGCGGCCTTGATGGCCCTCTACATGGTGGCAATGACCTTGTTCCGTCCTCACAAAGTCCCGGCGATCCCTGCGTCGGAACGGGAGACGGACCTGAATGCGCTGCTGCTGCGCACCCTCATGGTACTGATTCCGCCCGTGATCCTCATCCTCATTGTCCTGGGATCCATCTTTGCCGGAATCGCGACACCCACGGAGGCCGGTGCCTTGGGCGCCTGTGGAGCGATGGTTCTGGCTCAACTCAGTCGGGGACTCAAATTTGACACCGTGCGGTCCACATCCCGGGTCACCCTGCGCCTGACATCCATGGTGATGTTTCTGCTTATCGGGTCCACTGCGTTTGTGACGGTGTTCAAGCTCTACCATGGGGATCAGTTCATCAAAGAGATGCTCCTGAATCTTCCCGGCGGAGTGGTGGGGGCATTGATCATCACCAATCTACTGATCTTCATCCTGGGGTTCTTCATCGATTTCTTTGAGATCTCCTTCATCGTGGTGCCCCTCGTGGCGCCTGTTTTCATCAACGACTTTGGAATGCCCGCTCCATGGTTTGGCGTGATGGTGGCGATGAACCTCCAGATGTCGTTCCTGACCCCTCCTTTTGGATTCTCGCTCTTCTATCTCAAGGGGACCTGTCCCCCTGAGGTGAAGACCACGGATATTTATCGAGGCGTAATCCCCTTTATCGCCATTCAAGCGGCAATGCTTCTGGTCGTCATTCTCTGGCCGGACCTGGTCATGTGGCTGGTGAAGTAGGGATTTTCCCCAAATTCGTTTCCGCGATGCACATCTAAAGTTGCGCAAGTGGGGTGGATTAGTTACCTTTCGCGCTCTCTTTGCGCGCCTTCCGGAGGAGGTGGCAACCCCCATGAATACCAAGCCATCCGCGCTTCTGATTGATATTGGAAACCATCTCGGTTTCACCATCGCAATCCTGTTTGCCTTTGTCCTGGGGGCGACTTGGGGCGCACGCTTCATGGCTCCGCAACCGGTCACGGCCCAAGTGCCAGATGCAGCCAGGTCTCCCACGGAGCAGAAACCGTCACTCTCTCCCATTTCACCTGCGATTCAGGCCAGGTTTAGCGACATCAGCGCTGAACCAGAGGATTTCTATCCCGCCGCGGAGTTCCGTCAGCAGGCAGGACTGCTGGTGGGAGGCTATGACCAGCTCAACAGCGACCCCCAACTCTATGTGGACATCGCAAAGGCGATCGACCGCCGCCTGCCCGTATTTTGCCTGGTGCTCTCGGAGGAACAGGCAGAGCGGGGCAGAGAACTGATTCGTCAGCGACAACTGCCCGCGGATTCCATGCACTTTGTCCCGATACCCGCCAATACCATCTGGATCCGCGATTACGCGCCTTTCATGGTGCGGCGGAGTGACAACTCGGTAGGCCTCGTCGACGCCAAGTATATTTCCCGCAATGTCCGGGAGATTCGGAAGCGAGACGAGGAAATGGCCACCACCTTGTCCCTGGTATTGGGTCTACCGCTGCGGTCCATCCCGCTGGTGTTGGAAGGGGGGAATTTCCTCAGCAATGGTGACGGCTCGATTGTCGCTTCCTCCAAGATCTTGCGGGACAACCGGGAGTTTGACTTCACTGAAGGACAGATCGGCGAGATCTTGAACGACAACCTGGGCGTGCGAGGCAGCTTCTGCGTTGCCCCACTGCAGGACGAAGCGACGGGCCATGTCGATATGTTCGTCAGCATTCTTGCCAAGAACATCATGGTGGTCGGCAAGATCGATCCTGCCGTGGATATGGAGAATTCCAAACGTCTGGACGTCTCGGCCGCTTACCTGGAGCAGATCACCACTTCTCTGGGGCCCATGAAGGTGTTCCGGATTCCCATGCCGCCGAAGTGGGGCAGTCTCTGGCGCTCCTACACCAACGTCATCTATGCCAATGGGCTGATTCTTATGCCTTCCTACAGCGATGTGGACCCGGCCTTGGAGGATGAAGTGGAGCAACTGTATCGCAGCCTGCTGCCCGGTTGGGATGTGAAACGCATTCCCTGCGACGCGCTCGTGAAGGAAAAGGGGCAACTGCACTGCATCAGCTACAACTTGCCCCGCTATGTGAATCTGGCGCCTCTATATCAACTGGCAGGTGTGGAGCCACCCGAATCCTGACAGGATTCCCAAGGTCACTTTATCAGGCCTTCGGAAAGGTGAAGTCCGTGTAATACTGCTCGGCAGTGGCGAACCACTTGGAGGATAGGTCCTGGAACTTCTTCCACTCGCCGTAGACTTTGGCGTAGCTCTCATGCTCGGCAGCCAGTTCCTGGTGCAACACTTCGGATTCTCGCTTGGTCGCAGCCATCACGTCATCCGGGAAGGGACGCAGATTGACGCCTTTCTCCAGGAGTTCCTGGAGCGCGATGGGGTTCTTGGCGTCATAGGAAGCCAGCATGCCTTCGGAGGACTCCGCACAGGCGACTTTCAGAGCCGCCTGAAAGCTTTTGGGCAATTTCTCCCACTGGGGACGATTCACATAGATGCTCAGCGTGGCGCCGGGCTCCCACCAACCGGGATAGTAGTAGTTCTTGGCAACCTGCCAGAATCCCAACTTCTGGTCATCGTAAGGACCGACCCATTCCGTGGCATCGATCGCTCCTCGTTCCAGGGCAGGGTAGATTTCGCCACCAGTCAGGATCTGCACGGTGACGCCAAGCCGGCTCATGATCTTTCCGCCCAGACCGGGAATTCGCATCTTGAGACCTTTGAGATCCGTCAGGGAATTGATCTCGTTCCGGAACCAGCCTCCCATTTGCACCCCGGTATTGCCCCCCGGGAAGGTCATGATGTTGAAGTCGGCCAGAAGCCCGTTCATGAGATCGAGTCCCCCTCCTTTCAGAAGCCAGGCAGTCTGCTGTCTGGCCGTCAGGCCAAAGGGCACCGCCGTCTCGAACGCAAAGGCCGGGTCCTTGCCCACGTAATAGTAGGCGGCGGTGTGGCCAATCTCGACGCTGCCTTGTTCCACCGCTTCGAAGACTCCGGTTCCGGGAACCAGATCGCCAGCAGGATAGGTATCGATCTGGAACATCCCGTCCGTCAACTCACTGACCCGGGCCGCCATGGACTCCGAGAAGCCGTAGATGGTGTCGAGGGTGCGGGGATAACTGGATGCCAGGGTCCAGCGGACCTTCTTTTTGGTTTGGATGTTTGGGGCGTCTCCCGAACCATCGGAGCCTCCGCAACTGGTCAGGGCTGCGCCGGTTCCTGCGCTCAAACCCAGGCCGGATACAAAGTTACGTCGTTTCATAAGAGGGAGCCGGTTGAAAGAAAGAGGATGAGTTAAGAGGGAGAAGCGTCAGGCCGTCCGCAGGATGGCAATCTATTGAGGTGGAAGCAACAACTCGGGGGGAGCCGCGCAGATCTTTTCCCGCACGGCGTCCGGGATTTCGATGGCCTTCATCCCGCGAGCGTTCTCCTCGAAGGCTATACAGGCCACGCTGAATTTTCCGGTAGCCGCCAGCTTCTTTTCTCCTTCCACTGTCTTCCAGAAGCGGAAGATGTAGCGAATGGAGCGAGTGCGCACTTCTTCCACCAGCAGTTCTACCTCAATCTCTTCCTCAACGGAGAACGGGAGACGAAAGTCCGCTTCGGCGTGCACTCGTGGCCAGCCGATCTTGGGACCGTCTGGAGTGGGGCGAAAGTCGTGCACACTGAAGCCCAGGGACCGGTAGAAGGCGTGCTCCGTCACTTCCATGAAGCGGAAGAAGTTGGAGAAGTGCATGATGCCGGCGACATCCGTATCCGCGAATTCGACGCGGCGGGTGTGCACAAATCGATGGGTAGACATGAGGAGAGGGCCGGTGATGCTTACTCTGAAATGCGATCGACAAGTTGGCTGGGGACCCGCTCGACTCCCGCTTCGTGCTCTTCGGCGATCTTGATCAGTTCGGCGACCACTTCCGGATGTTGCTGGTGGATATCGAAGCGTTCACTGGGATCGTGGCCCAGGTGATAGAGTAAGGGCGGATCGTGAACCTCCGCTTTGTTCTGACCCACATAAGAGGTCTTGGTCTTGAAATGCGCCTTGTACTGGCCGTGCCGCACGGCGTAGAGTTGTTCGCCGTGATAGTAGAACATGTCCTGACGCGGGCTTTCCTTGCCCTCAAAGAGAACCGGTGAAAGGTCGTATCCATCATAGACCCGGTCTTGAGGGACGGTGCCTCGAGCCAAGGCAACGAAGGTGGGGAACAAATCCAAAGTGCTCCCCATATCCTCGACAATCCCCTTGTGAAGGCGGTCGCCCATCCAGAAAATCGTGGGTTCGCGCATGCCGCCTTCCCAAGTCGAACCTTTCCCGTCACGCAGTAGTCCGGCGGACCCGCCATGGGTTTGGAATTTCAGCCAGGGACCATTGTCTGAGGTGAACACCACCAGGGTGGAGTCCGAGAGATCCAGTTCCCGAAGCGTATCGAGCACCTGGCCGACGGACCAGTCGATCTCCTCGATCACATCGCCATAGATGCCGGCTGCACTCGTGTCCTTGAACTCGGCGCTGCGAAAAAGCGGAATGTGAGGAAGGCTGTGCGCCAGATACAGGAAGAAAGAGTCGTCCTTGGCTTCCCGAATGAATTTCACGGCTTCTTCCGTGAAGCGCCGGGTGATGGTTCGCTGATCGGCAGGGCGCTCGATCTCTTCCTGGTCCCGCAGGATCGGCACGTCATAGGCTTTGTAATCTTCCGTTTCCGCCAACTCATGCTGGGTCACATCCTTGCGGTTGCGATTCATGTCATTGGAGTAGGGAATCCCGAAGTAGCTATCAAATCCGTGGCTGGTGGGCAGGTAGGGCGGGAGATGACCAAGATGCCACTTCCCGACGGCAGCGGTCCGGTACCCCTGATCCTTGAGCGCCCGGGCGATCGTGATCTCACTCTCCGGCAAGCCTTTGGCGGAATCTGGAAACAACACCCGGCGGGTATCGGAGCACATGCCATTGCGGATGGGATACCTCCCCGTCATCAGGGCCGCGCGACTTGGCGTGCAGACGCAGGCCGCGACATAAAAGTTGGTCCATTTCTGGCCCTCCGCCGCCATTTGATCCAGATTTGGCGTTTGAATTGTAGGGTGTCCGAAGCAACTTAGATCGCCATATCCTAGGTCATCGCAAAAAATGACAACAAAATTGGGCGTCTCCGCGTGGAGTTTGGTAAAGAATAGTGCGAGGAGACAGAAGACTGCCAGGAAAGGGGATTTCATGGGCAACACCCATACTGAGGGGAGTCCCGGCGTCGAGAGGAAAGTGGGGAATGGGAGGGAAGAGGAGACAGAAGGCGTCGGAAGTTGGATTTTTAATTTGAAAATTATCAAAAAATGGACATGCTCGGTAAGAAGTAAGGAAAAGTTAAATTTTCCAAATTTACTATAATGAAAGCCGCGATTCCCATCATTCTCCTGATTCTGCTGGTCGTGGGCCATGCTATTGGCCTCCAGTTGAGTTCGCGTAAGGACATGGAGGAATCTCTGGCTGCCGAAGCAGAGACTGCGCTCCTGAAATCCGGAGTCATCAAGCCACAAGTGGAAGTGGTGGTGGATCACCGGGACGTGAAGCTTGCCGGCAGCACCACGCAAAATGTCGATCAGGTCAAAGACCTGGTGCGCCAGGCGTTGTCTGCTGGGAAAGGGCGTCTCCAGTCCTCCATTGGGCCCATGCCCGCCGCCGTGGCTTCATCGGAGCCGCTCAATCCTCCCTCCCTCTCTCTCCATCGGAAGAACGGGATGATTGAGGTGAATGGCAATATTCCGGATGACGACATCCGCCAGGACATTCTATCGGCCGTTCAAACCATGGAACCGGATACGCCCATCGATGGAGGGCTCAAGATCGGTGACCGGCTTTCCGCGCCTCTCTGGCTGACCAAGTTCGGCTACTGGTGGCCGCGTCTTCACGCCATGAATCCGAATGCGACTTTCGATATCAGTGGCGACATCCTCAAGGTCTTCGGAGAAGCAGATGCCCCGGAAGACGTGCAAACGATGAAGTCGAATCTGGCCGGGATCATTGGTGACAAGATCGAGATCAATACGGACGGAGTGAAGCTTCCGCTCTCACCGCCAGACCTGGAGATTCGACGAAACGGAAATGGTCAGGCCGTCCTCATGGGAAGCCTTCCCACTCCCAAGTACCGCAACCAGATTTTGACGGCGGTGCAGAAGTCCGAGCCTGAATTGGAGGCCGCCAACCAGATGAAGGTCGGCAAGTATCTGGAAGAGCCAGCCTGGTTGAAGAACTTTGATACCTGGTGGCCCTTGCTCCAGAAATCCATTCCCAATGCTTCCATTGAGATCAAAAACAATCGCCTGCGCATCACTGGCGAAGCGGCGGACGCCGATGCCAAGGGCAAGATTCCCGGTCTGCTGACCGCACACCTGGGCTCTGGATTCAGCGTGGACGCGGAAAGCGTCACCAAACCTCAACTGTTGATGCCTGAACTGGAGGTGAGCCGGACGGGGAATCTCATCGCCGTCAGTGGCAAGGTACCCCAGCAGCAATTGGACGCGATCACCCAGGCTTTGTCCCAAGGCGGAGCCAACGTGAAGACGGAAGGCCTCAAGGGCGGCAAGAATTTCAGCAATCCCAACTGGCTCGCGAACATCGGTAGCTGGTGGCCTGACCTCGTGAAGCTGATGCCGGACGCTTCCTTCAGCATGTCTTCCAGTGGTCTGACGGTGAAAGGCAGTGCCACGGAAGAAGACTCGGAAGCCAAGGTCCGCAACCTCATCGCTGGGTTTGATGGCAACGCCGGGAAGAATGCCAAGCTGTCCATCGATCCGCTGAAGGCTCCTCAGTTGAGCCTCGCGGGTGATCTCAACTCCCTCAAGATTGAGGGGGCCGTTGCCAATGCAGGAGAGAAGTCGTCGATTCTCAAAGGCTTCGGCAAAGCCAAGGTGGACGCCGCCAAGCTCACAGCCGGAGAGCGGATTCACAAGTCCGAATGGTCTTCTACGATTGGTTCTTACATGACCAACCTGATCGAAGATGTGGGACCGGTCCGACTCACGATCGATGGCTATGACGCCAACATTTCCGCAGACATCACGGACGCAGCCCAGAAGAAGCAGATCATTGACGATCTCAAGGTCGTGATGGGAGGACGCTACAAGGTCGCTGGTGATTTCCGGATGGTCGAGAAGCCCACGGAGGCTCCCAAAGTCGCCATGACGGACACCAAGCCTGCCGAACCGGCCGCGCCCAAGACGACTCCCGCGCCCACTCCCATGAAGGAGGAGCCCAAGGCGATGAGCGAGGAGCCGAAGAAGACTCCCGCTCCCGAACCGAAGAAGGAAGAGCCCGTCAAGATGGTGAAGGCCGAGCCGAAACCAGAACCGAAGATGGTGGAGCCAAAGAAGGATGAGCCCCAGAAAGAGGAACCAGCAAAGGAAGTCTCCCCGCTTCCCTTGGGCGAGGTCGCCGAGACCTTCTATTTCGATAAGAACAGTTCCTATCTATCTTCGGCGGAGAAACAAAAGCTCCTGAAATTTAGCCAGACCTTGCAGGATCACACCAATACGAAGTTGAAAATCGTCCTGGTGGGACACGCAGATTATCGCGGCGACAAGGACTACAATATCTGGCTGAGCGAACGCCGGGCGAAGCGGGTGCTCGACTCGCTCAAGGAAGATGGTTTCAATGGAAATGCGGAAATGGAGATCCGCGCTTTGGGCGAAGAGAATGCGGCTTCGGCGAAGGCTGGCGAGTCCGCCTGGCGCAAGGACCGGCGGGTTGACGTCCTAATCCAGAAGAATTAGCGCTTGCGCATCGGCACTCTCCTGAGTTTAGAAGGAGAGGAAGCCTATGAACATGGATGCGGCCACATATGACCTCGTGGTCCGGATTGCAGCATCTGCAATCGCCGGTCTCCTGCTCTTTCTCGTGGGGCGATTTGTCGGGTGGATCATGTGGCGGGATTCCAAGCGGCAAGCACAGGACATTCTGCGGGAAGATAGTACCCGGCAGCAGAATCTCTCTGAAGTAGTTAGGGAACCTTAGGTAAAGGAACATGGATCTACTTCAGGACATCTTATTTCAATACTCTTTTGCGCCCCGTCCCGATTACTGGATCTGGCATGTGGGCTTGGCCGTCGTGGCCTTCTTTCTCGGCCTGTGGCAAGCCTATATTGTGTGGCGATCTCCCTGGAGACATTACCAGCTTCAACCCGTCCATCATTACGCAGATGAATCCCTTCGGATAGAGGAGGAGACGGTGGCGGCCAACAAAGAGGCTACCAGGGAGGAGACCGCGCCGTCCTTCGTAGGGGAGCCAGGCGACGAGACCTTGGAGGAGTCCGGGGAGGCTTCTCCCGAAAGTGAAGAGGAGCTCGAACCGGAGACAGTCGTCGCCGAGTCTGCCGCTGAAGATGGGCCCGCGGAGAAGGAGGACGCCGCTCCAGAATCAGAGCCCAGGGAAGAAGTCGAGGAGGACTCCCGGAATGTGTTCCACAGTCTGGACCAACTGCCGGAGAGTGATATGCCAATTGCGAGCGAACCGGAACCTCGGTCAGAGCCCGAGCGGCAACCGGTATCCGCCAGCAATGGCGCCTCGTCCATGATCGTGGATCCGCTGCTGGGCATGGTCTATGAGGAGCAGCCCGAGTTGGTTGATGACCTCACCAGGATTCGTCACCTCAGCCCCAAGATCGAACGCCGGCTGAACTACTACGGGATCTTCCGGTATCACCAGGTTGCGAAATGGGGACCGCAGACGGTGGCGGAATTGGCTGCCCGGCTGAAGATCGGAGACCAGATTGCTGAGGAGGATTGGCCCGCCCAGGCCAGTGCTTTGACTGGTCAACCGGTGACAAGGACGGTGGATTCTGAAGAAGACGACTCCGGTGAGAGCGAGGGGCATCTCCTTTCTCACGCGGGTGTGGATACGGATCCTGAACTGGGGCTGATCTTTCTGGAGCCCCCAGAACAGACGGATGATCTCGAAGTCATCGGTGGGCTGGAGGGCTGGATGGCCTCCGCCCTGAACGAGCTTGGCGTGTATCGGTTTGAGCAGATCGCTCGCTGGACGGACCAGAATCGCGAAGGGTTCGCTCGTCGGCTGGGGCTGGAAGCCAACCAACTGAAGCCCTGGGTTGGCACCGCCGAAGAATTGTCCACGGCTCGCGCAAAAAACGAGTTGGGGTAGTAGCGGAGCTTGAGAATCCCGTGGTGCTAGCTAGGCTGGAGCAACCCTGCCGCCATGAGCATTCTCGAACCCCTTGAAAGCCGGAGCGCCGAGGAGCGCTACGAACGCACTCCAACCCTCGTCTTTCCCTCCTCGCAAGAACCCTGTAGCCAGTTGGCCGCAGAAGTCGCCAAGCTTATCAAAGAGGCGAACAAGGAGGGTCGACCCGCTGTGCTGGGCCTTGCGACGGGATCCACTCCCGTCCCGTTCTACCGCGAGCTGATCCGGCTTCATCAGGAAGAGGGGCTCAGTTTCCAGAATGTCATCACCTTTAACCTGGACGAATACTACGGTTTGGACCGGGATCACCCGGAGAGCTACTACCGGTTCATGCACGATCAACTCTTCGATCACATTGATATCCCCGAAGAGAACGTCAATATCCCGGACGGCACGGTGCCTCACGATCAGCTTTATGAGTGGTGTCAGAGCTATGAGCAGAAGATGGCTGAGGTTGGTGGGCTGGACCTGCAGATTCTCGGCATTGGCCGGACGGGTCACATCGGGTTCAACGAACCGGGCTCGGCAGAAGACTCCGTTACCCGGATGATCACCCTGGACCGGATCACCCGCCGGGATGCGGCCAGCGACTTCCTGGGGGAAGCCAATGTGCCTCGCTTTGCCATTACCATGGGGGTCGGCTCCATCTTACGGGCCAAGCGCGTGGTTCTCATGGCTTGGGGGGAGAACAAGGCGGAGGTGGTTCGCCAGGCCGTCGAAGAGGCGGTTACGGACTCCGTGTCGGCCAGTTACCTCCAGGGGCATCCGAACGCCAAGATCGTGCTGGACGAGTCGGCTGCCAGCCAATTGACCCGCTATCGCTGTCCCTGGCTGGTGCGCAGCGTCGCCTGGGATCCACGGACGCGCCGCAAGGCGGTGGTCTGGCTCTCACAGAAGCTCGGCAAGCCTCTCCTCAAGCTCATTGATGAAGACTACAATGAGAACGGCATGTCGGAGCTGCTCACCGAATATGGGCGTGCCTACACCGTGAATGTGGATGTCTTCAACCAGGTGCAGCACACCATCACGGGCTGGCCCGGTGGGAAGCCTGGCGCCGATGACACCAACCGGCCCGAGCGCAGGGATCCAGCTCAGAAACGGGTGCTCGTTCTCTCTCCGGAGCCTCAGGACGCCATTGTTTCCATGGGCGGAACACTGGAGCGACTCGTGGAGCAGGGGCATGAGCTCAATCTGGTCTGCCAGACCTCGGGAAATCTTCGTGTCGCGGATGCGGCGGCCCAGACCTTTGCCGAAGTGCTCTCGGAATTGGCTCAGGAACTGGAGAAATCCTGGGAAGAGCCCCGGGATTACGCCCGCAAGATTTTGGGGCAGATGGAGAAGAAGGGCGCCTTTGGGACCGATCCCACGAAGGTACGGCTTCTCAAAGGGTTGATCCTGCGAGGGGAGGCCCGGGATGCCAATCAAGCCTGCGGAGTCACGGAGAAGCAGCTTCGCTTCCTGGATTTACCCTTCTACGAGAACGGCCGTTATCGTCAGTTCCGGATTGGGGATGCGGATGTGAAGGCCATGGCAGAGGTGCTGGATGAGATCAAGCCGCACCAGATCTTTGCGACGGGGCAGGGAGCCGATCCCAGTTCCTTGCAGGCGATCTGTTTCGAAGCCCTGAAACTGGCGCTCAAACGCTTTGAGAAGGAGGCCTGGCTCAAGGATTGCTGGATCTGGTTGTATCGAGGCAAGGAGAAGCCCCTCACGGCCTACGAGATTGATATGGCGGTTCCGATGAGTCCGGGGCAGGTCGAGACCAAGGACTCTGCGATCCACAAGTTCCAGGCCATCCGCGCCGAGGAACTGGAAGCCATCCTGCAGAATCGGGATGTGGCAAGACAGTACGATGGACTCGGAATGGCCGAATACGAGGCCATCGAGTGCTTCCAAAGACTGGAGTAGAGGGCCCTCTAGTAGACCGGCTCCGTGTCCCCGGAATCGGCGTCGAAGTCCTGGCCCCGCTTGTTCACGAAGTCCTGAGCGGCTTCTTCGCCGGCAGCGGCGCCACTCTTGGATGCCTTGCGAAGAACGTCTGGAACCAGGTGGCCTACAACGGTGCTCGCAAAAGTGGCGCCGTAGGCCAGTTCGTAGACCACTTCGTAGGCGGCTTTCTCAATGGCTCCCTTGGTCTTGGGGATGGCCTCATCCGCGGCTTCCCGGGCTTTGGACGCTCCCGCCTCCCAGGCCTTCTTCACCGCGTCTTTCAAATCCTCAAACTCCTTGGCTCCTGCATCGGTTTCTTCAGCCTGGTGGGCCGACTCCGGATGGGGCTCTGCATGCTCGTCTCCGTTCATAATGGGTAGATGGTTGTTCTTAGTTTGTCAGAACTTCGCCACCGAGCCATTACAATTCTCGAAAGACTTTATAGAGAGCCTGCCATTTTACGGAGCTTGAACTTGCTCCAGGGCCTTACGGATTTCCACCGCGCGATCTCCATCAATCACCAGACTGTTAGAGAGCCCATTTCCAAAATCCGTAAAATTCTTCCAACTCCATACGAGCTCCTTGTCCCGTGTAATTTCGATGATCTGGGGATTCTCCGGCCCTGCGTGACAGTTCCCGAGCACCAGATTTCCGTTCGGAAGCTCCTGGATGGTGGTCACCCAGGCGAGGGTAACCCCAGGAATTTCGTTCTGGGTCAGACGCCAGACGATTTCTTGCTCCGGAGTCACTTCCAGAACGCCATGGCCATTGCCCGTGGTTATCAGATAGTTGCCGTTTTGGGCGACAATGGCGCCGAAGGTCTTCGCCCCGTAAGCTTCGGGACCGTGTCCCTTGGCGCGCTCCTTCCCGAAGAGGGGGACCTGAAACTCCCAGATCACCTTGCCGGTGGAGTCATAACGTTTCACCCTTTCATCACCTTCGTGACAGACCAGATAGTCCCCATTATCCAGTTTCCGGACGAGTCGCGTATCCAGATGTGGATGAGGTTCTGACACTTGGAGCGGAATTTGTTTGAGCAATTCGCCCTCCCGGTTGATCTCAATGATCCGTGCGGGGCCACTTTCAGCAATCATGGTGACTCCGCCCGGCAGTCGCTGAAATGCATGGACTTCCACCTTCTGGCCCTCGTTGCCGTTGGAAGTAGCACTGTCATAAGACCAAACCACTTCTTTCGCCAGGTTCAGCTCGACAATCAAAGGCCATCCGTCGTTGACAACAATATGATTATTCTCAAGCATATGGAGATCGTGAACCTGACGAATATTCCGCTTCCACAGCACCTCTCCTTGGGCATTTGCCAGGGCGACTTGCTTGCCGGCCTCGGCTGCCAGGACGAGCCGGTTGGGATCTGCGGCGAAAGTCGCAAACGGCTGCAATCCTGTAAAAAAGAGCAAAATCGCTCCGTAGGCGGTGCTCTTGACGAGTGGGAATTCCCACCGATACTTGGCGGTCCCGGGACTTGCCCAGACTCGGTTGCAAATTCGGGAAAGCGGATTCAGAATCTGGCGCAGCATAGAGGATAGACGATAACGGTTTTGAGAGAAAAGAATTGTTAAAAGGGGTAAAGACAGAGCCTGGAAAAGGAGTGTTTTTTAACATTTTGCACACCCCTGGCAAGCAAACTTCCTGTGGAGGTAACAGGAGGTAGAATGGACAACAGGATTAAACATCCGAACAGATAACAGACTAAACGCACACAACACGCGCGCGCATGGACACCAAACCGAATGGGACCACCAACCGGGAACCACTGGCAATTGTAGGCATTGGTTGCCGATTTCCTGGTGGAGGAGAAGACTGCGAATCCTTTTGGCAAATGCTTGCCGAGGCGCGTTCCGGTATCACTGAAGTACCTGAGGAACGCTGGAATCGCGAACGGTATTACCATCCGGACACTTCCATTCCACGGAAGATGCACACCAAGTGGGGTGGGTTCGTCAAGAATCTGGACATGTTTGACGCCCAATTCTGGGGGATCTCACCACGGGAAGCTCTGCGTATGGATCCGCAGCAACGCTGGCTTCTGGAGTGCGCCTGGGAATCCATTGAAGATGCGGGTTACGCACCGAGTTCCCTTCGCGGCACACGCACGGGCGTGTACGTAGGTATCGCGTCCAACGACTATGCCGGAGTCCAGATGACTTCTCCGGAAGATGTGGACGTGCACACCAACTCCGGTTCCACGCTTTCCATCGCATCCAACCGGATCGCTTACCTCCTCGACTTGAAGGGGCCAGCTCTTTCGGTGGACACCGCTTGTTCCTCCGCACTGGTGGCCATCAACATCGGGTGTAAAGACATGTGGGCGGGTGAGATCGACCAGGCCCTGGTCGGTGGCGCCAACGCGCTTTTGACTCCCGATACCTCGATCGGTTTCTCCAAGGCCACCATGCTTTCTCCTTCTGGAAAGTGTTTTGCCTTTGATGATCGCGCCAACGGCTACGTCCGTGGGGAAGGAGCCGGCATGCTCATGCTGGTACCGCTTTCCAAGGCTCTCGCTCATGGAGACCGCATCTACGCCGTGGTGCGTGCCGCGGTGATCAACCAGGACGGTAATACTTCCTCCATGACCGTGCCTGGTCAGTACAGCCAGGAAGCTATGCTCGTTGAAGCCTATGAGCAGGCTGGCATGGCGCCCGGTCGCGTCACCTACATGGAAGCGCACGGAACGGGAACCCCTGTGGGTGACCCGATCGAAACCAACGCTCTGGGGCGCATCCTCTCCAAGGGACGTCCGGATGATGACAAGTGCCTCATTGGCTCCGTCAAGACCAACGTGGGTCACCTGGAGTCCGGTTCCGGGGTCGCGGGTATGGTCAAGGCCGCGCTCGTTCTCAAGAATCGCAAGGTTCCGCCGAACCTGAACTTCGAGCGCCCCAATCCGAACATCGACTTTGAAGGCCTCAAATTGAAGGTCGTTACGGAGATGACTCCGCTGAAGACCAAGGACGGTTCTCAGCCGGTGGCTTCCGTGAACTCCTTCGGTTTCGGGGGAACGAACTCCCACATCGTGATGGAGGCCGTTCCGGAGCCCAAGAAGCTTTCCAAGCCGCGGCAGAAGGCCAAGCGGCCGTATCTGCTGCCGATTTCCGGCAAGGACGATACCGTCCTGAAGAACTACGCGAAGGTTTATCGCAAGTTCCTGGAAGATCCCAACCTGGATCTGGCGGAAGTCTGTTACTCCGCTGGCGCTCGCAAGGAGCAATTCGAGAAGCGGGCCGTGGTTCTGGGGAACGACGTACGTGAGCTTCGTGAAAAGCTGCACCAGTTCTCCAAGTCCACTTCAGGGGGGAGATTGAAGGAATCCACGTGGGTTCCAAGGTGGATGAGCCTTCTCCGGTCGTGTTCGTCTTCACTGGTCAAGGTGCCCAATGGTGGGCGATGGGGCAGGAGCTCATCAAGACTGAGCCCGTCTTCCGCAAGACTATCGAAGAGATCGACGCGTTGATTCAGCCTCTGGGTGGCTGGTCACTCCTGGAGGAGATGACCCGTTCTGAAGAGGACTCCAACATCAACCGGACGTATATTGCCCAGCCCGCCATCTTTGCACTGCAAGTGGCTCTGGCGGAGCTCTGGAAGAGCTGGGGCGTCCAGCCCTCCAAGGTCGTGGGACACTCCGTGGGTGAAGTGGCTGCCGCCTACGTGGCCGGCGCTTATACGCTGGAAGACGCCGTGCAGGTGATCTTCCATCGGAGCCGTCTGCAGGAAACCACCGGCGGTCATGGCCGAATGGTGGCCGTGGGTCTGAGCGAAGCCGCCGCCAAGAAGGTGATCGCAGGCCGCGAAGACAAGGTTGAAGTGGCTGTGGTCAACAGCCCCAGCCTGGTGACTCTGGCAGGGGACACCGAGCCTCTCGAAGAGATTGTCGACGAGTTGGAGAAGGCCGGCACCTTTGTGCGCTGGCTGCGGATCAACTACGCTTTCCACACCCACCAGATGGCTCCCATCAAGGAAGAGCTTCTAGAGACTCTGAAGGACATCACTCCTCAGCCGACCAAGATTCCCTTCATCTCCACGGTGACGGGTGGTTCTATGCGCGGCGAAGAACTGGATGGCACCTACTGGTGGCGCAACGTTCGTGAAGCCGTGCTTTTTGCTCCGGCCATGACGAACCTGATCCGGGGTGGCGAACGCCTCTTCCTGGAGTTGGGACCTCACCCGGCACTTTCCAGCCCCATCAGCGAGTGCTTGGCGGAACTGAAGAAGAAGGGCACCGTGCTCCACTCTCTGCGCCGGAAGGCGAATGAGACGGAGGAGATGCTGACCAATCTCTGCGCCCTCCACAACTACGGCATCACGATCGATTGGAAGGCCGTCAACCAGGCCGCCGGACAATTCGTGCGCCAGCCGTCCTATCCGTGGAACCGGGAAAAATTCTGGCTGGAATCCGAGGAAGGATACCACGTCCGTTGCAGCCCCTCAGTGCACCCCTTGCTGGGGATTCGAGTGGGCAATACAGCGCCGACCTGGGAGTTCTATCTCGACCCACGTCTGTTCCCGTACTTGGATGATCACCGCTTCTGGGACAGCATCATCTTCCCCGCAGCGGGCTATGGAGAAATCGGTCTGGCAGTGGCTAAGCAGCTGTTCCCGGATGACAACTACGCGGTGGAAGAGTTGGAAGCCAAGAAGGCGCTCTTCATCAGCGAAAGCAAGGTGCCGACCGTTCGCGTGGTTTACGACGAGAAGGAGAAGTCCTACTCCGTGTATAGTAACGCCACTGGCAATGGACTTGCCGAGTGGGAACTGAACGCGGTAGGGCGCCTGCGCAAGCTTGGCGAGCCCGCGGTTCCCAAGGCGGACCTCGCAGCGATTCAGAAGCGCATGGAGAAGCACTTCGACCATGCTGCCTACTACTCCGACTACCTGGATGCCGGTTACCAGTTTGGCCCGAACTTCCAGCACCTCCAGAATGTCTGGCGGAAGAAGTACGAGTCGATTGCAGAGATCGAAGCTCCGGAAGCGGTGACCAAGACTCTGGAGGGCTACCGCTTCCATCCGGCCATTCTCGACGCCTGTTTCCATGGTGTGAAAGGGGCGCAAATCGTGCCGGATGGCGCCAAGCCCACGGATTATTTCTATCTGCCAGCCTCCATTGGCCGGATCCGCATTTTCCGCGAGCCGGTTCCCACCAAGTTGTGGGCTCACAGTACGATCCACTTCGATGATGGCGAATCTCTGATCGCCAACATCTTCGTCTACGACGAGCAGGGGGAACCTGTCGCCGAGATCGTCGACTTCCAGGTCGATCGAATGGATCAGAAGGACGAAGCGGAAGAGGAGATGGATAACTCCTACTACCAGTTCCGCTATGAGCCCCGCCGCCTCAAGGGCAGCCGGGTGGAAGGTGCCGCTGGTTTTGAGACGATTCCCGCCGTGATTGATGCGGTGAATGAGGAGATGCCGAACGTCTACGAAGAGTTCGAGCTGGCTTCCTATTATTCACACTGCGGCCCAACGCTCGACAAGCTGGTGGTGCAGGCCGTCATCAACGCCTTTATCACCTTGGGATGGAAGCCTCGGATTGGTGATCAGTTCGAGTTTGATGAACTGGCCCTCCAACTGGGCATCATCGAGCAGCATCATCGTTTGTTCTTTGCTCAACTGGAGACCCTGGAGGTCGAAGGCTGGCTCAAGCGTGTGGGAGACAAGAAGTGGGAAGTGGTCGAACAACCGCAGAGCGCGGATGTCGATGCTCCTTTGGCTCACCTTGCCGACCATAACCAGTTTGGTTCGGAGGCTGCCTTGCAGCAAATCACCTGTCCGGCTCTGCCCGACGTTTTGAT
>JBHIXE010000002.1:8111-8410 GCA_041984905.1 Verrucomicrobiales bacterium | reverse complement strand
AGAAGGTGGAACGCTTCTATCGTGAAGGGGCGGATTTCCCGGCCAACAACCGTCTCATTCAGAAGGCGGTGGAGAAGATGATCACCAAGGTTCCGCCTCGCCGCGCCATTCGGATTCTCGAAGTGGGCGCCGGAACGGGATCTCTGACCCGTGCCGTACTTCCGGTCCTTCCGGCGGATCGCTCTGAGTACGTCTTCTCGGATAATGGCCCGACCTTCCTCCTGGAAGCCAAGAAGGCTTTTGCGGACTATCCGTTCATGGAGTTTGTCACCTTTGATATCGAGAAGGATCCCGAGACC
>JBHIXE010000002.1:0-8071 GCA_041984905.1 Verrucomicrobiales bacterium | reverse complement strand
TCTTCGCCGTACGATGGCCAACCTGACTCAGTGTCTGGCCGAAGACGGGGTGCTCATGTTCCTGGAAGTGGTGGCTCGCCGGGCGGCTCTGAACAACGTGTTCGGTCTGCTCAAGGGCTGGTGGCACTATCAGGATACGGATCTGCGTCCGAACTCCGCTCTCATGGAACGCCAGCAATGGTTGGATTTCCTGACTGAGCTCGGATATCGGGACGTGACCTCCTTCATCAGCTCGCCGATCGCCTCAGAGGGCGAACAGGCCGTCTTTGTCGCCAAGGCTCCAGCTCTTGTTGCCGATGGGGACGAAGATACGTTGGAAAGCGCGGACGACGCCTCAGGATCCTTCCTGTTCCTGGCCGACGAATCTGGTTTGGCAACCGCTCTGGGCGAGCGAGTCGAAGCTGCAGGTGCTCAGGCTTACCCCGTGAAAGTGGGTGAGAGCTATGCGATGAAGGATGGCGCCTTCACAGTGAATCCGATCTCTGAGTCGGACTGGGAATCTCTCCTCACCGAGTTGGCTGACGCCAATGTCGGCACCTTGAACATCGTCCATTGCTGGACGCTGGATCACCCCGCTTCCGAGGACGTTTCCGTGGAAGAACTGGATCAGCTCCAGGAAACCGGGGTGCACAGCATGCGAGCCTTGGTGCGCGCTCTGCACAAGGTGCGTCCGGAATATGGAGTCAAGATGATGCTGGTGACCCGCGGTCGTGTTTCGGCGGCAGGGGAACCGCTGCATTCCATCAGCTCGGCGCCGATGACCGGTTTTGTCCGCGTCTCCAACAACGAACACCCGGAATGGCCCATCGTCATGGTGGACCTGAGCGCCGAAGGCTCCGAGTTCGAGGTGGAAGACGTCTATGACGAACTGACCAAGCACGACAGCGAATTCGAGGTCGCCTACCGCGATGACCGTCGCATGGTGAGCCGCCTTCACCGCGTCAAGGCGGAGGAAGTGCCGTTGCTCACCGAAGAGGCCGTGCAACCGGATGGCTCCGTGCTGCCTTATCGCCTGGAAATCGACAAGCCTGGCGTGCTTCAAAACCTGGCACTGTGCGAAACGCCGCGCATCGATCCAGGACCAGGGGAAATCGAAATCCAGGTCAAGGCTGGGGGGATCAACTTCCGGGACGTCATGAAGGCGCTCGGCATGTATCCCGGCAACCCGGTCGACATTCGCTGGTTCGGGGATGATGTCTCCGGCACGGTGGTGCGCGTGGGCGAAGGTGTGAAGGACGTCAAGCCCGGTGACAATGTGGTGGGGATGGCGCCTTATGCCTTCCGTAGCTACGTCACGGTGAACCGCCAGTTGGTCTTCAAGAAGCCGGATCACATCAGCTTTGAAGAAGCGGCCACGCTGCCTACGGTCTTCCTGACCAGTCACTACGCGTTGGTGCACCTGGCACGCATGGAGAAGGGCGAACGCGTCCTGATTCACGCCGGCACAGGTGGGGTTGGTTCCGCCGCGATCCAGATCGCCAAGAACCTGGGCCTCGAGATCTTCGCCACCGCTGGTAGCGAAGAGAAGCGTGCTCTCCTCAAGGAAATGGGCGTGCATCACGTGATGAACTCCCGGACCCTGGACTTCGCGGATGACATCATGCGAATCACCAATGGAGAAGGGGTGGACTGCGTCCTCAACTCTCTGGCCGGGGATTTCATTCCCAAGAGCTTCTCCGTGCTGCGCCGCTTCGGTCGCTTCGTGGAAATCGGTAAGATCGATATCTACAACAACTCGAAGATTGGTCTGGAGTGCCTGAAGAACAACATCAGCTACTTCGTAGTGGACCTGGCCCAGCACCTGGAATCCAAGCCCAGTTACGTGGCCAACATGCTACGGGAACTGGAAGCGGAATTCTACGCTGGCACCTATGACGCACTGCCGCTGAAGTCCTTCCCGATCACCGAAGTGGTGGATGCCTTCCGCTACATGGCGCAGGGCAAACACGTCGGTAAGAACGTGCTGAACTTTGATGTGCCGAGCATTCAGATCGCTCGCTGCACCCAGCAAGGGCACCTGTTCCGTGGGGATTGCACCTACATGATCACCGGTGGTGCTGGTGGTTTCGGCTTCGAACTCGCCAAGTGGATGGCCGCCAATGGTGCTCGTCACCTGGCCCTGGTCTCCCGGAGCGGTCCGAAGGACAAGGCGGTCGATGAGATCGAAGAGATGCGCCAGAACGGTGTCGAGGTGATCGATGCTCGCGCTTCCGTAACCGATCGCGAGGCGATGAAGAAAGTGATCGACTCCATCCAGAAAGGCGATGCCAAGCTTGGTGGAGTGATTCACGGCGCCATGGTCATCAACGACCTGGACATCATTGATCTGGATAAGGAGAAGTTCGACCAGGTGCTGCAGCCCAAGATGCTCGGCTCATGGTTGCTGCATGAACTCACCAAGGACATTCCGCTTGATATGTTCGTGATGTTCTCCTCCTTCTCCACGGTGATGGGCGCCGTCCGGCAGTCCAACTACAATGCCGGTAACTCCTTCCTGGATGCGGTTTCCCAACATCGTCATGGGCTCGGCTTGCCGACTCTGACCTTCAACTGGGGTGCGTTAACCGGTGCTGGTTTCGTGGAGCGGAATGAGAAGACCGCTCAATACCTGGAGCTGTTGGGGCTCAAGCCCTACAACATGGCGGAAGCCAAGTCTGTCTTTGGCAAGTTCACCCGGCGAGATGCAGTCAATCTGGCCGCTTCCCGCTCGGATTGGAACGCCATCGCACGTCTGGCGTCTCTCATCAGCACTTCCAAGACCTACTCCCTGTTGGTCGGTGAAGAAGGCGAGGGCGAAGGCGGAGCGGTTCGCAGCCAGATCATTCAGGCCAGCGCCGAAGCTCGTCAGGCCATCACGGAAGACTTCCTGGCCGAACAGGTTGCCGGCGTGTTTGGCACCGATGTCAGCAAGATCGACAAGGATACCCCGCTCAACAACCTGGGCCTCGACTCCCTCATGGCGATCGAGCTCATGAACCGGGTGGAATCCCAGCTCGGCATCGCGGTGCCGATGGGTGCGGTCCTGAACGGTCCGAACATTCGCGAACTCGCAGTGCCGATTCTCGAAACCCTGTTGGATAGCGCTGGTGAAGAACTGGCCGCGGCAGGAGGCGAATCCGCTGCCGGACCGATGGCCACGGGTTCCTTGCCGCCCATCATCACGGGTGGACCTCACACCAATGAGTTCCCGCTTACCGAAGGCCAGAAGGCTCTTTGGTTCCTGCACCAGCTGGCGCCGGAATCACCTGCCTACAACCTGGTTTACAGTGCCAAGATCACGCCGCTGGTGGATATCGATGTCATGAAAGAGGCCTTTGCAGGCCTGTATGAGCGTCACCCGATGCTCGACGTGACCTTCCACACGGTGAATGGCGAGCCCGTGCAACGTCTGCACAAGGGCCGCACGATCCAATTCCGTGAGCATGACGCTTCCGATCTGGATGATGAAGCCATCAAGCAGCTTCTGATTGAGTGCGCCAACAAGCCCTTCGATCTGGAACAGGGACCGGTCATGCGCCTGGATCTGTTCCGGACCAAGGATGATGCCCACATCACCCTGTTGTGCATGCACCACATCATTTCCGACGCCTGGTCGGTGACGGTGTTCATGAACGACCTGATCGAGAGCTACTTCTCCAAGCGGATGGGCAAACTGCCCGAGTGGGAGCAGATCGAGGCTCACTATCAGGACTTCCAGCAGTGGGAAGCTTCTCACCTGGAAGGGGAAACCGGAGCGCGCATGCTCGAATACTGGGAGAACCACCTTGCTGGTGCGCCCATGGTGCTCGACTTGCCAACGGATCGTCCTCGTCCGGCGGTGCAGACCTTCAATGGAGCTGCCTACGGCTTCAAACTGGACGAAGAGCTGACGGGCAAGATTCTGGACCTGTCCAAGGAACAGAACGCGACTCTCTTCACCACGCTCTTGAGCGGCTTTGAGGTGCTTCTGCACCGTTATTGCAGCCAGGAAGACCTCGTGGTGGGTGTGCCCTTGGCCGGACGGAACCAGCAGGAACTGCACAGCATGGTGGGTTACTTCGTGAACCCGGTAGCCGTGCGCAGTGACGCGACCGAAGACCCCACCTTCAACGAGTTCGTTGCGAAGAACAGCGAGACCGTGGTGGGAGCGCTCGAGAATCAGCACTTCCCGCTGGCGAAGCTGGTGGACAAGCTGCGCGTGCCTCGCGACCCGAGCCGTTCACCCGTGTTCCAGGTGTCTTTCTCCATGGAGAAGATTCCTGGCCTGGACGGGGAAGACGCTGCTGTCTTCATGCTCGGTCAGGGTGGACACAAGATTCACATCGGGGACATCACCGTGGAAACCGTGGATCTGACCCTGCGTCAGGCCCAGTTCGAAATCACCCTCGTGGTGGAAGAAGCGGGCGGTGTCCTTTACGGATGCTGGCAATACAATGCAGACCTCTTCGATGAGTCGACGATCCAATACCTGAACTCGCTTTACGCTCAGGTGCTCCGTCAGGTGGCTCACGATCCGGAACTCAAGATCTCCGAGATCAACCTGCTCTCCAACGTGGAGCAGACGAAGATCCTGGAAGACTGGAACAGCACCAAGGAAGAGTACCCCAGCGATCAGTTGCTGCATGACCTGGTGACCGATCAGGTGGCGCTGACGCCAGACAAGATTGCGGTCCGGTCCGGTGGCGACACCATGACCTTCAACCAGATCGATCGCAAAGCCGATGGGCTGGCGCAGACCCTCTCCAAGCTGGGCATCAAGCCGGATATGCCGGTGGCTCTCCTGTCGGAGCGGACCTGTGACATGGTCGTGGGAACCCTGGGCATTCTGAAGTCCGGTGGTTGCTACGTGCCGATGGATCCGGAATTCCCGTCCTATCGCCTGGAGCAAATGCTCTCCAACGCCAAGCCGACCGTGGTGGTGACTCAGCGCAGCCTGAATGACCGCATCCCGGAAGGGGATTGGAAGACCGTTTACCTGGAAGACATTAATCCGACCGATGAAGGCCCGACAGTGAAGGGCCTGAAGCCGGAGTCTCTGGCCTACATCATCTACACTTCGGGTTCGACCGGCGTGCCCAAGGGCGTGGAAATCTCTCACCGCGCGGCGGTGAACTTCCTGAGCTCCATGCGGAACAAGCCTGGGCTGACCGAGAAGGATGCTTTGCTGGCCGTCACGACTCTGTCCTTCGATATTTCCCTTCTGGAAATTTACCTGCCACTGCTCTGCGGAGCGGAAGCGGTGATTGCCAGCCGCGATGAAGTGAAGGATGGCCGTCACCTGGGTCATATGCTGGAAGAGTTCGACATCACCGTGATGCAGGCCACCCCAGCGACCTGGCAGATGCTGATCGATGGCGGATGGAGTGGTAAGGATGACCTCAAGGTCCTCTCCGGCGGGGAACCGCTGCCACGGAGTCTGGCCAACGAACTGGCGTCTCGCTCCAAGGAAGTCTGGAACCTCTATGGACCGACCGAGACCACCGTCTGGTCGACTCTGGAGAAGGTGCAGCCTGGAACCGAAAGTATCCTGGTCGGACGCCCGATTGCCAATACCACCATCTACGTCTTGGACTCCAATCGTCGCCCGGTTCCGGCTGGCTTCGTGGGAGACCTCTACATCGGTGGGGATGGCCTGGCTCGTGGATATCACGGCCAACCGCAACTGACCGCGGAACGGTTTATCACCCTGGAACTCCCGAACGGGAAGAAGGAACGCGTCTATGACACCGGTGACCTGGCTCGCTGGACTTCGGACGGCAAACTGGAGTGCCTCGGCCGCTCTGACCATCAGGTCAAGCTGCGTGGGGTCCGGATGGAACTCGACGACATCGAGGCCCAACTGGTGGCTCACTCAGGTGTGCGCCAGGCCGTGGTGGTGAAGCGGGAAGATCTTCCCGGTGGGCCCAACCTGGTGGCTTACATCATCGCCGATGGCGAGAAGGAAGGATTGGTCAAGGCACTGCGGGAGCATCTCCGCGATCGCTTGCCGGAATCCATGCGTCCTGCCTTCTACAGCGTTCTGGACGAATTCCCGATGACGCCGAACCGCAAGATTGACCGGAAACGCCTGCCGGCTCCGTCGATCGACCGTTCCGGTATGGAGACTGAATACGTCGCTCCGAAGACTGCCAACGAAATCCTTCTGGCCGGCATCTTCTGCCAGGCTTTCGAAACGGATAAGATCGGGGTGCAGGACAACTTCTTCGAGATGGGTGGAGACTCCCTGCTCGCAGTGCGGATCCTGGCGCAAGCATCCGAGGCCTTTAACCGGAACATCCCGGTCGAAGCCTTCCTGCGCTATCCCAGCATCGAGCAACTGGGCCGCTACCTGAGCTCGACGGAGGCGGAGGAAGAAGCCGGACTCGGCGCCATGGAAGGCCCGGGTTGGGAAAGCCTCGCCACCAGCGAGCACCTGGCCGTGGAATTCTATGAAGACGCCGCGTTGCCTTCCGTGGACGCCGTGGCTCTGGCGACGATTCCCAACGTGTTCTCCGGTGTGACCGGTTTGAGCCGCGAAGACATTGTCGACAAGTGGTTCAGCCGCGAACCCAAGGTGACCAGCGTTTACGAATTGCCGATGGGCAAAGTCGGCCTGGTGGTGCTGCCTCAGTTTGATGCAGACGTCTTCAAGGATGAGGACACCTTCCGTGAGTCTGTGATCCAGGCCCTGGAAATGGCTGCGGAGATGGGTGCGAAGACTGTGTCGCTGACCGGTATCCTGCCGACGGCAACCGATCATGGCCGCGAAGTGGCGAAGTGGATTGAAGGCCGGGATGACCTGCCGGAGATCACTACGGGTGATGCCACCCGAATTGGCACCATCATCAAGACGGTGGAAGGCGCTCTGGAACAAGTCGATCGCAAGTTCGAGGACGAGAAGGTTGCCTACATCGGTCTCGGATCGGTGGGCGTCGGCACCATGGAGCTGGCTCTGGAAGTGCTGCCGCATCCGCGTGAGATCATGCTCTGCGATCCCTACAAGACCGCGGAAGAGCTTGATACCGTGAAGGCACACGTTCGCGAACTCGGCTTTGAAGGGGAGATCACGACCCACCCGAACGGAGGAGGGCTGCCGCCCAGCGTCTATGGCGCAACCTTCGTGATTGGCACGACCAATATCGCGGGTGTGCTGGATGTGACCAAGCTTCAGCCTGGCGCCATCCTGGTGGACTACTCCTTCCCGCCATCCTTCCGGATTCCGGAAGCGGTGCGCCGGTTCGAGGAGCAGGGCGATATCGTCTTCACGACCGGTGGAGAAATCCATCACGAGAGCCTCATCAAGGAAACCATTTATGTTCCGGAGCATGCCAAGGAGATGTCGGACGAGCTTGAGCCTCGCCACTACTCCCTGCTGGCCGGCCGCGACCCCAACGAAATCACGGGTTGTGTGCTTGTCGCCCTGTTGACCGGAATGGAACCCGACATCAAACCCACGCTTGGGCCGGCCGAGAAGGCGGACATCCTGGCGCATTACCAGTTCCTGGCGAAGCAGGGCTTCGGTCCCGCCCGTCTGCAGATTCAGCGTTACGTGCTGGATCCGGAACGGTTGGCCAATTTCCGCGACCGTCAGGACGAGTGGGCTGACGAGATGGTATCCAGCTAATCAAGAAACCGGCTGAGTGGGTCGGTTAGGAGATCAGGGACATTCGTCTCTTGACGATTCCGAGTTTGATCGGAACTTCACCCGTCAAGATGGCGATTGTCCCTGATGCTCATTAAGGTTCTGCTAGGGTTCTTCACATGGTTCTGGGTGGTCCAGGCGCTTTATGGCCCTTTCAAGGCCATTATCTCGTTGAAGCTGCTCAAGCGGCAGAAGCACCGTCTGCAGGCCGCCGCAATTGGCGCGCGCGAGAATTCGGTCGCGTTGATTGTCGCTGCAAAAGGGGTGACCCAGTTTTTCGACCGGTTTCTGGAGCTCGTAACCCGGCAGAACTACTCGGACTACCGCATCCTGTTTGTCACCCAATCGGAAGACGATCCCGCCCGAAAAGCCATTGCGGAATACCTGGGCCTCGCTCCGGGAGAGACGGTCTGGCGTTCCACGGCATCCAAGGGACTGCGAGAGGTGCAACTCATCGTGGCTGGGCTCGCC
>JBHIXE010000001.1:40808-44915 GCA_041984905.1 Verrucomicrobiales bacterium | reverse complement strand
AGCGTCGCTGGGACTTTGCTTTGGTGGTGAGCGCTCAGCACCTGATGGCTCGATCGCGCCCCTACACGTTGGGGATCCCATCCTCGGCACTCGAAACTGCGGTGCTTTCGACTGCGCCCTGGAATCAGGGTAAGCCATCGGCTGAGCCCGTCGCCGTCATGGCGCAATTTCTACTGGGGCATCTGCTCGGGTTGGAAACTCGGGAGTCAGGCGCCATGCAGCATCCCTCAGACAGCTCTCCACCGTTGCAGTTGGCGCGCTTTCCCAGATTGGAAGAAGTGGGGGACGAGCGCCTGGAAGAAAGACCGCGCCATCGTTTCCATGGATTCGGCTTCGCCCTGCGAACCTTTCTCGCCGAACCACGAGGAATCCTCAGGGACGTGGCGGGTTACCATCCCTGGATTCAGCCATTTCGGATTCCCAAGATCACGGCGGCATCCCTCGTCAGTCTGCTCTTGCTCTTTCTGGGCGCTGAAAGCTGGGAACTCGGCACGGCTATGGCGCCCGGCTACCTCGTTTTGGGCTCTCTGGTTGCCGTATTGGGTTCCGCCGGATTCCTCTACTTGGGGCAGAACCTCTCCCAGATCTCAAAGACTTCCGTCCGGAGCGAACAACTGACTCGCAGCCGGTTAGTCCTCTTTTTCTGTCAGATTCTCGCGATGCTCTCTCTGTGGATCCTGCTTTTCGCCGTGTCCTTGGGGATCAGCTCGATTCTTCCGAGAGGAGTCGTGGAAGGGTGGCTTTCTCAGAACCTGGACGTCGCCGCTCGAGCCTCCTTTTCAGCCTTCGCGGCTACCCTGGCGACCCTTGCCGGTGCCCTTGGGGGGAACATGGAGTCGGAAGAGGAATTCAAAGCGGAATTCTTCTTCGACGAAGAATACTGACGGAGGACCTCTACTCGTTGTAGATCCTGGCGATGAATTCCTTGTCGCCGTCGGAGAGTTCCAGATTCCAGTCGGCAGAGAACGTTCCGCCTGTCAACGTGGCTGGAATCGGGTAGAGCATGATGGACTTGGGATCAAAGTCAGAAGCCCGCAACGTGGCGTTGGGATCCTTGATGTTCTCCAGGACGTTCATGATCGTCTTCTCGCTGCTCCAACCTGCCGCTGCATAAGTCTCCATCACTGCATCCACATCCCAGGAGAAAGGCTTGTTGGGAGAGCGGTGCTCGTGACGCAGCCCAAGAGCGTGGCCAAACTCATGGAGGACGACTCGTTTGATCATGGCTTCCTCCGTCGAGTCATCGATGGCCAGGTTCATGGTCGGCTCATTGCCGGGTGAGGTCTGGGCTTCGATTCCGACGTAGGACCAACTCCCGCCACTGGGGCTGAAATCGATCCGGATATCGCCACTGCCGAAGCGCACGCCAAAATTGAAGCGGATAGGGCAGAACTGTTCCCATTCGCGGGCATAGGTTTCCACCTTCTGCCGCAATTCCGGGGAGCCTCCCATCCATTTGACGGAAAGGCGTGTCTTGTGCCAGAGCAGACTGGAATCGCCCACACCGCGGGTGGTTCCCTGTGGGGAGGGGACTTCCAGGCAGATCGAGGCGGGAGGAGGAGCGGAGGTCCGTTGAGCGGACATCCAGGTAAGACCCGCTAGCAGGAGGCAAGGGATCAAGACGGGAATCAGCGGTGCGCGCATCCGTGGTTTCATGGTCGAGAGGTTGCTTGAGGGTAACAGGGCGCTCGCCATTTCTCAACTGGAACTCCGCTCACGAACTTGGTCCGCTGGGGCTTGCGGTTTGACGAGAGGGGGCAGATCGAACTACTGTAAGGGTAGCATGGTTCGCTTGCTGATTATCTGTTTCCTTGCCTGTGGTTCGTTCGCTCAAGCCCAGGACGAACCCCTTTTACCCCAATCCAATGGTTACCTGGTCGAGTCCGGCCCGGATAACCTGACGGTCAGGTTTTTTGATGACAACCTCGCGGAGTATCCCATTGGCGAGTGTGAAGCAGAAGATGGCAAGGTTTCCAAGGTCAAGGAAACCAGTCTTGAGGTGAAGGCCGATCTCCCTCAAGGCGGGAAGGGCGAGTACATGATGATTACCCTGAAGGAGGGGAAGATCCTCTCCGGCAATGATGAGGTCTCCCTCCAGGAGGCCAAGGACCGCATCATCCGCTACAGCCAGGCCCTGCGATTGAGCCGGAGTCGCGGCCTTGTCGTATTTGAGGTGGAGAAAGGCTCGTCCATGCTCCCGCTCCTGGAGTTGTTGCTCACCACCAGTCGCACGGAGCGTCTCGCGATTCGATTGGGCGATGACCCGACCAAGTTCGCCGAGTTGAGTGGTCCCGGCACCTGAGCGGTAGGCTGCTGACGGCGGTTCCAGGTTGCCACGAGCCAGGTTCCATAGTGCATTGGGAGGATGAAACACCCCCTCCGTCTCCTCACTTGGTTCGCGCTTCTTTGTATCACATCGTCCTGTTGGTCAGACGTCGATGTCTGGACGGACCCCAATCAGGCCTCCCTGGATCACCCGGATTTTCTCATTCAGGGCGAATACGTTGGCGAGGTGGATGGCAACCAGCTGGGCGTTCAAGTTGCCGACATGGATGAAGGCCAGTTTCTGGTGGCTACCTATCAGGCCGGTTTGCCGGGCGCTGGTTGGGATGGCTCCGAGATTCATTCCCAGATCCTCACTCGCGCCGAACTCAAAGATTATGTGCAGCCTCTCCAGAAAGTTCGCCGGAAGAGCGAAACGGAAGGCAAGCCTGCCCCTGAAGGAGCCCTCATCGTTTTCAATGGTGAACCCACTGATCTGGTAAAGGGGAAGATTGAAGACGGCTATCTCTGGGCTGGCAGCGAGACCACTCAGGCGACGGGCAGTTTCGTGATGCACCTGGAGTATCGCTTGCCCTTCAAACCGGGACGTAAACCAAGCAGCCAGGATCGCGGCAACAGCGGAGTCTACATCTTCAACAACTATGAATGCCAGGTGCTCGATTCCTTTGCCCTCGATCTCAACGATGAAGACGTTCCCTTCAAAGTGGAGTCCACGAGCGATCGCTGGTGCAGCGCTTTCTACAAGTTCAAGACTCCGGACCTGCCCATGGTCTACCCGCCCTTGACCTGGCAAACCCTGGACATCGACTTCACCGCTCCCGTTTTTGAAGAGGGCAAAAAGGTCAAGAACGCTCGCGTCACCATTCACCACAACGGCGTGCTGGTGCACAATGATGTCGAGCTCCCCAAGGGAACCGGCGGAGGCGGCAATCGACCCGAGAAGGAGAAGGGCATGATCTTCCTCCAAGGCCATGGCAACCCAGTGGCCTATCGGAACTTCTGGATCCTGGAGAAGTAGCCAGTCAGGGCGCTAACGCTGGCCGAAACCGTGGCCATCCAGCATGAACTCGATCCGGTTCCCGAAAGGATCCTGAGAGTAGAATCGCTTCCGGTCCGGTAGCGAGTCATCCCAGAGGATGTCGAAACCGGCCGACTTGAGGCGGGAAGCGAGCGCGTCCAGATCCTCGATGAGGAAGGCGGGATGCGCCTTCTTCTGAGGGGCGAACGTTTGCTCGACCCCAATGTGAAGAATGACATCTCCGGAACGGAACCAGACTCCACCGCGCTCGCTCAAAGGGTAGGGCTTCTCTTCTTCGGTCATTCCTAGTAGGTCCGAGAAGAAGGCTCGGGCCTGATCTTCTTCACCTGCAGGCATCGCTAGCTGAATGTGGTCGAGTCGCATGCTGAACCATTAGAGTGCATGGTCGGGACAGCCAACGAATTTCCTTTCGGCATCGCAGGGATCTCTGCTTTCCAGTCAAAAAAAGGGAAAAACGCGTGCGCTCCTACGTGTTTTGTGGCGAAGATCCCCCGTTAGCAAACCCTCATGATCCAATCCCCACTACGCAATGCTCTGGCGCTCCTGACTCTCGGAGCGGTCCTTCTGTTCCAAAGCGTGAGCTCCTTTGCTCAGGACACGGAAGCTCAGAATCTCTTCAACGGTAAAGACCTGACCGGTTGGGCCGGGAAATCCGAGTTCTGGTCGGTCAAGGACGGGGTGATCACGGGGCAGACCACCGAGGCGAACCCCACCCAGGGAAATACCTTCTTGATCTGGCGCGCAGGCACGCTGGAGAATTTTCAGCTGGACCTGGAGTTTCGCAT
>JBHIXE010000001.1:30590-40798 GCA_041984905.1 Verrucomicrobiales bacterium | reverse complement strand
CAGCTGCAAGGTCCGCTTCAGCGGAAACAACTCCGGAGTCCAGTACCGCAGCGAGATCGTGGATGCGGACAACTTTGTGCTGAAAGGCTACCAGGCCGATCTGCATCCCAAACCGGAATACTTCGGGATGATGTATGGCGAGAAGACCGGGCGCGGGATTATCGCCCAGCGCTTTCAGCGAGTTGTGGCGCCGGCCGAGGGCAAGCCGGAAGTGGTTGCTGAGATCGGCGACAAGGATCAGGAGCTTGTGGATTCCGAGTGGAACGAATTGCGAATCGTCGCGGTGGGGAACCGCATGGTGCACCAGGTCAACGGAGTGAATACCATGGATCTCACGGACAATCATCCGGAGGCATTCATGAGTGGGAAGTTGGGCCTGCAATTGCATGCCGGCCCTCCGATGCAGGTCGAGTTCAAGGATCTGAAGCTCCGGGCTCTGAAAGGGGACAACGCTCAAGCCGTCCTCAAGGCGGCGATCGAGAACACCGCCAAGGCTCCGAAGAAGGAGTCCGCCAAGGCGGATGCCAAGGAAAAGGGAGGCAAGTTCGATTGGGTAACGGCCGAGCCCAAGCCGCAGTGGATCTGGCGTGCCGACAAGACGGACAACGAGCCGATCTATCTGCGTCACAGCTTCGAGATCAAGGGCAAGGTCAAGTCCGCCCGGCTCTACAGCACCTGCGACAATGGCGCGACCCTTTGGATCAATAACCAGGAAGTGGGCACGGCTCCAGATTGGGGCAAGCCGATCACCACCAAGGACGCGGGCAAGTTCCTCAAGACTGGTGTGAACCAGATCGCGGTAGATGCTCACAATCGCGGCGGCTCGGCCGCTTTCATCCTCAAGCTGGCCATTCAGTTGGAGGACGGATCCACTCAAACTGTAATTTCCAAGCCGGATTGGAAGCTGGCGCTGAAATCTGCAGAAGGCTGGAAGACGGCTGGTTTCGACGACTCCTCCTGGACGGCCAAGCTGCAGGCGAAAGGCGCCTTTGGGGTCGGCCCTTGGGGATTGGCAGGCCTGCAAGGCCCTACCGGAAACGGAGACAAGGACCTGGAAGATGGAACCATCACGGTCGCGAAAGGCTTCAAAGTCGAGATGCTCTACGAGGTTCCCAAGGAAGAGCAGGGCTCCTGGGTTTCATTGACGGTCGATCCGAAAGGACGGCTCCTCGCCTCTGATCAGGGAGACAAGGGGCTCCACCGAATCACGATCACGGATCATCCGGAGAAGCCGCAGGTGAAGGTGGAGAAAATGCCGGTCGATCTCTCTGGGGCTCAAGGCCTGGTCTGGCATCAGGACTCGCTCTACTTCCACCGGAATGGCGGGCATCTCAGCCGCGTCACGGATTCCAATGGTGACGACTTGTTGGACGCTGCGGAGAATTTGCCCAGCGAGACCAGCGGTGGTGAGCATGGCAATCACGGAGTGATCGTCGCCGAAGATGGTCAGCATCTTTACGTCAATGGAGGCAACCACGCAGAGCTTCCTCCAGCGGAATCGATCGTGCGGAAGCGGGTCCAATCCTGGGATGAGGATCTGCTTTTGCCCCGCGTCTGGGATGCCAATGGGCATGCTCGGGGGCGATTGGCGCCCGGTGGTTGGGTGACTCGCTTCGATCCGGTCGCCAAGACGCATGATCTCATCTCGATGGGTTACCGGAACGAGTACGACATCTCCCTGAACCGCTTTGGCGATCTATTCACCTATGACGCGGACATGGAATGGGACATGGGCGCGCCCTGGTATCGACCGACACGGATCAACCACGTTGTGAGCGGTTCGGACTACGGCTGGCGCAGTGGGTCCGGCAAGTGGCCTCCTTACTTTGAAGACAGCTTGCCTTCCGTCGTCGATATCGGCCCTGGTTCACCGACCGGTCTTGTCTCTGGGCAAGGCGCCAAATTCCCGGCGAAGTATCAGGACGCACTCTTCGCCCTCGACTGGACCTTTGGCACGATCTACGCCATTCACTTGACGCCGGACGGAGCGGGATATCGCGGAGTCAGCGAGCCATTCTGTTATGGCGAGCCGCTTCCGGTGACGGACGCGATTGTCGGCAAGGACGGAGCGCTCTACTTCACGGTTGGCGGCCGAGGCACGCAATCCGCGCTCTTCCGCATCACCTACGTGGGCGATGAGTCCACCGCTCCGCCGACGGACGACAATCCCAAATTCGCCAAAGCCCGCGAGCTTCGCCGCAGCTTGGAAGCGTTCCACGGAATTAAGGACGACAAGGCGGTCACCATGGCGTGGCCGCATCTTGCCAGCCAGGATCGTTGGCTGCGCAATGCTGCACGAGTGGCGATTGAGTCTCAGCCTCTCAGTCAGTGGCAGGACAAGGTCTTCACGGAGTCCAATGCTCAGGCTCGGATCACCAGCGCCGTGGCGCTGGCCCGCATGGGAGACGCGTCGCATTTGGACCCTCTCCTGAAGAGCTTGCTGGAACTGGACCCCGGCAATCTCAACGAGTCTGAGTTTTTAGGGCTTCTGCGCGCCTATGATCTCGCTTTCATCCGTCTCGGCAAACCGAACGATGCGCAGCGCGCCCAAGTCATTGCGGAACTGGATCCTTTCCTTCCCAGTGAGAGCGGGGACGTGAACACCGAGCTCGTGCGGACGCTGGTCTACCTGGAATCGCCCACCGTGATCAGCAAGACCATCGAGCTTATTGCCAATCGTGGTGAACCCCAGGTTCCGGACTGGACGGAGCTCGCTCAGCGCAACTCCCGTTATGGTGGGCGCGTCCTGGAGATGCTCGCCAATCACCCGCCCACTCATGAGATCAATTACGCCTTCATGCTGCGCAACCTGCGGCACGGCTGGTCAATCGAGGATCGGCGCGTTTACTTTGAGTTCATCAACTCCGCAGCCCAGTTCCCGGGAGGGAACAGTTTTGCCAAATTCCTGACCAACCTCCGGGACGAAGCGCTCGGTTACATGACCAACGAAGAGCGGGCTGAGCTTGCCGATGTGACCGGTGAGAACTTCAACCCTGTGCCGGACTTCGAGATCAAGCCACCGAAAGGACCCGGTCAGAACTGGACTGGAGAAACCGCAGTTCCTCTGGTAGACAGGCTGGGGAAGGCCGACTTCGAAAATGGCCGCAGCCTTTTCCACGCCGTGGGATGCGCGGCCTGTCACCGGTTCGGTGGCTTGGGTGGGGACATCGGACCTGACTTGACGACGCTTCAGACCAAGTTCGACCAGTACTACATCCTTCACTCCATCATCTATCCCAGTGACGACATCTCGGACCAATACAGCTCCAAGATCGTCACCCTGAAGAACGGCGACATCCTCAACGGCATTGTGGTGGAGCGTGGAGAGAAGATCGAGGTGTATCCCGCTGCCAAGACCGCTGAGGAACTCAAACCCACGGTGGTGACGGAATCTGAAGTGGCCACGATCGAGGATTCCCCGGTGTCTCAGATGCCGCCCATGCTGATCAACGGGCTCAATGGCGACGAGGTGCGGGACCTGATCGCCTACCTGATGTCCGGTGGCGATCCGAAGGCACGGGTGTATCGCTAGGCTGGCAGTTGGAGAAAATACTGTCCAAAACGCGGGTTCTCGCCCTTTCATAGGCGTGAACCCGTCGATGATGAACAAACCCCTGATCGGAATTCTGGCACTGGTGCTGGGCTGCCAAATGGTGGCGCGGGCCCAGGAGTCTTACAGCGGTATCTATCCGCACCTGGCCTACTTCAACAACGAAGGCGAATGCGGCACCGGAGCGGTGGTGCCTTGGGCAGACCGGCTCTGGGTGATCACTTATGCGCCGCATCAGCCCAAGGGATCTTCCGACAAGCTTTACGAGATCAGCGAGGATCTGCAACTGACGATTCGCCCCGAATCGATTGGGGGAACACCGGCCAACCGGATGATTCACCGGGAGAGCAACCAGCTCTTTATTGGGCCCTACGCGATCAGTGCCGAAGGCGAGGTCCGGGTCATCCCGTATTCCGAGATGCTGGGGCGACCAACCGGGAATGCCCGGCACCTCACCGATCCCAGCGGCAAGATCTATTACGCCACCATGGAGGAAGGACTCTATGAGGTGGACGTCGAGACCTTGAAGGTGACGGAGCTCTATGCGGATAACCACGCAAGTGAAGGGAAGCAATCTGGCCTGCCTGGTTATCACGGGAAAGGGCTCTACTCCGGACAGGGGCGCGTCGTTTACGCGAACAATGGCGAGAAAGGCCCAGAAGTCCGGGTGAATCCCTTTGTACCTTCCGGAGTCTTGGCGGAGTGGGATGGCCAGGAATGGAATGTGATCCTGCGCAATCAGTTCACCGAGGTGACTGGCCCGGGCGGGATCTATGGCAACGAAAACCCGGAGACGGACCCCATCTGGTCAGTGGGTTGGGATGCGCGTTCGCTCTTTCTCATGGTGCTGGATCAGGGCGAGTGGCATCGCTATCGCCTGCCCAAGGCCAGTCACAGCTATGATGGTGCTCACGGTTGGAACACGGAATGGCCTCGTATCCGGGACATCGGCGAAGACGAGCTGCTCATGACGATGCACGGGATGCTCTGGAAGTTCCCCAGGACCTTCACTCCGGCAACCTCGGCTGGCATCGTTCCGCGCTCCACCTACCTCAAGGTGATTGGTGACTTCTGCCGATGGCAGGACCGGATCGTCTTTGGCTGCGATGACAGCGCTAAGAACGAGTTCCTCAACAAGCGCCGGGCCAAGGGCGAGATCACGGGGCCCAAGTCCCAGTCGAATCTCTGGTTCGTGGAACCGGACCAGCTGGACCACATCGGTCCCGTTCTCGGGAGGGGCGCGGTTTGGCTCAATGATCCGGTGAAAGCGGGCGAGGCCTCCGATCCATTCCTGGCTTCCGGGTTCGCGGAGCGAGCCGTCCATCTGGCCACGAGCGCTCCCGCGACCTTGACCTTCGAAGTCGACCGGGAAGGGAACGGAACCTGGGAACCACTCAAGGAAATCGGGGTGGATGGCTATCACTGGGAAGAGCTTGATCCCGCGCTGGAAGCTTCCTGGATCCGGGTGAGCTCCTCCAGTGATCTGGAGAGCGCGACGGCCTGGTTCCACTATGCGGGCGAGGACCATCGTCCCGTTCGTCCGACGACAGACCTCTTCGCCGGAATCGCGACAACAGGTGAGGCTGAAGTCGTCGGGGGATTGATCCGGGCCCGGGACGGCAAGACGGAGACCATGCAATTGGCCGCAGCAGATGCCAATGGAAAGATCGGCAACTACCAGTTGGACAAGGACATGCAGCTGAAATCTGACGGCGACAATGGCGCTTGGACCTGGCTCCAGCAGCACGCGGCAATCCCCTCGCGAGAAGGCGTCTTGGAGGTCGACGCTGCTTCGGTGATCTATCACGACGACAACGGCAAACGCTACCGTCTGCCCAAGAATCCGGACTACGTGGAAGCTGGGCCCTTGGGCTTCGGACGGCTCTGCCGGGAAGTGGCCACGGAGCGGGATCTATTCAATTGCCACGGCACCTTCTACGAACTGCCTGCCAACAACGCGGGTGGCTTTGCCCGGGTGCGGCCGGTCTCGACGCACAACCTGCGGATTCACGACTACTGCAGTTATCGTGGATTGTTCGTCATCTCCGGGATCAACCTGGCAACGGCTGAGGGGAATCGCCACATCATCATTAGCGAAGATGGCAAAGCCGCAGTCTGGGTAGGCGCTATCGATGACATCTGGAAGCTTGGGAAACCGGTGGGGCAGGGCGGTCCCTGGCTGGATTCCACAGTGGACGCCGGCGAGCCATCGGATCCTTACCTGATGACGGGATACGACCGGAAGTCGCTCACGCTCAGTGCTAATAACGCGACCAGCATTGCGGTCGAGATCGACCTCTCCGGCATGGGCGACTGGCAAACTTGGAAGTCCATAAATCTTGAGTCCGGGAAAGAAGTCACAGAAGTCTTTCCGGACGCATTCCAGGCCTACTGGATTCGTTTCACCAGCTCTCAATCCGTGACTGCCACGGCGCAGCTCACATACGACTAACCCCGCATCATTCCATGAAGACCCCCAAGGCGAAGCTCCTGTTTCTTTTGATCCTCAGCCTCGCTCTGGGCAGTCTGGCGAACGCCAAGCCGCCAAATATTCTCCTGATCTGTGTCGATGATCTGCGGCCCGAGCTGGGTTGCTTTGGTGTCGACTACATCCAGTCACCGAACATCGATCAGCTGGCGGCGGAGGGGCGGGCCTTTCATCGGCACTACGTTCAGGCGCCGACCTGCGGGGCGTCGCGTTACACGCTCTTGACCGGGACCTACGGCTCTTCCAGCAACAACGCCATCTTCGGTCGAGCCGATAAGCTCAAGGAGGATCCGGAGGCATTTCCGCCCAGCATGCCAGCCTGGTTCCGCGAGCATGGCTACACCACGGTTTCGATTGGCAAGGTCTCCCATCACCCCGGAGGACGAGGCGGTCCGGACTGGGATGACGACGCGATTCCGGAGATGCCGAACTCCTGGGACCGTCATCTTTGTCCCGTGGGGCCCTGGGAACATCCCCGTGGATTCATGCACGGGCTCGCCAATGGCGAGATTCGGGGTGACGCCAAAGACATGGATGTGCTTCAGGCCACGGAAGGGCCGGATACCACGTATCCCGATGGTCTCACCACGGAAGGCGCGTTAGAGCAGCTCGACCAACTGACTCAGGAGGACAAACCGTTCTTCCTGGCGGTGGGCTTCCTTCGTCCGCACCTTCCTTTCGGAGCTCCTGGGCAGTATATGGCTCCGTATCGGAACGCGGAACTGCCGCCGATTCCGCACCCGGAGAAGCCCGAGGGCAACACCACCTGGCACAAGAGTGGGGAATTCATGAAATACAATCGCTGGGGCAAGGATCCGAACGAGGATTCTGAGTTTGCCCTGGAAGTGCGACGCCATTATGCCGCCTGCGTGACCTATGCCGATACCCAGGTCGGCCGGGTGCTCGAAAAGCTGAAGCAGACGGGTCAATACGACAACACCATCATCCTGCTTTGGGGAGACCACGGCTGGCATCTCGGAGAGCACGCCGTTTGGGGCAAGCACACCCTGTTTGAGGAGTCGCTGCGCTCGCCCCTCATCATCCGGTATCCGGAAATCCCGAGTCCCGGCGCGCCCACTCAGTCCATGGTGGAGACCCTCGATGTGTTTCCCACGCTCTGCGAGCTGGCTGATTTGCCGATGCCGGACTACGCCCAAGGCGTATCCCTGGTGCCGATCCTCAAGGATCCCGCAGCGGAGGGGCACCCCGCCTATGCCTACTCCAAGGGGCTCTACACGGTGCGCACGGACAAGTATCGCTTCATCCGGCATCCCAAGGGCGAGTCGGAACTTTACGATCACACCTCTCCAGAAGGTGAGACAAAGAACATCGCCGCCGATCATCCTGATGTGGTGAGCGACTTGGCCAAGCAACTCAAAGCGCGGCTCAACTTACCGAAATAACCCCACTCATGAGACTCGTTATCCTTGTTCTCTGCGCCATTGCCGCTTCCCATCTGACAGCGGCCGAGCGCCCTAACATTCTCGTCTTCCTGGTGGATGACATGGGCCTGATGGATACCTCCGTGCCCTTTCTCACGGATGCCGAAGGCCAGCCGGAACGTCATCCGCTCAATGACTTCTATCGCACGCCGAACATGGAGCGCCTCGCCAAGCAGGGTGTCCGCTTCAGCCAGTTCTACGCGATGAGCGTTTGTTCGCCGACTCGGGTTTCCATCATGACCGGGCAGACCTCAGCCCGCCATCACACGACCCAATTCATCAAGCCGGAATCCAACAACGCAGGTCCTTACGGACCGCCGGACTGGAGTTGGGAAGGCATTTCGGCGGACCAGGTCACCTTGCCCAAGCTGCTGGAAGATGCGGGCTATTGCGCCATCCACGCTGGAAAGGCTCACTTTGGGCCGAATGACTCTCTGGCGGAAGATCCGACAAACTTCGGGTTCACCTACAACATTGCTGGCTGCGCTTATGGCCAACCCGGCAGTTACTACGGCACCGAGAACTTTGGCTGGGGCCAGAAAGGCCGGGAGAAACGAGCCGTGCCGGATCTCGAAGAGTTTCACGGCCAGGACATTTACCTGACCGAGGCGCTCACGCTCAAGATGAACAAGGCGATTCAATCCGCAGTGGAAGCGGACATGCCTTTCTTTGCCTACATGTCGCATTACGCGGTGCACGCACCGTTTCAAGCGGACCCACGGTTTGTGGAGAACTACTCGGACGCCTCCAAGCAAATGGCTGCTTTCGGTTCCATGATCGAGGGCATGGACAAGTCGCTCGGCGACATTCTGGACAAGCTGGAAGAGCTTGGCGTCGCGGAAAACACGCTGGTCTTTTTCCTGGGAGACAACGGCACGGACGCTCCCAACGGACCCACTCATGAGATCGCCTGCGCTGCTCCTTTGCGAGGCAAGAAGGGGACCCACTATGAAGGCGGTATGCGAGTGCCCTTCATTGCGGCCTGGGCTAAGCCGGACTCGTCCAACGAGATTCAGAAGAAGCGCCCCATCGCTCAAGGAGCTATCGTCGATCATGTTGGTGCGGTCTACGATCTCGTCCCAACGATTCTAAGCGTGGCCCAAGTGGAAGATCCGAGCCTTGTGCTGGATGGCATGGATCTGGGGAATGTGTTTACCGGACTCACCAAGACTGCTTCACCGGATTTCCTGATGCATTTCCCCCACAGCCACCGCAGCTCCTACTTCACCGCCTTTCGGCGTGGCGATTGGAAGCTGGTCTATCACTACCAGGATGAGAAGTGGGGAAAGACCGAGCTCTTCAACCTGGCAGAGGACAGGGATGAGTCCGAGAACCTATCCAAGAGCGAGCCCACCAAACTCAAGGAAATGATGGAGGCGATGAATGCAGCCCTGGAAGAGACGGGAGCGCAGTATCCCCTGGGAGAGGACAAGAAGACGCCAGTGAAGCCGAGCTTGTAAGCGGAGACTCTCGGTTGGAGTTCACGCTTCAGCGTGCGCGGAGCCCATCCGCTACAGAGCCTTCGCCAGCAATATTTGGACGCCAGAGTTCATGGCGCTTCACGGCGAAAGCGGAGAGTTCCGGATGTGGTCAGCATGTACGGCCACACACCCTGGCTGTCCATGGTGTAGGTGCCTGGCTTGTGGACCTTCTTGAACATATGAAGTACGGGGCCTGAGGTTTGCACCTTGTCTTCCAACCGTTCCCAGCCTGCGGCATCCAAATCCGTGCCATCGGCGCCATTATCAAAGATCAACAACGCGTAAAGCAGGCATTTTTCCTCAACCACATAGGTGAAATCGATGTCTCCACGTGTCTCCATTTTCATGAATGACATGCCTCGGTAAGCAGGGGGAACCGCAGTCACGGCATAGGGCCGATTGGTGGAAATTTCGGTGCCTGGTTCGAGCTTTCCCACATCGGTCACCGTGTTACGGTGATTCGGAATCACGGTTATATCGGCCTCTCGGATTGGATCGTAACCCTCATCAAGAACTCCCAAGTCGATGGATACCCGTGAGAGGCTTCCCATAGCCAACTCCGTGATACGTTCCTTTTCCTCGCGAGCCTGCACCGCCCCGCTCACATCTCCGTCCGCAGTCAGCTTTTTCTCCAGCGTTTCCAGTTGGCGACTGTAGGAATCGAGCACCGGACGAATACCCTGGCGAAACTGGGCCCGGCGTCGAATCAAGGCATCCCGGTAGATCGATTGGAGGCGCCGAAGGTCGGCCGAGGAAGCGGCATCCGCAGGTCTGCCCAGACGGAAGTTCTCGATCTCGTTTTGGATGGCCAGGACCGCGTCCAAGTCTTGTTGCTTCTCGGCTTGCGCTTTGAGACCAAGGAGATTCGTTTGATACTGCTCCTGAAGTTCAACGATGGGGGCCGCCGCCTCACTCACAGATTCCCGGAATTCGAGTTGAAGTTTCTGGAGGAGCAAGGGCTGAGAGGACAATTCAGTTGTAGCGGCAGGCTCTTGTGCCTCTGCACCCGAAGCGCCAAAGAAATACCCCGCCAGGGCGGCGACGACTAGACCAGAGTGGAGAGCTTTCATCGGGGGTCGAGATTCTTGAGGCAGGCTGGCAAACACGTTGTGGTGGGTCAAGGAGATTCCGGCCACCGCACTTGCCTGTTTCCCGGTCCACCAAGGACAAGAAGAGGCCGGTGAGGACGGGCTTGTAAGCGGAGACTTTCGGTTGGAGTTCACGCTTCAGCGTGCGCGGAGACTCCC
>JBHIXE010000001.1:3970-30580 GCA_041984905.1 Verrucomicrobiales bacterium | reverse complement strand
CCACTCCACCGCATTCCAGGGGTGGGGGCGCGCCGCACCTGACCGCGGATTGCAATCGCCAATCCTGTCAGCACCGCCAGACCTCCCGCGATCTGCCAGGGAACGAGTTCCTGACCCAGGATGAGCCAACCAAGAAAGGCCGTCGTCATGGGTTGGATGAGCAAGGTCACCGCGGAGAGCGAGGCGGGTAATCCTGCCAATCCATAAGCGATGAGGCCCTGACCGCCCGCATGGGAGATGAAGCCAACCCCGATCAGTGGCAACCAGCCGATCCAGCCATCCGGCAGGAATTGCCCGGGTTGCAGCAGGGCGAAGGGCAAGAGGCAGACCGAGGCCACGCTGCTGCTCCAGAACATGAGGCGCTGGGCGGCGTGGTTGCGACGGAAGCCCTTGGTGGTGAGCAGGTAGGAGGCATAGAAAAACGCCGTCGCGATTCCCAGGAAATCGCCGAGCACGGGATTGCCACCTTCCACCACGGCGCCGCGACCGCTGGAACTGTAGATGATGAGCACTGCGCCCACGCTGGCGAGACTGGCGCCAATGACAAAGGGCAGCCGGATCTTCTCCTTCCAGAAGAGCCAGGCAAAGAGCGTGACCAACACCAGCGACAGGTTGGCGAGCAAGGTCGAGTTGGCGACGCTGGTGTGCTCGAAGGACGCATGCCAGACGGCGAAATCCCCCGCAAAGAGGATCCCGGGCAGCCAGATCCACATGCCGAGCGGGGTGCCTTGCTTGACGAGTGGTTGCCGGGTCACTCCCATGAAGAGTCCCAGGGCCACGGCTCCTAGGGTCACGCGCCAGTAAGCGGCGTCGAGCATACCGATTCCGCCCAATTGCTTGGACAGCACCACAAAAATGGGCGCGAAGGCGATGCACAAGGCGCCAGCAACCAGCGCCAGGAAGTGACGGAGGGAAAAGTGAGGGGCTTCAGCGTTCAAGAAAGGGGTAGACTGATAAGAATCAGCGCACCTTACGAAGGGCAGCCGATCCGTCCACCACAGATCCCTCCAGGAAAGAAAAGGCGCTCACCGCCAACGATCGACAGTGAGCGCCAGAAGAAAGCATTAGCGCGTTAAAGCTTCTTGATCGCGATATTGCGGAAGAGCACCGGATCCTTGTGACCGGCGAAGCCAAAGTGGCCTTCTTTGAGGTCCTTGCCAGGATGCGGACGGTCCTTCATGAACTCGTTCACTTCGGACAGGTCCGTGTCCAGGATCACCGTGCCGTTCAGCTCGACCTTGATGGTGGAGCCTTTCACGGTGACTTCCTGGTAGTTCCAGTCCCCCACAGGGCGCAGGTAGCCGACCGCAGCGGGAACCATTCCGTAGGAGCTGCCGTGATACTGGCGTGGATCCAGCGTGGCGTATTTTTCCGCCGTGTTGTCCAACACCTGAAGCTCGGTCATCGCACCGTAAGCCGCGTCGCCCGTTCCCGGGTAGCGAATCGCGAGCCCGTTATTACCGCCAGGAGGCAGCTTGAATTCCAGGCGAATCACATGGTCCGCGTAGCGTTCTTCAGTGAAGAGCACGCCGCCTTGCCCTTCCTTGCAGCGAATGGCGCCGTCCACCACTTCGTAGTTTTCGACCGCACCGGCCCAGCCGCTCAGGTCTTTCCCATTGAAGACGGAGGTGAAGCCGTCCTTCTTGTCGTCGCCTCGCAGGATGGCGTTGGCTTCGTCACTCCCGTATTCCTTGAGGAAGATGTTCTTCCAGCGGATTTCACCGCCGTGAGTCTGGAGATGGATCGGGCCGGTAGCGGGCAGGGGAGTCGTGCGGGTCTTGTCCCAGTAGTTCTCCCAGATGGCGCCATCCACGACGAGTTTGTCATTCAGCCACACCCAGGTGCGGGCGCCGAGCTGTCGAACCTTGAACGAGTTCCACTCGCCGAAAGGCTTGTCGGCCAGCACCATGGGATCCTTGCCAGGGTTGCCTGCCGTGTTGTTCCAGAGACCACCGGACCCTTTATCGGCGCCCTTGTCCCATTTGCCACCTTCTTCCGTGTAGTCCCAGATCTGGACCTGAGGCGTGCCGCGCATGTAGATGCCGCTGTCTGCCAGCGCCACGGTCTTGTAGTCCACGTGGAACTCCACATCGCCGTATTCCTTGTCCGTGGTGGCGTAGGGGCCGTGGCCGTCGTTGACCAGCTCTTCGTTCTCAACAGACCAATGAGCCTTGAACTCTTCCTGTTGAGCGGCGAGCGCCTCTTCCTTGGTTGCTCCTTTGGACACTTCCTTGGAGGTCGTGTGAGGATTGTCACCGTGCCAGCCGGAAAGGTCCTTGCCGTTGAAGAGCACGGTGAAGCCTTCCGGAGCTTGCGGTTCCGCCCCGGCGAAGGGAGCAAGGAAGAGAAGGGGAATGAGGGGTAGTAGTTTTTTCATGAAATGGTGAGTTTGGCTGAGCGAAGCGAATCGATGGGGTTTTGTCAATGTCTCTCCACACGGTCCACAACCCCGTCGAATTTCGGGGATTAGGTCAAAAAGTGACGATTTGTCCTTTGGCGAACTGCAGGATTGCCCATTGCCAACTTTCTCCTGCAATCTAAGAGTGGAATCGCGACTATCGATCTGGCTGGAGATCGGAACCTCGTGTACCTTCCCCACAGCCTCCTCTCCCGATGGCAATCAAGAAGCACCAAGTCTACCTCAGCTCCACGCAGCAGGATGCGGAGATGGCGCGATCCCTCTTCCGCGCTCTCAAGCGTTTCCGGGTTCCCCGTTCGTTGCCGGTGGCCCGTGGTCTGCGTCCGCTTCGAAAACGGCGCAAATTTGTCCGGTTCGGCCGGGAAGAAGCCCGGGACTTCGTGCTTCCGAAGAAGGTTCTCAAGCAGATCCGCGAATCCCAGGCCATGGTGTTGCTCTGCTCACCGTCCAGTAGCTCATCCCAATGGACGCGTACCGAGTTGGAGGCCTATTACGATGCCAACCCGGTGGGTAAGGTCATCCCGATTCTCGTGGAAGGGGATCCGGAGAACAGCTTTGATCGCAATGCCCTTTCCAATCCCGCTTTTCCGGAAAACCTGGCCGCTCGGGATGCGGAACGGTGGATCGACGCCCGAATGCTGGGTTGGGACCAGACGGCGCCTTCCGAGGTGATTGCCGAGTTGCTGGAGGTGCCAGTCGCCCAGTTGTCGCATCATGCGACTCGCGCTTACAGCGGAATGTCCGCGCAAAGGAGGTTTCTCTTCCGCTCCGCCCTGGGAGCGGCTGCCGTGACTCTCCTCTGGCTATTCGGAGCTCCGCTCCATGAGGCCGCGAAGACGAACCTTCCCGGCTACGGCGAACACGTGGCTCCTCTGTTCAGCCAGGTGTCCCAGCAATTGGCCGATGTACCGCTCCCGGAAGCGGCGAGAGGTCCGTTGAATTCAGCGGCACCCAAGACCGTAGTTGAGGACGCGCCTCCACCTCCCACGCCTCAGGGAACCTCCCTGGAGCCGACGCGCTTGGCCCTGGTGACCTGGCTGAACCGTGCGGAGACGTTGATTCCTTATGCGCCCAAGGAGGCCATGACCTGGCTGGCATCGGCGGAGCGCACCTTCGGGCGCGTTCCAGAGGACAAGCTGCACGATGAACGTTTCCGCTACCATCTCCTGAGCGCGGTCGCCCACAAGAACCTGGGCGCAGCCACCGTTGCAGAAGGGCATCTCTTGAGCGCGATCGAGTTTTGGGCTGGGATGCCAGCTTCTGAGAGCGCCCAAAAAGAGGAGATGGCCTTTGATCTCTTCAAGCGGATCGGCTCCGCGGAAGGCTGGCAATCCAGCGCGGTCTACATCTTCAACTGGATCACCAAGCTGAAAGGGAACGAGAAGGCGATGCTGCAACGAGGGCGACGGCTTATCCAGGTTGTGGATCCCAATTCCGAGTTTGTGAACTCGATCGATGGCTGGCTCAATCGGGCGGACACCCTCGTGGATCCTCCGGCATCCAATCGCGACCATGCCGTGGCTCGCTTTACGCTCTTGCGGGTCGTTCTGGCGGAGAAGAGCAAAAAGAAAGGCGTGGCGGTCCAAATGCTGACTCAGGGGCAGGATCGCCTGCGGGCCGCGATTTCCACCCCTGGCACGGCCCTGGAACAGGCGCTGCTGGCGCAGTATCGCTACCGGGAACTCCAGTTGGAGGGAACAGTAGACGCCCGGACCACGGCGCAATTGGAGCGGCTTCTGCCGGTATTGCGACGCGGCGCGGAAATCACGGAATGGCAGAGCTGGTTTCAGCCGGATCTGGCCAAGGCATGGGAGGCCTATGCCGACTACCACTTTAAGAGCCAATCCTTTGCCGCCGCTGCGGATGCCTATGAGACCGCCTTCGAGTTTGTGCCCGATGACATGCGGGATCTTAAGGTGGAAACCTTGCTGAAGGCGGGTTGTGCCTACCGCTACAGTGATCGGCACGCCGATGCCTGGAATACGTTTCGACTGGCGCTCTCCTTGATTCCGGAGAATGCCAAATCCGCCGACCAGATTACCGCTTTGATGGGCGCATCCCTGGCGGCCTCAGAGCTGAAGAAGGAAGACTTGGCGCAGCAATTCAAAGCGCGGGCCATTTCCATTACGGCCAACGATCTTCCTAATTACCGGCCACCGGAGTACTGGCGAGAGCCGTTCCAGATCAGCAGCAGTTAGTGGCAATGCCGGAGCGGTTGCGCCGGAGATGTCGCTACGCTCAATCACCGGCTAATAAGCTTACCAATGCCTTTCGGCATTGGTTTGCCATGCGACCGTTCCCTCTGGGGGATGCGTTCCTCTGGGTTCGACTGATTCCCGAAAACTGAAACCGAAGACTGAAGCCTACTCCTCGCCGTGCATCAGCCGGGGATAGGACTGGAAGACCGTCAGGTAATCCTCCCACTGCAACTCCAGGTAAGGGTCCACGTGCCGGACGTAATCCTGGGCGGTGCTGCGGATGACATCCAGGGCTTTGGAAATCCGGCGACCAGCCTGGGCGGGGTCCCGGTTCCAAGCCTGGGCGAGCCGCTGTTTCTGGATCCCGTAGAGACTGGCAAGGCGGAGAAAAATGAGCCCGAGCGGCTCTTCCTCCTGAGCCTTGGCAAATCCGTAGTGGAGCGCGTCCCGCAAGACTTCGGCAATGGCTTCCTCCGTCTGTTCGTTGGCTTGTGCTGCAAACCGGGTTTCCAGAGGTTGATCGTCGCTGTCGTTGGTGACCAGGGTGGAAGCGGTTTGTTCGGAGCGATACTCGAGGCTGCGCCACCAGCTGATGAGCCGGCAACGGGAGGAACGACGAAGCCAGCCTTCGAGCGAGCCTTTCCCGGAAAACTTCTGGAGAAGGGGCGGCTTGCCCGTTGCTCCATCACCCGCCACGCATTCGGCGATCAACTGGTCGACGATTTCCACGGCTTTCTCCCGGGACCGCCCATCATTGGGATCGCACTTGGAGCAAAGCCAGGAGACCAGGGAATCACGAAACCGGGTGGCGAATTCATCTCCGGCCTTCGCATCGCCCGCGACAATTGCCTGGACTAGCGCCCAGTCTTCCTGATGTGGCTTGGTCATAGATGAGATTTGTCTGAATAAATTGGAATCATTTAAGCAAATCGTGCGGTTGGCTACGTCTAACTAATAGACGGTAATTTGGCTTGTGCCTATAATATCGCCTCTATCCCCTCATCCTACCATGAAGACCGCCCAAAGAGTCAGAGGTTTATTCCTGCTTCTTGGTGCAATTGCAACTGTTTGGCTCTTTGCCGGACCGCAGTTGGACAAGTCGGTTGCGAAAGACCCTTCAACAGATATCAATCCCGCTCAAATGGAAGCGCGGGGTGATCTCGCCACCCATGGTGGCTGGGTCTGCGAATCCGACTCCTGTAAGTTCCAGGCCGTTTCCGGCGGAAATCCCTTCCGCTCGGTTGTGGCTCAGGATTGCCCTTTCTGCCGAACCACGCTGGTTCAGCAGTAGAGCGAATCTCCCAACTCAACTTTAGATTCGAAAGAAGCCCCAGGTTCAGCTTGGGGCTTTTTCTTTGGCCAGGCTGTGGGTATCCCGGCAATGCCGCCAGACGGTGGGCAGCCAGAACAGAATGATAAGGCTCCAGTAGGGGAGCATTATCCTGATTTCTTTGAGGGAGTCCGATTCACTGGCTTGTAGAGGAAAATGTGCTCGGAAAAGCCGAAAATCAGTGGGAGTTGACCAAAGATGGCCATATCTCGCGACTTCATGATAGTGGCTTAGCGTTCCCGTCATGATCCCAATCCCAATGTTTCCTTGTCCTGAAGAAAGCGAAAACAGTGGTGAGTTCGGTCTTGGCATGAAATCGATAAAATCAAAGTTGGAGGCCGAGCGTAGCCACATCCCCAACACGAGGAGATGAAACGGAATTGCGATGAAGAGAAATCGAGATTTCAAACGCGTGACGAGTTCGCGATCTGTTTTTGCCTGATGAATTGCCAGATTCGGGGAAGCCAGAACAGGATGATGAGGCTCCAGTAGGGGAAGGTCAGTTTGATTTCCTTTATGGGCTCTGATTGCCAGATAAACGGGGAAAACCACGCCATGGGCCGGAATGGATGTCGATCAGATTCCACCAGAAGACCCGTCTCCGCCGCTTCAAATGTATAACTCGAATCGGCCAGCACGAAGCCGAAGAAGAGGTTACCGAAACTGGAATTGACCACGATGAGAGCTGGCGCCCGCAGTGGCATGAACTCCACATGGTCCGAGTAGAAGGCAGAACGCGCCCACAACGCCAGGATGACGAGGTGAAAGGGAATTGCGAGCCAGAGGAGCCGGTTTTTCATGCGATCCGTATGGATCCTAGCGAATCCGTCCCGGGAAACCAACCCCGTCTTCCAACCGGCCACTCCCGATTTCCCGTTTCAGAATCCTGATTTCAGCCTTACCTTGTCCCCGCGCACATGGAGCTCTTTCTGATCGATGCTATCGGCCCCTTTTTCCGTGACTACCCTCTGGCACGGATTAATTGGTCCAAGATACCCTTCGATCACCTGGATGTAGGCCCTGATCGCGAACCGCAATGGGCGAAAATCCGGGAAGACATGCGCCAATTCGCGCAGCGGGTCTCTTCGATCGGATACAATGCGGTGTCCCTGGATGACCTGGCGCACCTGGCCGACCACGTCTACTACGAGCCGGAGGTTCGCAAGAACATCAAGGTCTACCAGGAGGAGTACCGCAAACTATTCCAGATCCTTCAGGAAGCGGGGCTGCAGATCTACCTGACCCAGGATGTGATCTCCTACACGCCCGCGTTGAGCGAACTTCTGGGAGATGATCCCTTGCTGGCAATCGAGTTCCTGGGTGAACTGGTGAATGAGTTTTTCCGCGATTTTCCGGAAGTTTCCGGCCTGATTCTTCGGATCGGGGAGAGTGATGGGCTCGATGTCGATGGCGATTTCCGCAGTGAGTTGGTCTTGCGCAAGTCCAGTCACGTGAGGCGGATGCTGCAGCATCTGCTGCCACGATTTGAGGATCACAATCGCAAGCTCATCTTCCGCACCTGGACGGTGGGCGCTTACAGCATTGGCGACCTCATGTGGCACCGGCGGACTCTGGCAAGGGCGGTGCGGGGGATCGACAGCCCGGCGTTGATCCTCTCCATGAAATATGGAGAATCGGATTTCTTCCGCTACCTGCCCCTGAACCGGAACTTCTTCGGGACGAGCCTTCCCAAGATCGTGGAACTGCAGACGCGCCGGGAATACGAAGGGTGCGGCGAGTATCCCTCTTTTGTGGGCCTGGACTATGAGCGCTATGCCACGGAACTGGCAGATGCCAAGAACGTGGTCGGGATTTCCGTCTGGTGCCAGACGGGAGGCTGGTTGCCCTTCCGGCGCCTGGCCTTCATTGAAGAGGAAGCGATTTGGACGGAGATCAATACCATCGTCACGCTGCGGATCTTCAAACACAATGAGCTGGTGGAGGAAGCCGTCCGGCACTGCGCCCAAGAGGTCGGGTGCAAGAATCCTCAAGCCATGCACGAGTTGCTGCGGCTCTCCGATCAAGTCATCAAAGAGTTGCTCTACCTCGCGGACTTTGCGGAGGAGAACCTGTTCTTCCGCCGAGTGCGGATTCCGCCCTTGCTGGGCGTTTATTGGAACACCATTTTCATCAACCAATCGATCCGTAGCATTCTGCGTCACTTTGTGCGGGATCATGATCTGGCGGTGCGAGAGGCCAACCAGGCCGTGCGGAAAATCGAGCGCATGAAGGATCTGGCCGTGGAAGCGGGCCTGCCAGAGCACGATCTGGAGTTCATGCTCCGCACTTTCGAGATCCTGGCCCTGGCGCGGGAGTTCTTCCTCTTTGCGGATACGCCCGAGATCCGGGAGAAACTGGAAAAGCTCGTAGAGGAGTATGCCGAGCAGTTTCCCCACGGGGACCGCCATCGCTACCGGGTGGACCTGGATCTGGAACGATTCTGGGTCTCTCCGCGATTCGCCAAGTGGGTCATCGATTTGGGGACGCGCAAGCACCCCGGTTACCGGATTATCGATCAGGTGTTGATGCTGCACCTGCTGTCCTTCGTCTACCGCTTCATTCGCAAGCGTCGTCCGCACTGGATCCCGGAATTCGCTCGCAAGAGCGCCATGGGAATCGATGCCATCTTCCGCTAGAGCATTTTAGGTGGAGATGTACCCATGCTATGAAGGCGCGGTGCGGATGATATGCCGGATGAAAGACCATTCTCCAGGCCGGAGGCCTATAAGTTCGGTAGCCGGTGGTCGAGCGAGGTACGAGCGACACCACCGGAACCGAAGGACGCAGGACGAACCCCAAACGGGGTTCTAGGAGGCTCCCTAAGATGGGTTCTCTGACTTAGCGACACTTTCCAGGGCCCCGCTGGGGACCGTCGATTCTCATCTCTTTCCGGTGGTGCCGCTCGATGCTCTCGCTTTACCACTGGCTACCGAACTTATAGGCCTCCGGCCTGCAGAATGAACTTCCTCGAATCCACTGGTTGCGCAGCATTTTGGGAACACATCTCCACCTAAAATGCTCTAGAAGGCCGTTATTTTCTGCTGCGATCAAAGGCAGGCCGGAGCCTTTGAGGAATCCAGTCCGGATTGATCCGCGGCAACAGGTGCGGCTTCCAAACATGCTGGAAGAAGAGCAGGCCCGTCCACCACAGGCCGCAGAAGCCGCCGATGATCATGAGCCACTCTCCGGAAAAGGCATAGCGCGCGACCTTGTCGCCCACGGCGAAGGCCGCACCGACCACGGCGCAAGTCGGCAACAGGATGAGGATTCCCCAGCGCAGGCGAAACCAGACGGTGGCGACCAGTCCAATCAGCGCGGCCCAGCCAAACCAGCCCAGCCTGACACTGGGATAGGCGGCGCCATCCGGCTGGTAAACATGAGTGAAGGGAAGGCTGCGACCCATCCAGTCCACCAGGTTAATGAGGGCCGGTAGACCTTCGCGCTCCTGGCGACGCTCCAGCTTCTCGCGGGACTCTTCGGGAGTGCGCCGGAAGAACAGCTCCCAGCTGACCTTCTGCGTATCGGAAAGTTTATCGCTTTGCTCCAACTGACGCTCTGCCAGGTAGCCCGGCTCCAGGTTGGAGGTCTGGGCGTTGTATTCAAAGGCGATGAGGGTCTTGGTCATCGTGAAGCTGGCGAAATGGAAGGGCCGGCGGATGATGCCTTTGCGGGCGAGCCCCTTATAAATCTTCTGCCGATCCGAGTCCCGGATTTGGTCCTGCCACAAGGCGTCGGAGATGGGCTCTCCCCAGTCCACTGTCGGGTCTTCCGGAAACTCCGTGGTCCATTCTTTGGGAGGAAGCTTGCGCGCGAGCGTCTTCTTCACGCCGTCCTGAATCCAGGGATACTCCAGTCCGGCCTTTCGAGCTTCCTGGATGTAGGGGCGGAGGGTTTCATGATAGTGAGCGTAGGATCGGCCTTCGGTCGGCACCAGGGGAAGCGTGGAACTCAGCAGCAGCCAGCTGGATTGATTCGAGTCGCCCACGGAATTGAAGAAGAGACAACCGATCACTGCCGGGGCCCAGGTCTTCTTGGCCCATTTGCGGGGATCCTTGGCAAAGAGCAGGGCGAAGAATAGCGCGGCCAACCAGAGGAGCTTACCGATCGGCCGGGTGCCAACGGCCAGGGCGGCAAAGAGGAACAACAGGAAGGGATCCTTGCGGAATTTCCCGCTGCTCAATGCGATAGTCGAGGCCGTGAACGAGATTACCAGGAAGACGAAAATGGAATCCGCAATCGCTTCGTGCTCATAGTTCAGGTTCTTGTACCAGGTCGCGTAGACCAGGGAAGCGATCACCACCATAACCCGGGAGTTCGGCAAGACCCAGCGAGCTACGTACACGAAGGGGATGATGGAGAGCACGCCGAGGGTGCTCTGGATCAAGGTCATGAGGTGGGCCGGTGCAATGAAGGGCACCTTGACGGTCAACAGCAGAAGCAGGGGATAGAGGTAGCGGCGTTTTTCCTCAAATTCGATCTCTCCCTCCCCGTAGAAGGTGCGGGCGGCATCCATGTAAGAGAAGGAGTCGTCTCCCAGATAGGTCTCCGGAGAGACCACGAAGAAGCATAGCCGGATAAGGGTGCCCACAATCACGGCGGGCAGGGCGAGCCGGACACATTCCTTCCAGTTGGGGGCCGGAGGCCAGGCCTTGCCAAACTGCTCCACATACCACCACGCGCGCTTGACGTAATTGATCAGAGTGGAGGGAGACACGCGGGGAAAAATAGGAAAGTTAGGGACTCTCAAAGGGTGATGGCGAGGCCTCAGCCGATGAGCCTGAGCATTGGCAACAGGGCGAACAGTCAATCGACAGGACAGTTCCTGTCAAAAACAAAACCTGCATCGCGCTACGCGAATGCAGGTTCCTGAGAAATGAGTAGAGGCCCTGGCTTCAGCTAGGTTTTTCCTCGCCCTCCATGTCGTCGACACGATACCGGCGGGTTTCCTCAATGAAATCCTTGATGCCCTTGAGATCGACCCGGGAGGTCTGGCGGAGATATTCCCGCACCTCTTCCGACATCTGTGCCCGGCCTCCTGCATGTTCCTCCTCTTGGGGTGTGGCCGCGGCATTCTCCGCAGTGGCGGGCTGAGCCTGAGCAGGCGTGCTTTCCTGGGGGGAGGGTGCTTCCGGCGTGGGTTGGGGCCCACGAGGACGAGGCGTTGGTGTCGCCTGAGCGGACTGCATGCGGATCATCTGCGTCTGACGCATCCGTTCCCGCTCCGCCTGGGCTTCTTCCTCTTTCTTGCGGCGCAGCTTTCGCTGTTCTCGAGAGAATCCAATGATGAATCCCACGGGCGCGATGAGAAGAGGTCCGATTTGCCGGGCGGCAACGACAAAGATGTTGAGGGCACGCATCTCATCACCGGGAAAGAAAACAAAGCCGATGACGACCGCGAGAATCAAAGAGGCGACATAGAAGAGTGCCGCGTAAATTAGACCAGTGGTCATGGGAAAGAGTGGAGTTGGCGATTCCAGGGGGCGAACCCGGAACTCATGAGAAACCAGAGGTTGTGCGTTTGGGGCTTATCGGAACTTGTAATGGTTCGTATCAGTTTTATAGCGGCTGACGTGTGGTTGCATCAAGGTCCAAATGCCGTGGATCCTTTGTTCCATTTTCAATCAATTGCGAACTTTCCCCCGGCGGGCCCGGGCTATTTCCGAGCCAAATGGGAAAAAACCGACGATCCTTGGCGGAAGATTTTGTCAGGCTTTCCCCTTCAGAACTGAGGTAGATACGCAGTGGTTCTTACGATCCACAACCCCGGAATTCTCGCCTAAGTTGAGGAACGTGTAAAGGCGGTTTTGCCAGGATGGACCAAGCTCCAGGCATGAGTTCTATCTCATCAAAAACTACTGAGCGGCTGGCGCGGGCCGGAAGAAGGTCAGTCGATAGTAGAAAAACTTGAGCACCGTGAAGATGCCCGCCAGGAAAACGATGACCAGAAGGTAGTGGAAATTGAGCACCTTATGGAGCAGCAGGAAACAGGAGTATTCCAACCCTCGCCAGACGGCGGTCGAGAACAGAAACCCGATCAACTGGGTCTGCCAGCGCATCGCTTCGGAGCGCATCACGACCTTCCGCATCATGACAAAATTCACCATGGCCACGGCGATCAGCGCGGTCAGATAGGCGATTTCTTCCGGGACGTTGAAGACTTCATGAAGCAGCGCGGAGCCGCCCACCGTGATGGTGCCGCTGAGCCCGCCGAGAGCCAGGAATCCGCCAAACTGCTTGGCGAGCGATTTGAGGTCCCACTTCATGCCGGTTGTGAAGCCTCTCCCGTATCAGGAACGCATCTTCCAGATCTTCTGGATCATGTCGGCCAGGAGCCCGAAGATCATCGTGTTCATGGAGAACATCGTCAGCAGGACCGTCTTGTCGGTCAGGTTCTTCAGGTAGCGCACATCGTAGTAGGCACTGGCCGCGGCTCCGAAAGCCAACAGGATGGCGAGGGGCATGAGAACTTTCATAGGCGCGAAATACATCCCGGTTCGCAGGATGAGTTGGAAGAAGTGGATGGTGTCCCGGATCGGGCGAATCTTCGACTTGCCCACTCGGGCGGTGTAACTGATGGGCACGAACCTCACCTGATAGCCGCTGGTGAGGAAGGCCATGGTGATGGAAGTGGTGAAGCTGAACCGGTCAGACAGGATGGCGAAAAAGCCCTTGGCGATATCCCGGCGGAAGATCCGCAGGCCGGAGTTCATATCCGGAATCTTGGAGCCGGCCAGGAACTGCGCGTAGCGGCGCAGGAAAAACTTGGGAATCTTCCGGATGAAAGAGTAGGTGACATTGTCTCCGATCCGGGCGCCGACGACCATGTCCAGGTTGCCGGAAATTTCCAGGAGCTTGGACAAGTCGTCATTGGAGTAGGTGCCGTCGGCATCGATGATAGCGATCCACTGATGGCTGGCTCTCCGGATGCCCGTCTTCAAGGCGGCTCCGTAACCGCGATTCACTTCATGCTCCAGGATCACGACGTTCTTCTGGCCGATCATGCCCTGCATCACCGCGCTGGTATTGTCCTTGGAACCGTCGTTCACGCAGACGATCTCCCATTCCCAGCCGGTCTTTTCGAGGCTTTCGGTCAGTTTCTGAACGGTCTCCTGAATTGCGTCTTCTTCGTTGTATACAGGAACAACAACGGACACTGCTTTAGGCAGAGCGCCCGCCGTTACGGTGGCCGGTGTGGTTTCGTCTTGCATGCTCAACTTGGCTCGCGCCAGTGTCCTTGATTTCCCGGAAGGAGCCCGGGAGGCGAATCACTCCTGCGATAGGACGTTCGATCATTCCCTCTGTCAATTGATTATTGGCCTGAGCCGAACCGCGAAACCCCATCAGGCTGACTGGTTGCTGGGGTGGGGATTGTGGCCGCGTAAGGGCCTACAATTCGGTTGACAAAGCTCCCCGCTAAACGAAGCCTCTGACGCCCGACGAACTCTCGCAAAGACCTCATGAAATTGAAGATCGAACAAGTGCTCCCTGCGGCTTGGGCCTTCTTCCTGGTGCTCTTTCTCTGCTTCACCCTGCAGGACTGGACGGGCGCATTTTATCGCCATCGCGTTGCCCTTTCCCCGGAGTCGATTCAGAAAGAGAAGAATGCGGTCTCTTTCAAAGCGGAGGTGCCTACCAATATGGAGTTGTTAGGGCGAAGCCGGACCTGGGTGGCGCTCTATGAGAACGGAGTGCGTTATCCGGCATCCATGTCGTCACCGGACCTGGTGAGGACGGGGGAACCGGGCACCTGGTATGTGGTCCAGAGCCGGTTGGAGTTCAACGCTCTGGCGGACAATAGTTCGCCTGCAACGAATGGGCGCACCTACGAGATTGTAGTGCCGGACGGAGCCTCATCCAAATTGCAACGGTTCCTGTTTCTCTTGAATCTGGCTCTCACGGCAGCGGTGTTTGTCTACCGTCCGGCTCGGCGCACCGTGACTTCATTCTTGGGAACCTGGAAGCCGCGCTTGGAGGATTACCGTTGGCAAAGTTCCCTGACGCGCGGGTATCCGGTGCCGATCTGGCTCATGATTTTCGTGGGGTTGTCCATCCTCGTGATCTGGGACGCCTTTGCTCTCAATCTGAGCTTCCCGACCATCGCCATTATTCGCGATGACACCCGGGGATTCATTTCATCACCGCTGGAATACTTCGCTACAGGAGAGTTCACCCTGCAGTGGAAGCGGAAGTTTCTCTATCCCATGATGACGCTGGTGATCATGAAGATCGCGGGCTCCATCAATGCGATCGCCATAGTCCAGCTGGCGATCAATCTCATGCTGGCCCCGCTGATCGTTTTCATCGTCTGGCTTGTGGGTCAGCGGCGCATCTGGGCGCTGTTACTGGGGCTGATCTGCGCCCATCTCTTCATCCAATCCGCCACCACGATGCTCTACAGCCTTTCCATCATGGGGGAGGGGTTCTCACCGATGATGATCATCCTCACTGGGCTGGGGTTCATCGGGTTTCTCAAGGCCAGGGACCGGCGCTGGGTCCTCCTGAGCTGGGTGGCGATGGTCGTATGTTGCGAAGCGCTTTACTATCTCAAGCCGAACTGGGGGTTTGGAATCGCCTTCCCCATCGTGGCGATTCTCTTCCGCAAGATTCTCCACCCGGACTTTGCCTGGATTCCCATGGGCATCTATGCCGCTTCCTGCGCGGCGGTGTTCCTGGCCTTCAGCGCCACCAATAAGGCCTTCGACAACCGCTACGAAGAGAAGCGGTCCTTCCTCGCTCAAACTCTATTCGTCGCTCACCTGGAACTGATGAAGCCGGTCATGGAACGGGATCTGGCCAAAGGGAAAGCGGAGAATCCTGAGCTGGTTCAGGAAGTGCTGGATCGTTACCAGGAAGCCCTTCGGGACACGGAGCGAGACGGACCGGGTGGTTACAAACGGATTGGCTACAATCCCAACCTGCTCATGAATGGCGATCGTGCGCTGCCGCACTTGCCGCACTTCTCGCAGCTCACCACGGAAGAGCAGAACGAGTTTCAGATGAACTACTTCGTGAAGTCCGTCATCCGGCGTCCCATCGCCTACACCATGAAGTGTCTCGGGATGATGGAGTATCTCTTCGACGAGAGCCGCATCTTCTCCCGTCGACGCGACATCTTCCTGCGCGATTTTCTCGAGACCTCTGAGGTGCTCCTGCAGAGCTACGAACCTCAGGATAGCCCCTTCATCATCAAGCATGAAGAGCGCCTGGCCAGGTATCTCTCTCAGCCGGCCGAGCGGAGGGTGGACACCATTGTGCTGCGGGAATACCGGATCTACCGGACCATCTCGCGACTCTTTCTTGCCCTGATGTTCGTGGTGCCGATTGTCACCCTGGTCAATGGAGTCGTGGCCTGGCGGCGCAAGCAGCTTTCTCTGAAGGAGGACAAGATGCGGAAGCGGATCGAGATCGCGCTCATCGCCAATGGGTTCTTCCTGCTCTTCGCCCTGGTGATCGGCACCAACGCCGCCATCTACACCTTGAAGGTCAATCGCTATGCGGAGTTTGTGATGCCGCTCTCGATGCTCGCCTTGGCATGTGGCCTGGTTTTTCTAGTCTGGGAAGGCCGATCGCTAGGCGGCAATGTGGCCGGGTGGATCCGGGCAGGCTGGAAGTCAGTGATGAAGGGAGTGGGCTAGGTGCTCAGCGCTCAGCGCTCAGTCGATTTCGGATTTCGGATTTCGGATTTCGGATTTCGGATTTCGGATTTCGGATTTCGGATTTCCCCCAACCGTGTTAAGTGGGCGCTCCCTCTTTGCTCGCAATGATTCCCGGTATCGAAATCCCCGCTTCCACCTATGCGATCGCATTGTGCGGCGCCTTTGCTTTGGGGATTTCCAAAGCGGGCATTCCAGGACTCGCCTTGGTGAACGTCATCATCATGGCGGAATTCTTCCAGAAGGAGTCGGTCGGAATCGTCCTGCCGCTCCTGGTCGTTTGCGACCTGATCATCTATCCGCTCTATCGCCGCTATGCCTCCTGGAAGCTGGTCTGGCCCCTACTTGTCCCCTGCCTGGTGGGCGTTTTGGGCGGCTACCTCGTCCTGAAACAGATCGATGATGCCACCACCAAAGTTGTGATCGGCTGGATCATCCTGGGTTTGCTCGTTCTCCAAATTCTCAGGAATCGCACCGGAGAAATGCTGCGGCATCTGCCGGATTCGCGGTGCTTCCTGATCGGCTCAAGCCTGGTGATCGGCGTTTCGACCACGGTCGCGAATGCCGCTGGGCCGGCTTATTCGGTCTGGGCCCTCGTGAAGGGCCTGAGCAAGGAGGACTTCTTGGGCATCGGCGCCCGGCTATTCCTCCTCTTGAACCTGATCAAGATCCCCTTCAACGCAGAGATCGGGATCATCAATAGCCGGACGCTTCTACTCGATGCCGCTCTGCTCCCGGCGATCCTCCTCGGAATCGCCATTGGAAAACCCGTGGTGCAACGCATTCCTCAAAAGCCCTTTGAGTGGCTGCTATTGGTGCTTTCCGCGGTGGGAGCAGGCTGGCTGATTTTGTCTTGAGGGACTTTGGGGGGGCGGGTGTGTTTCGGAAAATGGGACAAGCCCAGGGATTAGGCCTCCAGAACAGAGGCTTCCATCCCGAGCTTGCGCACGCGCTCTTCAGCGATGGCCTTGCTGCCTGCGGGGACCACCACCACGAAGCGCTTGTTCTGCTGACGGCAGAACTCAAAAGTCAGCTTCCAGTCGATCGCAGTGCGGGAACTGTTGATGCTTTCCGTGGTTTCCACTTCGACCACCACCGCTTGGGAATCGCGGCCACTGGCGATGGCGTCGGGTTCGTGGATGCGACCGTAGCAGGGAAGATTTCCGGGACGCTGGTAACCTTCGATGACGGCCTTGATTTCGTCATAGCCCAGATCCTTGAGAGCTTCGACAACGGATTGGACGAGTTGGTCGTGGTCAGTGGAGGAGGAGATGGCAGTTTGGATCATAGTCGTGTTCGTTTTCCTATCTTTGTTCAAAAGAACACATCCAAAAGCTTTGTGCAAATGAATAGTGCACAAAACTACACTATTTGATTGAACAGATCTTTAGCCTTTTTGAAGCATTCTCGCCCTAAGTGCTGAGAATCAGGCAATTCGCTCTCCATGGGCATAGGCATTGAAGCCTTCGCCCCGAAGAAACCCCACGACGGTTTGGCCGGACTGCTCCCCAAACTCGACCGCCAGACTGCTGGGCGCGGAGATCCCCGCGACCACAGAGATGCGTCCCGCGAGAGCCTTCTGCATCAGTTCAAAGGAGATGCGACCACTCACGAGCAGGATCATCTGATCCAGGGGCAGCGCATTGTTGAGGAGCGCCTGGCCAAGAACCTTGTCGAGGGCATTGTGGCGGCCCACATCTTCCCGGAGCGCGACCAGTTCCCCATCCAGAGTGAATAAGGCACTCGCATGGAGTCCCCCCGTTTGCTCGAAAGTCTCCTGTGCCTGACGAAGTTTGGCCGGCAATCCCAGCAGAACGTCCGCAGAAACCTGGACCGGATGCTCGATGGGCGGAAAGTTCGCCATCACCGAATCGATGGTCGCCTTCCCGCAAATGCCGCAACTGGAAGCGCTGAAGACGTGACGAGTCAGTTGATCCAGCTGTTGGGGATCGGGATTGCGCAGAAGCACTTCGTAGACGTTCCCCTCACCCGCTTCATCCGCGGTCGGACAGGGCGAGATCTCGAATAGATCCTCCGCCCGGGATAGAATCCCTTCCGTAAGAAGAAACCCGGCCACCAGTTCGTCATCATGTCCCGGCGTTCGCATCACCACGGCGATGCTCTTGCCTTCCACCCGAATTTCGAGAGGCTCTTCCCGAGCCAGAACGTCGCCCTCTTCGACCCGTGCATAGTTTCCCCTATCATCGCGGTCGAACCGCCATTTGCGGATGGAACTGATCCGGGATTCATCCATACAGAGGTTTATTTTGCGTGTTACGACTCGAAACACAAGATCTGCGCAGCCTATCTCATTCGGAGAGGAGAGCCTTCATGGAAACCCCTACACAGTGTCGATAATGAATCCCAAAGTCTGTCGCGTTCTTAGCACCATCTGTTTTCAAGCAGGTCTGCTCTCCATCGTTCTATCGGTAGCGACCTGGTGGTTTCTCAATCGGGAGCAAGATCCCATGCAGCAGGCTCATGCGGAACGGTTCGGGATCTTCATCGGACTCTGGGCGCCCACCCTGCTCATTCTCTCCAATCGCTTCGACCGCTTCGCGGATAAGGCGACTTACGTGCCGGGTTTTCACGACGCCACTCATGATACCTCGCGGCAACCGGAGGGTCAGTGATTCAGTAAACAGTGCGACAGTTCGACAGTGAACAGTCAGGACCGACGCTGGCGAGCGAGCCGCGCGAGCCGCTCGCGCTCCGACAGCCTCCGGCCTGGAGAATGGACTTCCTTGCTGCCTTGGAGATGCTCTAGAGCCCGCCTGGCGCCCCTAGATGCGGGATTCCAGGGAAAGATTGGTCAGCTGCTGGTCGATGCTGCGCCAGAAGCACTCGGGCGCCTGCTCGCGTGAGCTGTTCTGGGTCTGGACCAAGGCAAGCTGGGCATAGAGCATTCCCAGCATGAGACTGGATCCATCAGACTGTTCCTGACGCCGGATGGCATTGGCGAACCATTCGCCGGCGGTCTCAAAGTCGCCCAGGTGAGCGTAGATGGTTCCAACGGCGACCTCGATCTCGGAAAGCTCGCGATTGCCAATCTCAGCGACATCCTGACCTAGTTGATAAGCCTCGAGAAGATGGCTTTCCGCCGCGTCCAACTCGTTCTTGCGGAAGGCGATGCTGGCGAGAAGCTGGAAGATGCGAACGCGCTCCAGGGAGTGGTTCTCACCCGAGTCCTCGAGCACATTGAGGGAACGAAGGACGATCTCGACCGCGGAATCCAGGTAGCCAGCCTCCGAGTAGACCCGGCCCAAATCTGAGTAAAGATGCGCGAGGCGAGCCTTGTTTGGAGTGCCTTGCTCCTCGTAGCGGTTGATCGCGCCGATGTAGCAGGACTCAGCCGCGGAGAAATCGCCTTGAGCTTGAGCCAGGGCAGCGCGGTGCAGGTCCACGTCCACGTGAAGTTCGTGGGAGCCAGGCCCTTGGATCGTGTTGAGCACGATGTCGGCCTGATCGTAAGAAATGCGGGCGTTGTCAAAGCGGCCAAGCTTCTGAAGGGTGTGGCCGTGCGCGAGATGAAGGCGAATCTTGGAGACCGGATCGATCGGAGTGGTCTCGGCCAGCTGAACCGCTTCCCGATAGTTTTGCTCCGCCAATTCAAAATCATCGCGCAGAAAGGCGGACTCGGCGTTCTCCCGGAGCCGTTCGATCCGCTCCTGAGGGGTGCCCGAGGAAGGACGTTCGGGATCGCGACGTTGGGGCGGCTTGGGACGGCGCGGCTTGTTCCCGGTCTCCAGATCCTTGATGATCTTATCGAAGATCTGGCTCCGGTGACTACGATCGGCGACTCGTGATTCGAAGTGCAGCGGCCACTGGCTGACTGCGGAGGTTACCCAGCTGCGCGCCCGTTGAGCAAGATCCTCCAGTTCTGTTTCCAGGGACTTCCAAATCAGAATGGGGGAGGGGGTAGGTGAATCGAAAGTTCCTGAAATCGAAGCCATCTTAAATAAAGTTCGCTCTAGTTCACATGGGTGTCAATGGAACCTAAGCGGATAGAGGTCTCAATAGTAAGAATAACGCCGGGACTGATAGCAGAAATTGCGAGTTGGCTCAAGCCGAAATGATTGGCGCTCTAATCAGCCTTCTGGCATTGTTAGGGTTTGCCGGTTTCAGCGTTTCCAGCCCTGGGCTTCCAGAAGCTCATCAATCGCAACTGGCTCACCGTTCCGTGCCTTACTCAAGTCGGCCGCTTCCATGAATGCCAGGATCTCGATCGTGTCCTGTGGGGAGATGGGAGCTTTGCCGGTTTGGAAGAATTGGATCACTTCCGCGACCAATTGGGGATAGGCCCCGCCGTAAGATTCCTCCAGGATCGCCTTGGTGCCGAAGACCTTTACCCCATAGGCCCGTTTGGCGGCGCGAATTCCCATGAGAATCCCGGTCCGGCCGCCTTCCCAGGTGCCGGTGACGATGTCGGTACCTTCGGTGTGGGTTCGGGAAACGGTTTGGCAACCACGACCCATGATGGTGTAGAGCGCTTCCGTGGGGTGAATCCCATACCAGAACAGGTCCGGGTGATGCTCTTCCAGGCTGGCAGGTCCAAAGGCAAATCCTGTGATCAGATCGCCGTAATCACTCTCCTTCACTCTCACAACTCCCGGATGGAAACGGACGTTGGAAGCGCTCCAGCAGGGCACTCCTTTTTCTTCAGCCAGCCGGAAGATCGCGATGGCATCCTTGAGGGAAGCCGCCATGGGCTTGTCGACGAAGACGGGCTTCCCAGCTTCAATGGCAGCCGTGGCCTGGGCCAGGTGCGGACGGCCGTCCACACTCTCGATCATAACCGCATCCACGGAGCGACACATCTCAGCCATGTCTTCATACATCTTCACGCCGAACTTGGTGCTGAGTTCCTCCACATACTTGTCGACTCGCGAGGCGCTGGATTCGATGTCCGCGCTGAAAGATTTGAACCCTGCTACAACCTTGCCTCCGGGAACATGATCCGGGTGTTCGGCATTGTTCAGCAGATTGGTGAAGGCGGTGGCGTGGCTGGTATCGAGACCAATCATCCCAATCCGGATGACTTGGGATTCAGCTTGGTTTTGCGCCACGCATGGGACCACAGTAGCAAGGGCGAAAAGAACAGTGAGGGATTTGAAGGTTTTCATGGTAGTGGAGAGGTCATCCTGGGGGAGGGTTGATCCTGACGTCAATTCACATTTCCCTCGTCGATGTCCGCGCATTGATGCTAAGGAATGCTTGAACGTCCACGTCCTGCCCTGGATCAAAGATGCGAATCATGAATCGAAAGGTCTTCGGATATTGCCTGCTAGCAGGTTTGAGCTTGCCCATCTCCGTATCAGGCGTGGACTTCGGGCCATCTCTGCAGCCTTTCTTCGATCAACACTGTTATGAGTGTCATGACGATGTGACCGCCAAGGGGAACCTGGATCTCTATTCCCTGGAGACGGATCTGAACGACCCCGGCCTGATGGCCAGGTGGGTCCGCATCTACGACCGGGTTGCAAATGGGGAAATGCCACCCAAGGACGAGCCTCGTCCATCTCCGGGGGAGATGGCAGCCTTCTCCCGCGCACTCGGTCAACCTTTGATTGCCGCGCACTCAGCAGAGAAAGGCACGGTTCTGCGACGGCTGAATCGCCAGGAATACGAGAACACGCTGAATGATCTGTTCGGCACCAATCTGCGCCTCGCCAGTCTGCTACCGGAAGATGGTCGCTCCCATGAGTTCGATAATGTGGGCGAAGCCCTGAACATCTCCATGGTGCAGATGCAGCGCTACCTGGAAGCCATCGAGATGGTGATCGACGAAGCAAAGGTCCATGAGATCGCCAAGCCAGAGAGCACGGTAAGGCAGTTCAACTATGGCGAAGCTGCGGACGTGCAGAAGTTTTTCGAGAACCAGTGGCTCAAGCTGGATGATCAGACCGCGGTCTTCTTCAAGGACACCGGCTATCCCTCCGGTACACTGAAAGATGCCAATATCCGCGGTGCAGGCTATTACACGGTCCGCATCACGGGATTTGCCTATCAGAGCGATGAACCGGTGACCTTTGCCGTCAACGGGGACACCTTCCTGCGAGGCGCGGAGCGTCCCAATTTCGGGTATTTCTCCTTCCCGCCCGGGAAGCCGACGACGGTGGAGTTCACCACCTGGATCGAGGACCGCTACATGATCCAGATCAAGCCCTGCGGAATCACGGACATGAACTACGAGCTCAAGCGCGTGGGGCCCAAGGACTACGAGGGGCCCGGCCTGGCAATTCAGCAGATAGAGATCGAGGGGCCGCTCATCGAGGAATACCCTGGCCGTGGTCACCGGCTTCTTTTCGATGGTCTCAATCGTCAGGAGATCATGCCGAGCAATCCCAGCTCGCGACAAAAGACTTATTACGTCCCTCAGTTCGAGATCCCTACCGAGCACCCGATCGTAGACGCCACTCCCGTCCTCAAGCGAGTGGCGACCGCGGCATTCCGTCGTCCGGTCACGGACTCCGACCTGGCCCCTTATCTTCGATTGCTGGAAGAGGAGTTGGCGCTGGAGAGCAGCTTTGAAGAGGCGCTGCTGACTGCCGTGAAGGCAATCTTCTGCTCGCCGGAGTTTCTGTTCCTGAAAGAGCCACCCGGAGAGCTGAACGACTATGCTCTCGCGTCGCGACTCTCATACGCCTTCATCCGCACCGCTCCAGACCAGGAACTGCTCGACCTCGCTGCGAAAGGGCGGCTCAGCACGGATTCCAAGGTGATGGTGGCCCAGATGAATCGTCTGCTGGCGGATCCTCGATCGGACCGTTTCATCAATGATTACACCGATGCCTGGCTGAATCTGCGCGATATGGACTTCACCAGTCCGGATAACAAGCTTTTTCCGGAGTTCGATTCCTACCTCAAGCACTCCATGGTGGCGGAAAGTCAGGCCTACCTTCGGGAGCTCATCAATCGCAACGCACCTGCTTCAAGCATCGTGAAATCCAGGTTCGCCATGATCAATGAGCGGCTGGCGGAACACTATGGCATCTCCAGTGTGAAGGGGCCGGATATCCGGCCCGTCAGTCTTCCGGAGGATTCTGCTCGCGGAGGCTTTCTGAGCCAGGGCAGCGTTCTCAAGGTTTCCGCCAACGGCACGAACACCTCTCCCGTGGTTCGAGGCGTTTGGGTCATGGAACGCATTTTGGGCGTCACGCCACCACCTCCGCCGCCAGGGATTCCTGGAGTGGAACCGGATATTCGCGGGGCCTCTACCTTGCGGGAACTCCTCGATAAGCACCGGGACTCGGTCAGTTGCCAGGCCTGTCATGAGAAGATCGATCCGCCCGGATTCGCGCTGGAGAGTTTCAATCCGGTGGGCGGTTGGCGGGAGAACTTTCGCAGCCTGGGTGAAGGGGAAAAGGTCGAGGATCTTGTTCATGGCGTGCGCGTCCGATATCGAGTGGGGCCGGGGGTGGACTCCAGCGGGGTTCTGTCAGATGGACGTGAGTTTTCTGGCTACCGCGAGTTTCGAGATCTACTGGCCGCAGAAGACCAGGTGCTGGCCCGCGCCTTCACGGAGAAGATGCTGACCTTCCTGACGGGACGCGAAATGGGATTTTCCGACCGGGAAGAGATCGGGCGGATTGTCGCCCAGGCTGCTTCCAGTCAATACGGGATTCGGGACCTGCTAGGTGCCGCGGTGACCAGTGAAATCTTCCTCAACAAATAGTCTGCTGCCATGAACTCGCCATATATAGCCGAACACAAAGCGCTGAGCCGTCGACACTTCCTGCGGGCCAGTGGAGCGATGCTGGGACTTCCGATGCTGGAAGCCATGACGCCGGCCTTCGCATCAGCCGCCAGCCAGGCGTCGTCCCCAAAGCGCTTCGTGGCCATGTGCGCTGGTCTTGGCTTTCATGGTCCGCACCTCTTCCCGGAAAACCCAGGAAGGGACTATGCGCTGACCCCTTATCTCGCGAAGCTCAAGGATCACCGCAACGACCTCACGGTGTTCTCGGGACTCTCTCACCCCGAGCAACAGGGCAACAATGGCCACGCCTCGGAACTGACCTGGCTTACCTCAGCGAAGCGGCCCGGCCTCGCGGGATTTCGTAACAGCATTTCTCTGGACCAGTTGATTGCCAACCAGATCGGGATCGAGACCCGTTTTCCGTTCCTGGCGCTTTCCACGGGCGGCAACTCGCTCTCCTGGTCCAGCAACGGAGTGGAGATCCCGGCGCAGAGTTCACCGTCTCGTCTCTTTGAGGCGCTCTTCATTGAAGGAAGCGACCAGCAGAAATCCAAGGAAATGCGGGAACTGAAGCGTGGACGCAGCATCCTTGATACGGTTTCGGGCGAAGCCAAGAAGCTGGAGCGGGATCTGGGGCATCAGGACAAGGCCAAGCTGGACGAGTATCTGACCGCAGTGCGCGACCTGGAAGTGCGCTTGGAGCAATCCGAGGACTGGGTGCAACGATCCAAACCGAAAGTCGAGGCAGCCCAACCGAAGGATATCGATGACCGGCAGGATGCCATCGGAAAGATGCGGCTCATGAACGACATGATTGTGCTGGCGCTCCAGACGGATTCCACTCGGACCGTCACCCTCCGTCTCAGTGGGTTGAATGCGCCGCCCAGCAACATCCCGGGAGTGGATACGGACTGGCACAACCTCTCGCACCACGGCAAGGATGAGGAAAAGATCGAGGAGTTGAGGCTGATCGAAGAAGCGGAGTTCGCCGCCTTCGGCGACTTCCTGACGAAGCTCAAAGGCGTGAAGGAAGAGGGGAGGAGTCTACTGGATCAAACGAGCGTGCTTTTCGGCTCCAACCTGGGCAATGCCAGTAGCCATGACTGGCACAACCTGCCGATCGTGCTCGCCGGGGGTGGATACAAGCACGGCAGTTACGTGGCGCACGATCCTGAGGACAACACCCCGCTTGCGAACCTGTTTGTGTCCCTTGCCCAACGCATGGGGGTGGAGACGGATAGCTTCGGCAGCAGTACCCAGGTTGGCTTGGATGGATTGGAAGGGTAACCGTCAGGAGACTGCGAGCACCTTGCCGCTCGTGCCGCCTTCGCCCAGTTGGAAACTATCCCCAGCGAACTTTCCCTGAAGGCGCTCACCGATGGGTGAGGTGGGCGTGACGACGGTGATCTCCTTGCGGTCCACTGTCACGTCCATCCCGCCGGCGCGGGGCAGCAGGAAGAACGCGAGTTCCTCTCCATCGAGGTCCACTTCCACCAAAGCGCCGGGTCGCGCCACCGAGCAGGAGTCGGGAAGCGAGAAGCCTTCCAGGATCCGAATGTCCTCCGCCATCTCTTCGACCGCCATGGCCTGACCGCGCGCCAGGTAAGCCGACTCCGTGGCACGAGTGTCGTACTTATCCTCGGCCTTGGACTCGGCATCCGTCGCGTTGGCGGCGGATTCCTTGGCGGCGGCGGTGCGACGTTTCAGTTCGTCCCGGAGTTCGGTGAGGATGGTCTGGAAGACAGCGCTTTTGTCCATGATGGATGGGAAGCCTGCACTGTTCACCGAGAGGTCTTGCCGTTCAAGGGGCTTTCACTTCGCTGTAACTTGACTCCAACATCAACAGCGTTCGCCTGCCATCCGGCCATTCCATCAGCGCTGTCGGAGTTCCTTCCAGGAGAACGAGCAACTCTTCATCGTTGATTTCTTCAAGCTGAATGGGGCCGGGTCTGACTGCTGAAACGGGAGCCACGGGAGCCGCGGCTTCGGCCTGTGACGGTTGCGTCTTTGGGTCGGCGAGGATCAAAAGCAATGCGCCAAAAACAACTGCGGCAGTGGCCACACCAGCCTGAAGCCGATGTCGCCGTTGCCGCTCCTGCTTCGCCATCTCAAGGACGGTGGCTAACTCGGGACCACAGCTGGCGGCGTCTTCTGAGGAAAGGGCGGCCCTTAGGAGTCTGTCTAATTCTGGCTGAGCTGGGGTGTTCTTCATGCCTGGGATTCCAAAGCTTGGGCTGTTAGCGTTCTCAATCGCGCGCGAATTCGGGCGAGGCGGCCCTCCACGGCTCGAATACTAAGCTCATGGCGATTGGCCAAGGCGTCGAGCGACTCTCCCTCAAAATAACGTCCCTCGACGAGGTCCCGCTCCAGAGAGTCCAGCTGATCCAAGGCTGTTGCCAGGGCGTTGAGCAGCTCTCCATCAGCGTCGTCGGGGCTCCGGCACATCAAGGTAAAGGACTCCGTGCATCGCTCGGCAAACCGGTGCAACGCATTCACATAGCGTCCTTCTTTTCGCCTTAGATCAATGGCCGCATGTCGCGCCGCGCAGGCCAACCAATTCCAAAGCGCCGCTTCATCTGGGAGCTTTCGCAGACTTCGCACCGTTCGAAGCCATACTCCCTGAGCGATCTCCGAAGCCAGAGCTTCGTCGCCCGCCGCCAACACGAAGCAGTAGCGATTGATTCGGGAACTCCACTGTCCATGCAACCAGGCAAAGGCCGCCTCATCCCCCCGTTTTAAGTGACGGGTCAAGCGCGGCACGTCATGGAAAGAGTAAGCCCCATTGGAGGCGGAAGTACCCGGCGTTGTGGATTCCATGATGGCCGGAGTTACCGCCGAAGGAAAGGTGGACGCTGTAGGGTGGGACGACATGGACGGCTCAGAATCCTCCACGCTCCATCGTGGTCTGGTTTTCCCGCATGGCATCCATCACCTGCTTGATGATCTCGTGCTCTTCTGGGGTTGCCTTGGCAACCAGGGCACCACTTTTGGAATGGATGGAGAGAGTGGGGTTTGTTTCTCTATTCGGGAAGGCAAGTTCAAGGGTCTCTTGGAGCAAGGACTCGAACTGCGCCTGCCTTTCATCGGCGTCCGCCTGATCTGCGCCGGTGACGAGCGAGCCCAGCGGATAGACGATGACGACGGGCTCATTCCCATTCGTTGCGGCTTTTGGGTTCGCGAAGCCGCCCTCTTCGATAGGGGGCAAGACCTTGATGGGACCATCCGAAAACCCATGCTTGGGTTCGATGCGTTGCGCGGTAGATGTCGACTTATCGAGCTTGACGGGCATCGGTAGATTGGAGAGCTGCAAGCGT
>JBHIXE010000001.1:0-3960 GCA_041984905.1 Verrucomicrobiales bacterium | reverse complement strand
CCGAGATGTATTGGGCTCCGTCTTCATCTTCGAGAGTCAGCTCGATCAGGCTGCCTGGTTCTCCACGAATCAGCTTGGCCACCTGAATGAGGGCCATTCCTTGGATCGCCACCGGATCATGCTTGGCTTCTGCAATCATGATGATCTTGTGCCCGGGCTGGATGACCTTGGACTTTGCCGCTGGACTAGAGGGTAGGATGTCTCGGATCACGACTTGTCCTTCCGACTCACCCAGGACGATTCCTACGCCGGCGAAATCATCTTCCTCGGGTTTCGCTTCTGGAAGACCAAGACCAGGCCGGCTGGACGCTGGATCAACGGCCATGCCCATGACATTGACTCGAGTTGTGTGAAAGGGATCGGGATGATAGATCAACGGCGTTTCTTTTCGGTGCAGTGCCGAGATGCGGTAACCAATGACTCGCTCCTTGCCTTTGGTGGTGGACCCTCCGTCAAACCCCAAGTCGCCGGATGGAGTTGGGACCTCCAGGGAAAGAGATTGGATCGGCTGGATCTCGCATTGGGCGGCCGCGATCACGAGAGCGAGACCATCGATGGGCGTCAGGTCCCGCACCCTCAGGCGGATTGGAACATCGATCGGGGTGTTCTCGACATCAGGTTCGTAGATGAGAGTGGGAAGCGGTTCGAACTCGCGGCCCTCTTCGGCAGAAAGGTAGTCAAAAGAAGACTGCAGATGGTCCAGGACTTCAAAGAGGGGGCCTGGAGGCAGCGTGAATTCGATCATCTTGCCATTGTCCATCGTGTAGACGACAGAGGGGTCCGTGGACTGATCTTCCTGGGCGGTGGCTGAGCAAGCCAGGAAGAACAGAGAGAGCAGAGCTGTGTGAAGAATGCCCTTTGGTGTCGAGCGTGACAGGAGTTTCATAACCGTATCACGACGCTCGCTGGAAAAACCCACGTTCATGACGCTTTTTCCCGCTCAGAATGAATCAATGTGCCCGGTGACGGAAGCCTCAATTTGTAGGTCGGCCCAAGCGTCCGATGCCCTGCTTGACCTCCTCGACAATTCGCGATTCATCCTCACTTCTCACAGGAGGCCCAGCGTGAGCCAGAACCGCATGGTAGGAGTCTTGAGCAGTTTGATAGAGGAGGGAAGAACCAGGGAACGCTTCGTCTGACTGAAAGCCCATCGGTGCGGGACGATGTCGTTTTGATTTCTCTCCGAGACTCTCAAACCAATTCACGTTCTCCCAGAAGTCTTCGGCGACGTTCGGGTTGAGTGGACCCAGGTTTCCTTCGGCGTAAATCAGGGAATGCCCCTTTACCATAGCGGGATCCTCAATCACAGCACATCCTTCCGAGCCCTGGCTATCCGCTCCCGCGCGAAAAGTGTTGGCGATGAGGTTGATTCTGGCGCCGTCTTTGACCTTCAACGCATTGAGGCCTCCCCAATTGTAGATCACGTTGTTCACCACTTCATACAGGCCGCCCTGGAGCTTGGGATTCCGATCTCCGTTGTGGGCAAAAAGACAATGATGAATGGTCACGCGATCCGTCTCCGGACCCGACAGCCAACCCATGCTGTGACTGCCTTTGGCATGATCCCCATCCACTCGTCCCTCCGCCAGGATCGTCCACTGGCAGGTCAGGTCTCGTACGCTGCCCCAGGTATCCATGGCTTCGTCGGTCGCGCCGAGAATGGAACATCGATCGACCAACACGCGTTCGATAGTGCCGCCATTCGCACCCAGAAAGGTGATCCCATCGCCGGCGTCTCCACCGCTCTCGATGAGGATGCGGAGTCCGCGAATGATGATGTCATCGCAATCCCCTTTGAAGTAGAGCCCATGGCCTCGGAGGGTGATGCCTTGTCCCGGCGCAGTGGTTCCATCGATGGTGACTTGGCCGTAGTCCGTGCGAATGGGTTTGGTCAGTTGGATGTCGCCTTCGACCTGGAAGGTGATGATTCTCGGATCGCGATGGTTGGAGAGCGCGGCGCGAAGGGATCCCGAGCCATTGTCGTTCAGATTGGTCACCTGGATGACCTCGCCGCCTTCACCGCCTTTGGAGGCAGCACCAAAGCCATGGGGTGTGAAGTCAGGACTTGTCTCCGCAAAGGCGGGACCGGTTGCCAGAAGGAGAACTGAGAGAATCCGGGATATCGATCTCATGGTTTGCCTACAAAGCACTATGCCAGTGCCTCCCTCCTCGTTACCAGATTTCGGCAACGGCTCGAGCAGGATGGTTCACAGAGCCGCCCGCATCTCCTTGGCGAGCGCCTCGCCCTGGGCTTTCATCGCCTCGAATCGTTCCGGCATCTCGTCCTTCAGGTTTTTCTCCTCGTAGGGATCTTCCCCGAGGTTAAAGAGAAATTCCCCGTCCTCGGGCGTTTGCAGGAACTTCCAGGATCCTTCTCGCAGTGCTCGCCAAGGGCTCCGCTCAAGTTCGGCATGAGCGCCGAGTTCCCAGAAGAAGGTCCGGTCATTCCAGCCATCGCCCTTGTAGAGGACGGTCGACAAATCGCGCCCATCGAGATTCGCAGCGTCATAGTCAATCCCTGCAAGGGAGCAGAATGTGGGAAAGAGGTCGGTCGACCAGGCCATGGTGTCCCGTTCGCCAGGCTTCAAGGTGCCCGGCCAGCGCATGAGGCAAGGCACGCGGAGACCGCCTTCAAACAAGGTGGCTTTGTCACCACGATAGGGAGTGTTGCTTCCCCCATAGACAGGATCCCCACCGTGATCGGTCAGGAAGATGACCAGGGTGTCTTCGCTTAGCTGCAGATCATCGAGAGCGTCCAGGACTTGGCCAACTCCGTCATCCAGGGAGATGGTCATCGCCGCGAACTCCCGGCGGATCTTGTCCTCAATGCCGGTGACCCGCTCCAGGTCTTTGGCCTGAGGCTGCATGATGTTCACGGGCGCCTTGTCCTTGGGGCTGTAGCCCTTGGCAAAGTGCGGGGCGTTGTAGGCCAGATAGAGGAAGAAGGGATCTTCGGAATCCTTGCGCTCGGTCAGGTAGTTGACGGCCTCCTCTGTGATTAACTCCGTGGCGTAGCCCACTTCATCCACGTGTTCTTCCTGATGATACCAATCCGGGATGATGCCGTAGGTCATGGTGAAGAAGTCGATGCATCCACCGGTGTGGCCGATGAAGGTATCGAACCCATGACTCGTCGGGAGCAGTTCTTTGGAACCGTGCCCCAGGTGCCACTTGCCGATCAGTGCGGTGTCATAGCCGCTCTCGCCGAGGACTGAGGCGATTGTCTTTTCCCCAGGCTGGATGCCTCTTACCTTGTCTTCATCCGCCATGAACATGAGCGCTCCCAGCAATTGATCCTGAGACCGGCTCGGGTTCTGTCCCGTGAGCAATCCGAATCGCGAGGGTGTGCAGATCGACGAGGCGGAATACCAGTTGGTGAACTTCAACCCTTCCTGAGCGATCCGGTCGATGTTCGGCGTGGGAATCTCGCTGCCATAGCAACCCACATCATGAATGCCCTGATCATCCGTGAAGATCAGCAGAATGTTAGGGCGGGCCAGGGCAGGGGACTGGGAAAAGAGGCAGAAAATCGCTGCGACAAGAAGCGGCCTACAATGACGAAACAGACGGGGGCACATGATTGAAATGAAGGGGCTTTTGGCTCGCTCTTGCAAGTGCGAAGGCGATGCCACCAATGCGAAAGCGAATCCACACAGGGGCGCATTCGCTAAGGTTAGATCCTTACGAACTTCCACCCTCCTCACCTGAGACATCGCCAAACTACTTTGAGGGGGCGCCTATGGCTCCGAGCACTCCTCTCAAACGTCAGACAGCCGGATCAGCGAAGGTTTTTGAGATCCCGATCCATTTCAGCGTTGTAAGGGGCCGCTGGTTGGCGGTCACGACTCCCGTCCGAGTCTTGAACCTTATCCCGATTGCGGCCGCTATCCCAATTTCGTTGCGTGTCCCGATCTCGATACCAATTGCGATGGTCGTTGGGATCTTCGCGAGGGTCGAGGC